>JBBRWS010000001.1:0-156627 GCA_038249055.1 Minisyncoccia bacterium
GCTGGTACAACTGGAATATACAATGGAACTCTTACTCCCTTATCCGGAAGTACTTTTTATTATGTCAGAGCTTACGCTATTAACAGTGCAGGAACAAGTTATGGGAATGAAGTTACATTTACAACAACAACACCGGCAGTTTCCATTGCAGCACTCGGTGACGGAGTATTTATCTACGACCAGACAACTCCCACGACAAACGTTCAAAGGAGATTATGGACGAACTCAACAAAAACAGTAGAGGAAGCTTCGAGTCCATTTGCTGGAAGTGGTACATCGAAACATGTTTATATAAGAAGTAGTTTAACACGAGCAGAAATGCTTTTAGGAATACAAGATTCTGCAGGTTTACTTACAATTTATAAATCTGTTGATTCTGGAATAAGTTGGGTGTCTCAATGGTCTGCTACAGTCGGAGATGGAAACTTAAAACGTTTTGAAATTGCTTATGAGCAAACAAGCGGGGATGCTTTGGTTGTATATTCTGCCAATGTTGCGACTACAAATGAAATAAAATACCAGACTTGGAATGGTACTAGCTGGTCAGGTGCATTAAACTTAGATCCTATTAGAACTTCAGGAACTATATATGGAATAAGAGCAACAGAGAGAGGAGGCTCCGATGATATAGGTATAGTATGGGTAGATACAAACAAAAATTTGTCTACAAATCTTTGGAATGGTAGTGCTTGGTATGGAGAACCAACTGCTAGTTTGTGTTCTGCTGCACTTTGTACTAATGCTCGTTCAGGTGGAGCTACTCCATCAGCGGTTCCAACAACAAGATCTTATGATATTGCATTCGAGTCCTTGTCAGGAGATTTAGTGGTTGTTTGGGGAAATGATTCATTGTCAACAACTCAGACAGACCCTAGATATATTATTAAAACAGCTGGTGGTGCGTGGGGCGCTGCTGCTGGGGTAGCTATTGCCAATCTTACAGAAGATGGAGAAATGTTGGATATTTCACCAAGTCCTATTTCAGATAAAATAGCACTCACGGCTTGTTCTGTAGATACTGGTGCCGACTGTAATTTTATCGTTTGGAGTGGTACAGCTTGGGGAACTGTTGCGAGTGATACCACATCTGGTTCACCAACAATAGGTGATAGTGGTAATAATGTTGAATGGTTAGTCAGTGGTATAAATGAGGTTGCAATTTTTACATATAACGATGCAGCAGGTGGAGGTATTGACTGGTATGCATCTGTGAACGGTGCGGTTCCTGCTGTACAAACCGACAATAGTACTGCTCCTACTGTAACGGGTGCAGATAGAGCAGCATTTTCAAAAGTAAATCCAAATAATTTAAATGAAGCTATTTTTATTTTTGAAGATACTAATGGCGATATTTTTGTTAAAATAGCAACTTTAGTAGATCTCACTTTTTCTTGGGCTAATCCTACTGGTTTAAGTACAGCAATAGAAACAAATACTTCAGTAACAGGATTTAATCCTATTGGTTTTGCTTTTGTAAAATACACGCCCCCATTTGCAACTGCAGTTAGTGGTACAGCAGGTAATGCGTCAAATATTTTAAACTGGACAACTTCAAGTTTCCCATATTTTAATACTTCAAATGGTTCCATCCTCTATAGGTGGGCATCTGGCTCTGCTGGTTCGGAAGTTCCAGCACCAGGTTCATCTCCAACTGTCGGTGCTACCAATGGTACGGCAACTGTTGCGTGTGTTATATCTAGTGCCACTTCTACTGCACTAAGTAAAACTGATGGTACAGGAGGAAGTGCAGGATGTACAACAGCTGCTCTTACAAATGGACAAGCGTATACATATAAAATATTTCAGAAAGATTTATCTTCTAAATATGACTCTGGAGTTTTAATTGGAACATTTACACCCAATATACCAAACACTTCTCCAGTTACTGTCTTAAATACACCAGTAGATGCTTCGTCTAATGCTGACACTACTCCAACTTTGGAAATGACTGCTACTGATTCACAAAGTGATGACGTTCAATATAATATTCAAATAAGTACTGATCCAGGATTTCCAACAGTAGAAAAATGGGTAGCGGTAGGAGATATTTCTGGTACAAGTTCTATTGCTCATTCATCTGATGGTGCAACTTGGATTGGAGATGGACAAACTATATTTTCAACACAGGGGAGTGCAGTCGCATATAATGGTTCTATGTGGGTTGCTACCGGACAAGGAACAAATTCTCTAGCTTATTCATACAATGGTATAGATTGGACCGGATTAGGAACAACAGTATTTTCTGGGTATGGTTATGGAATAGCATGGAACGGTACTATGTGGGTCGCTATTGGTTCTGGAACAGATTCAATTGCTTATTCGTACAATGGTATTGATTGGACAGGAGTTACAGGTAAAACTATATTCGGTTCTACTGGGTATAATCTTGCATGGAATGGTACTATGTGGGTTGCTACTGGACAAGGAACAAATTCTCTAGCTTATTCATACAATGGTATAGATTGGACGGGAGTTGCGGGTAGTACAACTCTATTTACAAGTTATGGTAGAACTGTTGCATGGAATGGCACTATGTGGGTAGCTGGAGGTGTTGGTGGAAATACTCTCGCATATTCATATAATGGTATTAATTGGACAGGAGAGGGACTTATTTTTTCTTCATCAGTGACTGGAATAACTTGGAATGGTACTTTGTGGGTAGCAGTTGGTAATGATACTACAGATACTATTATGTATTCATATAATGGTACTTCTTGGTTTTCAGGTGCAACTAAAACTCTC
The DNA here is from genome assembly GCA_038249055.1 of Minisyncoccia bacterium. Lineage (GTDB taxonomy): Bacteria > Patescibacteriota > Minisyncoccia > Phycocordibacterales > UBA9973 > UBA8515. The sequence goes on from JBBRWS010000001.1 coordinate 2,743, forward strand.
TTTTCAAGTTGGGGTAAGGGAGTAGCATGGAATGGAACTAAATTTGTGGCGGCAGGTCAAGGAACAGCAAACTCATTTGCGACTTCCCCTGATGGAATTACTTGGACAGGGCAAGGAATTGCACCTCTTATTATTCCCAATGCAGTTACATCTAATAGTCCAGTTAGTTTAGTTCCTTCAATTTCTGCTCCTACTTCGTTTGATAAAGTTTCTGGAATTGATCTTGGATTTTTAAACACAGTAGTTCCTGGAAATCCGAGTCCATTTACGCCAGGTCAGAAAGTAAGTTATACAGTCCAGGCGGGAGAAGAGCTTGCTGAAGGTACATATTATTGGAGAGTACGTGCTAAAGACCCAGCAGGAACTAATACTTATGGTAGTTGGGCAACCACAAGAAGTTTTACTATTACATCTGCTATTACTCTCCCAACTGTCACCACTCAAGCAGTTTCAAATATAACCGCAACGACTGCCACTGGTAATGGTAATATTACAAATACTGGAAATGAAAATAATAATTTAAGAGGAGTTGTTTATCACACGGCATCTCATTCTGACCCAGGGAATATTGCACCTGCGAGTTCTCAATATACTCTCAAAGTAGAAGAAAGTGGAAGTTTTATAACTGGAGCTTTCATTGAAAATATTACTGGGTTAACTGGGAATACTACTTATTACGTTCGTGCCTATTCTCACAATAGTGCTGGATATTTTTATGGTCCTGAAGTTTCATTTACTACACTAGTTTCAATTACTCTCCCAACTGTCACTACTCAAGCAGTTTCAAATATAACCGCAACGACTGCCACTGGTAATGGTAATATTACAAATACTGGAAATGAAAATAATAATTTAAGAGGAGTTGTTTATCACACTGCATCTCACGCTGACCCAGGGAATATTGCACCTGCAGTTTCACTATATACAAATAAAGTGGAAGAAGTAGGAAGTTTTACAACGGGGGCTTTTACTTCTAATATCACAGGTTTAACTGGTAGTACTACTTATTATGTTCGTGCCTATTCTCACAATAGTGCTGGATATTTTTATGGTCCTGAAGTTTCATTTGTTGCTACAACTGGGTTAAAACAAATTAGTGGAACCCTTATTTCTTCAGTTTTTGATACAACTGCAAATTCTACAAGTATTGGATATAATTCAATTATGTGGAAGGGTAGTTTGGGTGGAGCTGGTTTAAATGAAGGTAAGGTTCGTTTCCAATTAGCAGCATCATCCTCATCAACAGGTCCTTGGAATTATTATGGTGGCGCTACTTGTGGGTCTCTCGATTGGTTTGATACATCTGGACCCGATAAGCCTGTTGAAATAAAAGAATCTAGTTGTCCTATACCTTCAAGACCAGTTTGGAATAATAAACGATATTTTAGATATAAAGTTCAAATTTGTTCAAATAATTGTGTAACTGCAGGAGCAAACACTCCCATTATAAATAAAATTATAGTAAATTGGTCTTCATAAATTTAGCGATAGTTAAATACTCCATTAAACATTAATTTTTTTAAGGTACTCGGACGAGGGTATACGAGGAGCCAGACCATTAAAAAATTTAATATTTAATTTTGTATAAAAATTAATCAAATTGAAAAAAAATAATTTAAAACAGAAAATTCAGAATAACAGAGCTTTCAGTTTACTGGAACTATTAATTTATATTTCTATTTTATCTGTTGTTGTAGTTATAATTTCTAATTCATTTATTTCTCTTTCAAGAGGCCAAGGACAAGCTCAGGCAAGAAGTGAGGTGGATCGTGATATTAGTTTTGCAACAGAACTACTTCGTCAAGATATTAAGAATGCATCTATAGTTTCTGTTCCAGATACAGTTGGAACAAGTCCTTCTCTTACTCTCACAAGAAGTATTTTAGATGTTCCAACTACTATTATTTATGATGTTTCAAATGGTGTACTTCGTAGAAAAGAAGGAGCAGCAGTGGCTGTTAATGTAACTAACCCGAATATTATTGTTAGTACTCCAACTTTTACTAGAATTGAAAATACTAATACCGTTTTTAATAAAACGCAGGTTACAATTAAAGTAAATATGACTTTCAGCTATAATAATACTAGTTCAGATTGGATTTATTCTACTTCTTTGCAAACTGCGATTAGTTTATATTCAAATAATTAATATGAATCCCGTTAGATATGTGCTGTTGCGTTTTTAAATTATAAGATAGATAATTACTTAAGTTTTATTTTTAACAATGAATGAATTATATAGGAAGTCTAAAGACTTCCTATATCTAAACGGGATGATAATTTTAAAAAATAAAGGAATAGCTACACTACCAACAGTTATTGTTCTTGGAATGATGGTTCTTGCTATTGTAGTGAGTATTACATCAATGTCTTTTAGTGGATTAATGATTTCACAAGGCCAAGCTCAGTCATCAAATGCACTTTTTTATGCTGAAGGGGGAGCCAGGGATGCTTTAACTAAAATAGCTCGTGATAAAACTTATGTTTGTGATGTAACAAATTCTTGTAATATTGTAGGTTATTATTCTTTAGATTTTGTTACAAATGGATGTACTAACAATACAGACTGTGCTCAAGTTTCAGTTTCTTCTGGAATAGGAACAACTCTAGACCCAAAAATAATTATTTCAAAAGGAATAATGAAAACAAGTACACGTAAAATGCAAGTCAGTGTTATTTTAGATAACGGAACAACAGATTCAAATCTTCAAAATGGTGAAATAACCGGAATTACTTGGACAGAACTGACCAGTTGATAATTTGATACTAATTTTTATGTTATAATACAAAGGTATGTTATTATAAATATATGGAAACGAATTCAAAGAAAATTTTAATTATAGAAGATGAAAAACCTCTTGCTCGAGCACTTGAACTTAAGTTAACTCATGAGGGTTTTCAAGTTGTAAATATTCCAAATGGAGAAATTGCCCTTCCTTTACTAGAAAAAGAACAATTCTCATTAATTATTTGTGATTTAATGATGCCTAAAATAGATGGTTTTCAAATTTTAGAATTTATTAAAAACAAAAATATTAAAACAGCGGTTGTTGTTTTGACAAATCTAAGTCAAGAAGAAGACGAAAAAAGAGTACGAGAGCTTGGAGCGAGTGAATTTTTTGTTAAATCAAATACACCGATAGCAAAAATAGTTGAATATATCAAAGAAAAAGTTGGTTAATTTTGGATATATTTAAAAATAAATAATCATATTTTAACTAATGATATGGAAGATTTTAAAAAAGATTTGAACAATATTATTTTTAATTTGAATCTAAGTATAGAATCACTTGAGTTGGATGTCTATATTCATTGAGGTTTGTATAAATAATTACTTATGAAAAAATTTTTATTAAAACAAAAAATAGCATTACTTCTTATCATTATTAGTTTATCGTCATTGATAGTGGTTGGAATCGTTGTTTATTTATCTACGAGTAAAGTTTTATTGGACAATAAGAAAGTAGAAATTTTGTCCAGTACAATAGAACAATCACATGAAAGTATATTAACTTTTAAAAACAATCAATTGTTTGTTCATATGTTGAGTACTCGTACACGAGTAAAAGAATTTTTACAAGGTCCCAGTGAAGTAAAAAAAGTTGAACTTACAAATATATTTTCAGAATATACCGATAAAGAAAAAAAGTATTTAGCTGTTTATTTATTGGATAAAAATGGTGTTGGTTTAATATCTACTGATCCAACCTTTATTGGACAAGATTATAGTTTTCGTGAATATTTTAAAAAAGCTATTAATGGTGAACCTGCTGTTTATGTTGCTATTGGTATAACAAGTAATAAATTTGGTTATTATTTTGCAGATCCAGTCTTTGGAGATAATGGTAACGTTATGGGTGTTATGGTTGTAAAAGTAGATCAATCTGATATCGATACACCTGTTGTTAATAGTGTTGCATCAATAAATAATATTTCAATGCTTGTAGATGAATTTGGGGTTATTTTATTTTCATCTGAAGAAGATAGAATTTTAAAAAGCCTTGGAAATCTTACCGATAACGAAAAAGAAATATTGAAAAAAAGTGGTAAATATTTAGGTAAAGAGATTGTTCCAATGCAATATGATATTTTACAAAATAATATTCGTGAATATAAAAATCCAATTACACTAAGTTTTAAAGACGAAGAAGACGACGACAATGAACTGGTGAGTTTAAATAAGATTGGAGAGTTCCCATTTTATTTAGTTACCGAAGTGAGATTAGGTTATTTAAGTAGTCAAATTTTTAGCAATACTTATAATATTATTTTGGTTATTATAATTTTATTATCGATTATATCTTTGTCCATTTATTATTTTCTCTTAGTGTTTATTAGACCATTAGATAAATTTAAATTATTTTTTACTTATATTGGTAATGGTGATTTTTCTCAAGAGCTTAAAGTAGAAACTAGAGATGAATTTGCTGATATGGCTTTATATATTAATAAAATGACAAAAGATTTGTCAGATTTGTATAAAAACTTGGAAAATAAAGTTAAGGAAAGAACAAAAGAATTAGAAGAATCACAAAATATAATAGAAGAAAATTTAGAACTTTCAGAAAAAAATAATAAGATGATGATAAACAGAGAGTTAGAAATGATTAAATTAAAAGAACGCATTAAAGAATTAGAAGAAAAATTATCCAAAAATGTTTAAAAATACATTTTAGATCGTGTAAAATTAATAGTTAATATATAATAATTTATATGAAAAATATTTATAAAAAAGGTTTCTCATCAATAGGCGTATTGGTTACAATAGCTATCATCGTTATTTTGGCAGGCTTGTTTTTATACTATAAATTTAATATGAGTTCTAAAGTTGTTGTTGAAAATAAACCAAAAGATATTCTGATTGGTTTTTCTATAACCACACTTCAAGAGGAAAGATGGCAAAAAGATAAATTCGAATTTCAGAAAAAGGCGACTGAAATGGGAGTAATTGTTGATTTTCAGGCTGCTCAAAATGACTCTCAAAAGCAGATTTCTCAAATAGAAAATATGATAGTAAATGGTGAAGATATTATCGTTATTGTTCCTTACAAAGCAGATGCTTTAACTGAAGTTGTAAATAAAGCACATCAAGCGGGAATTAAAGTTATATCTTATGATAGATTAATTAAAAATGCTAATACTGATCTTTATGTTTCTTTTGATAACGAAAAAGTGGGAGAATATCAAGCTCAATATGTGATAGATGATGCTATGATTAAATTTAATCAGAACACAAAACTTAAAGTTGCATATGTTGGAGGTTCTCCAGATGACAATAATTCACTTCTACTAAGAAACGGTTCTTTTAAGGTTCTACAACCTTTAATAGATAGTGGGAAAATTGAAATTGTTTTTGATCAATTTATTACTGATTGGAATCCAGATGTAGCATATTCAAATATAAAAGATTATTTATTGAAAAATAAAACTGAAATTAATGCAGTTGTAGCCGCTAATGACGGAACTGCTTTTGGAGTAATAACTGCTTTAAAAGAATTTGGACTTGATGGAAAAATTCCTGTCTCTGGCCAGGATGCTGAATTAGCTGCTATCCAAAGGATAATTAGTGGAACACAAACATTAACTGTCTATAAACCAATTAGTAAGCTGGCATCAAGTGCTGTTGAATTAGCGGTTTCTTTGGTTAAAGGATTACCCATCAATGCCATAAAAACTACAAACGATGGTCAATTTGATATACCTTCAATTCTTTTAGATCCAATTGTTGTAACCAAGACGAATATTGATGATACTATTATTAAAGATGGGTATCACACTAGAGAAGAAATTTATAAATAATTATAATTTACATGCTTAACACTATTAAATCAAAAATAATCTTTGCTTTTTCTTCGATTATTTTTGTTTTTATAATTATAATTTCAGCGGTTTCTATTGTTAATGTTAACTTAACAAATCAATATAAAAAAATTGAATATAATATTGCTAAAGAACAATTATTAAGAGATAGTGTTTGGAATTTAGTTGAAATTAGTTACAGAAGTTTCAATAATAATGATTATTCTTTGTATTATAAGGAGTTAGAAACTATAGATAACATAAAAAAAGATTTAGATTTAATATTTAGTTCTGAAGATGTAGACAAAGAAACAAAATTGTCTTACAGGAGTGTTAAAAATTCATTAAATATCGTTATTGATAGTGTTGAAAAAACTAAATTAGATTTAATTGAATATGGTGGAATAATTGGGGTTTCTCAATCCTACCAAGACACTGTTTCAAAATTTGAATTTGTTAAACAAAATATTACTAATTTACTTCTCTTAGAAACGAAAAATATAACCAAAGCGACAGAAAAAGTAAATGAATCACAAAAAATTCTTTTAATTTGGATTTTTTATATTATTTTTTTAGTTATTATAATTGTTATAATATCGATTATAATTTTTTTGAAATCAATAATTAAACCCATTAAATATTTATCTGAAATATCTCAAAAAATTAGCGTGGGTGATTTAAGTATAAAAATTGATGAAAAATTAATCAATACAGATAATGAGTTAGGATATTTATCCCTTGCTTTCAAGTCAATGATTGAAAAATTAAAGGAAAAAATTGATGCATTAGATTTATCCTCTGAAAAAATAAAAAAAACTAATTTAGATTTAGAAAATTCAAAAAAAGCTATTCTAAATATTCTAGAAGATGTAGAAAATGAAAAAGATAATGCTGAAAACATGGCGGGTGACTTAAAGAAATTTAAACTAGCTGTGGAAAATGCTTCAGACCAAATAATAATTACGGATCCAGAGGGAATTGTTATTTTTGGGAATAAATCTGTTGAAAAAATAACTGGTTATACACCAGAAGAAGCTATGGGTAAGAAAGCAGGTATTTTATGGAAAACACCCATGCCTAAAGAATATTACGAAAATATGTGGGATGTAATAAAGATTCAAAAAAAGACATTTAATGGTGAAATACAAAACCGAAGAAAATCTGGGGAATTATACATTGCAACATTAAGTATCTCCTCAGTTTTAGATAAAGAAGGTACTATAATTTATTTTGTTGCTATTCAAAGAGATATTACAAAAGAAAAGGAGGTTGATAAAGCTAAAACAGAATTCGTTTCTTTAGCCTCACATCAGTTACGTACTCCTTTGTCAGCAATAAATTGGTATACAGAGATGCTACTTGCAGGAGATGCTGGAGTAGTTAGTGAAGAACAAAAAAAATTCCTAGAAGAAATAGCAATTGGAAATAAAAGAATGGTTGATTTGGTTGATGATTTATTAAATGTTTCTCGTTTAGACATGGGGACATTTACTATTGATACAAAACCAATTAATGTACTAGATTTAGTAAAAAATGTTTTAAATGAAGCAAGGGTTCAAATATTAAATAAGAAATTAATTGTAGAAGAGTCATACAGTGAAAATATTCCAACATTTTTAGCTGATGAAAAATTAATACGTATGATATTCCAGAATTTATTATCTAACGCAATAAAGTATACAAAACCAGAAACAAATATTAAAATGAGTTTGAGAGTAGTAAATAAGGATGATAATTTTGGAGAAAAAATAATGAGTGAAAATAGTTTAGGGTTTGAAGTTTCAGATTCTGGTATGGGTATTCCATTACGTCAGCAAGATAAGATTTTTACAAAATTATTTAGAGCAGATAATGCAAAGGAATCAGAGACAGAAGGGACAGGGCTTGGATTATATGTTATTAAATCCATTGTTGATCAATCTGGTGGTCAAGTTTGGTTTAAGTCCGAAGAAAACAAAGGCTCTACATTTTATGTAACTTTTCCTATTGATGGAATGAAAATAAAAGAAAAAAATAAAAATTCGCAAAATTTATTAATATAATTTATAATTAATTTATGGTAAATCAAAAAAAAGTAATTTTAGTACTAGAAGATGAGAGGCCACTTTTGGAAGCCATTAAAATTAAATTAGATAAAAATAATTTTGATGTCGTTTCTTCTCGTTCAGTCGATCAGGCAAAAGAATACATAAAAGAACTTGAAAAAGTTGATGTGATTTGGCTCGATCATTATCTTATTGGAAAAGGTGACGGTCTTGATTTTATAGCTTGGTGCAAAGAAGAAAATAATGTGAAATGCAATCATATTCCAATTTTTGTAGTTTCTAATACAGTTAGCTCTAATAAAGTTGCAACTTATATAAGCCTTGGAGCAACAAAATATTTTGTTAAATCAAACCATAAGTTAGATGAGATAATTAAAGAAATTGATAAAAGTTTAGAAGAAAAATCGAGTGTTTAAGAAGTATTATTATAATAAATTATTTGTTTTTTATTTTTAATTAATATTAAAGCAAATAATATTTAAAATATGGAAAATAAAAAAATTCTTCTTATTATAGAAGATGAAAAACCAATTAGAGATGTATTACATACTAAATTAGAAAGTGAGGGATTTACTGTAATTGAAGCGGAAGATGGGAAGAAAGGATTAGATTTATCTTTAGAAAAACATCCAGATCTCATTTTACTTGATCTAGTAATGCCAAAAATAGATGGTATGAATGTATTAAGGAAATTGCGTGGTGATAGCTGGGGTAAAACTGTTCCTGTGATTATATTGACAAATCTCCCAAGTGAAGATGAAGGGCGAAATAGAGATATCACAGAACTGGAACCAACATACTATTTTGTAAAATTAGATAAAGGTATAGAAGAAATTTCTGATAAAATTAAAGAGAGATTAGGATTACTATAATATTTTAGTTTGAACCAACTCCTTAATAAAAAGGATGGGTAATTTAGTGTCTAAAACTACCTAAAATAACTATGATATAATCAACCTTATGAAAGATTGTCTATCAAATATTAACCCAAAATATAATATTGTAAACGATAAATTACTATGTAGTATGGCCTTTAATTGCCATAATTCATCCGTTTCTTTTGCGATTGGAACAAAGGTTGTTTTAGTTTTAGAGGCGGAAAGAATTTTTAGGCAAAAAAAGAAATTATGCAATAAGGAAGAAATGGAATATCTTGTTAAATATGGGTTAAATCTACTCAATAAAAATATCGAGGATATAAATTATTGGGCAATGACAACTACAAATAATCCATACTTAGAAAGATCTGATATTGTAAATATTGAGGGGAAAAAACTAAAGGAACCTTACTGGAAAGACTTATTAATATTAGGTGTAAATACCAAAGCATTAATTATAAATCATCATTTATCACATGCTGGAATTTATTTGTCCTCAGAGTTCAAAAAAGCCATAATTATTTCTTGCGATGGTGGGGGGGACTATATTGACGATATTAATATCCAAGAAAGTTTGGCTGTTTATTTGGGCGATGGAGATAATATAATAAAACAAGAAATAATTAACGAAGATTATATCTCTGGAAAAACATATGCTGTATGTTCAGCATTTCTTTATGGTACTTATGTGTATGCATCTGTGGAAGGAAAATTAATGGCCTTGGCTTGCTTTGGAGAAGTAAGAGATGAATATTATAATTTTCTTAATGATAATTTTCATGAAATAGAGAAAACCGAAGTTAATTTAGTATTAAAAATACTCGAAGATTCTTTTCCTCTATTAAAAGGACAGGCAATTTTTCAAACCAAAGATGCAAAGGATTTTGCAGCAACTATTCAAAAATTTTTTGTTGATAAACGATTAGAAGATTTACAATTAATATTTGATAAATTTTGTACGACCGAAAAAGAATTAGTATTAACTGGTGGTGCAAGCCTAAATTTAGATTTAAATACAGTGATACTTAATAAATTCCCTAAGTTTAAGCAGTTTATTCCCCCATGTTGCGATGATACGGGGCAGTCACTAGGAGCCATATGTATATTAATAAATAAAGTATCAAATTTAAGACCAGATGTTAATTATCCATATTTAGGTGAAGGCAATGCGAATTATACTTATACCTTAGAAACCTTAGATAAAGCTGTTGATATTTTATTAAAAGATGGAATTATTATTATACATAATGGTAAATCTGAAATTGGTCCTAGAGCTTTAGGAAATAGATCTTTTATTGCAAGGCCAGATAAAATTAAAGTTAAGAAAAATCTGAGTGAGAATATTAAACAAAGAGAATCGTATAGACCAATAGCTCCCATCGTACTAGAAGATAAAGTCAACGAGTATTTTGTTGGTCCTAAAACATCTCCATTTATGCTTTATAAATATGAAGTAATAGAATCTCAAATTAATAAACTTTTAGGTGCTATCCATGTTGATAATAGTTCAAGGGTTCAAACTATTAATCATAATTCAAACCCGTTTATTTATGATTTAATTAAAAGATTTGGAGATAGGACGGGTATTTATGTACTTTTAAATACCTCCTTAAATTTTCCAGGATATCCAATCACAAACAAAATAGAGGAAAGTATTGAGATTTATAATAAAATAATTGGGATAAAATGCATAATTTATAATGGAGAAATATTAAAATCTCAAAAGAATATATTTAATAATACCAAGGATATTATTAAATTTTTAAAAAATCTGGTATATTCAATACATGTCACTTTCAATCGGAATTGTAGGTTTACCAAATGTAGGAAAATCAACGCTATTTAATGCTCTTACAAAAAAGGGTGTTCCAGCTGAGAATTATCCTTTTTGCACAATAGATCCATCAATAGGGATTGTGCCTGTTCCTGATGAACGGCTGTGGAAGCTTTCAGAATTTTCTAAATCAATAAAAACAATACCCGCAGTTATAGAATTTGTAGATATTGCTGGACTTGTCGCTGGAGCAGCAAAAGGTGAAGGACTTGGAAATAAATTTTTAGCGAATATACGTGAGGTGGATGCCATTTTAGAAATGGTTAGAATTTTCCCATTAAAAACTGATAAAGGAAACGAAATTATTCACGTTTACGGAGATATTGACCCACTTCGTGATATAGAGGTTATTAATCTTGAGCTCATACTTGCTGATTTAGAAACTGTTGCGAAGCGAAGAGTAAATATAAATAAAGACATTAAAAAGGGAGATAAAGATGCAATCCTAGAAGATGAGGCATTGGTCAAACTTGAAGTTGCTTTCGAAAAAGCACAACTTGCTAATACTGTAGAACTAAATGAAAAGGAATTGGAAAAAGTAAAAATGTTAAATTTACTCACTCTTAAGCCATTTATCTATGGATTAAATAAAAAGGGAGGAGTACAGAATTTAGATGAAATGAATCCCGAAATATTTAAAGAACTTACTGACTATATAGAAAGTACTGGTTCACGATATGTCGTGATTGACGCAAAAATTGAAGAAGAATTAAAAGACTTTGAAGGTGAAGAAAAAGAAATGTTTCGTAAAGAAATGGGAGGTGACGATGATGGAATAAATCAGCTTATAACTGAAGGATACAAATTACTAAATTTGGATACCTATTTTACTACTGGCCTTGATGAAACTCGCGCGTGGACTATTAAAAAGGGAAGTACGGCACCTGTTGCGGGTATGGCTATACACACTGATTTCAAAGATAAATTTATTCGAGCTGAAGTTGTATTTTGGAAGGATTTACTTGAAGCAGGAAGTTATGGTGAAGCACGCTCAAAAGGGAAAGTAAGAACAGAAGGCAAGGATTATATAGTGAAAAATGGGGATGTCGTAGAATTCAAAATTTAGAGGTCCAACCTCGACTGATTTCGGAGGTTGTACCTCTAAATTTTTTAATTTATCCTCGTAAAATTTATCAATAAAAAAGTCCTCGGATGAGGGAGTGATGGAAGCCACCCGGTAGGTCATTCTACTGAATGAGATATTTTTTATTGAAAAAATTTACTATGATTAAAGTCATATGCAAAATAACTGGCTAAAAGTAATAAAGATTTTAAAAAACGATGGGGTAGTAGTGCTACCTACAGATACTTTGTACGGGTTAATTGCCAGTGCTTTTTCAAAGAAAGCAATAGATAAAATATATAAAATAAAAGAAAGAGATAAAAGTAAACCTCTAATAGTTTTAATATCTAAAATTGAAGATTTAAAGAAATTTGGTATTAAAGGTGATTTTTCAAAAGTATTTTTACCAAAAGTGAGTGTTTTACTTTCTAGTAGAAGTTTAAAATTTAAATATATTCATAGGGGGACTGGTGAAATAGCATTTAGGTTAATAAGTCAAAAAAATAAGAATTTATTTAATCTTGTAGAAAAAGTAGGACCAGTTGTTGCTCCTAGCGCAAATATTGAGAGCCTTAAGCCAGCTGAGACAATAAAAGAAGCTCGTGGATATTTTGGGGATAATGTGGATTATTATATTAATGGAGGATTACGAAAATCTAAACCATCAACATTAATAAGAGTAAAAAATGGAAACGTAGAAATATTAAGACAAGGAGAAGTAAAGATAAAATAAACTCATAAATTTAATTTACATATTTTATATGTTATCTCGTATAAAATATGTATAAATAAAAAATAGGATTAAAATCTTTTTTGGTTTTAATCCTATTTTTTATTCTTTATATCTTGATGCTGTTTTTTTAATTCCATTACTTCTTCGATGAGCTTACCCATTGTGTCTTCTATTCTTGTGAGAATCTCTTCATCTTCCTTTTCTTCTTTTTCTTCGTTCTCATCATCTTCTTGAATTTCTTCAACATCTTCCTGAATCTCATCCACATCTTTTTGAATTTCATCAACATCTTTTTCAATACCTTCCACATCTTCCTGAATCTCATCCACGTCTTTTTGAATTTCATCAACATCTTTTTCGATACCCTCCACATCTTCCTGGATTCCTTCAACATCAAGAGCAACTGCACTCAACTTATCATCTTGACGATTAACTGACATCTGAATAAATATAGATAAATAGATTGCCTCAAGAGATACGATTGTAGTTACTACTAAGAGTATTTTTTCAAAGGGGATTCCTAAAAAATATAATGTGAATGAAGATATAAATAATACTGTATGAATAAAAAGGGAACCAGTGGAACCCATCCACCTAGTTGCTCTAATGGAAACTTTTTCAAGCGCGTTACTTGATTTTGTGACTAATCTTCTCATATCCGGTGTTTATTATACACCCTAATTCTGTTATAATACAATAACTATGAATCTCGTTGGAGGATGTTATTACGGGATTGTTTATATTTTTATTAATCATTATTAATTTAATCATACAGATTCGGTTTTTTTTGAAAGATAACGACCGAAACCTGCTTTTAGTTATATGGAAACACCAATACAAAAACCATCATTAACACCAAGATTTTTCTTTATTTCTTTAGGTGTTCTTATAGCTCTTATAACTTCCGTTTCGTCTTTTCTTGTTTTGTATTTTGAAACTTTAAATAAGAAGTTTCCTGATGTATTAACTTCAACATATCAATATGGTTATAATTCTTACACATATGATACGATACGTTCCACATTAGCAACTCTTATAATATTTTTCCCCGTTTATTTATTATTGTCATATTACTGGAAAAAATTATCCAAGGCTGAATTAGGAATAAAAGATAATATTATTTTTAAGTGGATGATATATTTAATAATATTTATTGCTAGTCTCGTAGTTGTTATTGATTTAGTTACACTTGTTAATTATTTTGTTTCGGGAGAAATTACAATTAGATTTATATTAAAGGTTTTAGGAGCTGCTATTCTTGCTTCTTTGGTTGGTTTTAATTATTTTTTTGAATTAAAAGATCATGTTATTTTAGATTCTAAAAGCAAAAAATCAATTATTTATGCTTCTTTTTCTATATTATTGTTTTTGGGTTTAATTATATGGAGTTTTGCAATTATGGGTAGCCCCTCACAACAACGCACCTGGAGATTAGATGATAAAAGGGTAAGTGATTTGCAGGGTATACAATATCAAATTATTAATTATTGGCAACAGAAAGAAAAATTACCAATTACATTATCCGAATTGTCGAATCCTATTTCCGGATATTCTGTGCCAGTTGATCCAGAATTTGAAAAAGGTTTAATTTATGAGTACAATCCTAAGGATACACTTTCATTTGAACTATGTGCTACTTTTGGGGCAGATATACCCAAAGGATGGCAGGATTCTAATGTCACAGCATATAGAATGCAGGTTCCCATAGCAGAATACGACAAAACAACATCGTCATATCCTTATCCTGGCGGAGTTAATGAATCATGGGATCATAAAATAGGTAGAACTTGTTTTACTCGCACTATAGATAAAGATTTGTATCCACCAATAAAGAAATAAAAATATGAAAAATTACGATCATAAAAAAATTGAAAAAAAATGGCAAAAAGAATGGGATAAAAATGGAATCTATAAGACCGTTAATGGAAAAGGTAAAAAGATGTATGTTCTTGATATGTTTCCATATCCGTCTGGAGTGGGTCTTCATGTGGGACACCCTCGTGGTTATATAAGTAGTGATGTATATGCTCGTATGAAGAGTATGCAAGGCTATAATGTGCTTCACCCTATGGGATATGATGCGTTTGGTTTACCAGCTGAACAGTATGCATTGCAACATAAAATACATCCCAGAAAAGCCGTTTTAGAAAATGTTAAGACTTTTAAGAAACAGCTTTCTATTATAGGACTTTCTTATGATTGGTCTCGAGAAGTAAATACAACTGACCCCAAATATTATAAATGGACACAATGGATATTTCTTCAAATTTATAATTCTTGGTATGACAAAACAAAAAATAAAGCACGACCTATAAAAGAGCTTGAAATTATTTTTGAAAAAAGTGGAAATCTAAAAGTAAATGCTAGTTGTAGTTTTGATGTAAAATTTTTTTCAGCAAAGGTGTGGTCTAGTTTTTCAAAAAAAGATAAGCAAGATATTTTAATGAAATATCGTCTTGCTTATGAAGGACACAGTGAAGTAAATTGGTGTGAAAAAATGGGCACAGTTTTGGCAAATGATGAAATAGTAAATGATGCAAAAGGAAATCCAGTTTCAGAAAGAGGAGGATTTCCTGTTGAAAAAAAAATAATGCGTCAATGGTTTATGAGGATTACTGCATATGCAGACAGGTTACTATCTGGTCTTGAGGGGTTAGATTGGAGTGATCATATAAAAGAAATTCAGAAAAATTGGATAGGGAAAAGTGAGGGTAGTGAATTAGAATTTAAGATTTCAATTTCTTCAGAGGTCCAACCTCCGAAGTCAGTTGAGGTTGGACCTCTGAAGGTATTCACAACTCGTGCCGATACTATTTTTGGTGCGACGTATGTAGTGCTTGCGCCGGAACATCCTTTGGTTAATACCTTAAAATCAAATATATTAAACCAAGAGGAAGTTATTAAATATATAAAGTTAATAAAAAATAAGACTGATGAAGATCGTACTAAAAATGATAAGGAAAAAACAGGCGTAGAATTAAGGGGGGTTATGGCTATTAATCCAGCCAATGGAAAAGAAGTACCAATTTGGATAGCTGATTATGTACTCGCTACTTATGGTACAGGTGCTGTTATGGCAGTGCCCGCGCATGATGAGCGAGATTTTGAATTTGCAAAAAAATACAATTTAAATATAAAGCAGTCAGTAATGCCAGTTTATGGGAATAGTGTTAAAGGAGAGGAATATAGATATGCTGTCTCAGCTTTTGTTAAAAGACCATCAGATGGTAAATATTTATTTATTAAGGCAAAAGAATTTAATCAAATTTCAAAAGTTTATGGTGGAATAGAAGAAGGTGAAAATCCTGTACTAGCTGGAATTCGAGAAGTTTTTGAAGAAACTGGATATAAAACAAAATCAGTTACAGATTTTGGATTTTCAATTCAATCACATTTTCACCATCCCCATAAAAAAGTAAACCGTAAATTGATTAGTGATTTAGTAGAGTTGGAATTAATAGATGAAGAACAATATGAGGTAGACGAAGAAGAAGCATTGCTACATGAAGTAGTGTGGCTTACTCTCGATCAAGCAAAGAAATTAATCACAAATCCAAAAGAATTATATGATTTTGAAATACGTGAGGGAAAAAAGTGTTTTACTGATGATGGTGTTTTGTGTAATTCAGACAATTTTTCGGGAATCTCTTCAGAGGCTGCTCGCATGCAAATAACAGAATTTGTTGGTGGAAAAATAGTCACAAAATATAAAATGAGAGACGCAATATTTGCACGTCAAAGATATTGGGGTGAACCAATACCGTTAAGGCATAATCTTGATGGAACTATAACTGAATTTAAAGAAAAAGATTTACCCCTTGAATTACCAAATGTTAAATCTTATGTTTCTATCGGTACAGGTGAGTCGCCACTTGCAGGTGTAAAGTCATGGGTAAAAGAAGGTTTTGAAACAAACACAATGCCAGGATGGGCAGGTTCATCTTGGTATTTTTTAAGATACATGGACCCACTAAATTCAAAACAATTTGCATCAAAAAAGGCTATTGAATATTGGAGAGAAGTTGATATGTATGTAGGTGGACAAGAACATGCAACTGGACATTTACTCTACTCACGTTTTTGGAATAATTTCTTGTTTGATTTAGGTTGTGTTCCATTTAAAGAGCCATTTAAAAGATTAAAAAATCAAGGTATGATTCTTGCTACGGATGGGCGTAAAATGAGTAAACGTTGGAATAATGTTATAAATCCAGATGATATTGTTAATAATTATGGAGCTGATACATTACGCATATATGAAATGTTCATGGGGCCATTTGAACAAAGTTTACCTTGGTCAACTGACAGCATTATTGGCTCACGTAGATTTTTAGATCGTATATACAGAATTCAGGAGAAAGTTACAAATACAAAAAGTATTTTAGGTGTAGAAAAAATTATTCATAAGACTCTTAAAAAAGTAAGTGAAGATATTGAAAATTTTGCTTTCAATACAGCAGTATCTTCTATGATGATTTTAGTAAATGAGATTGAAAAGAGTGAATTTATTGGAAAAAATGATTTTAAAATATTTTTACAGATGCTCGCTCCTTTTGCCCCTCATATTACAGAAGAACTATGGGGTAATATAGGGGAAAAGAAATCTATTCATAAAAGTTCATGGCCTAAATGGGATAAAAAGAAAATAATAGACGATGTGATTAAAATCGCTGTTCAAGTTAATGGAAAAGTTCGTGCTGAAATAATAATATCAAAGGACATGACAGAAGAAGAAATAAAAGATGTATCTTTGAAAGACAAAAATATAGTAAATTGGATTTTAAATAAAGAAATAAAAAGAATTATTTATGTTCCAAATAGAATTGTAAATATTGTTGTCTAGTTATATTAATTTTCATTGTGTATAATTACTCAATCTTATTCATTACTTATCAAAAAAAAATAATTTCTATCAAAATTAGCAATGGTCAATCGAATTATTACATTTCTTAATAAAGAATTTCGGGGAGTAAATGAAGCCGCCTTATTGCTTGGCGGTTTTGCTTTCCTTTCTCAGTTACTTGGGCTTATTCGAGATAGAACACTTGCTCACATAGTTGGACCAGGTCCAATGTTAGATGTCTATTATGCCGCCTTTAGAATACCAGATTTTTTATATATATCTATAGCATCTCTTGCTTCTGTTACAGTTCTGATGCCATTTTTAGTAGATAAAATAAATAACAATAGCGATACTGCAGATAAAGCACGTTCATTTATAAATAATATTTTTAGCGCTTACATGATATTTATGGTATCTGCCAGCATAATAATTGCTATATTTATGCCATATATAGTTTCTTATATGGTTCCTGGTTTTAATGAATATCAAATTAATTTACTTATTACAACAAGTAGAATAATGCTATTATCTCCGATTTTTATTGGACTTTCAAATTTAATCGGTACAATAACTCAGCTATTTAGAAATTTTCTTATTTTCTCTTTATCTCCAGTTTTTTATAATGTTGGAATTCTTTTTGGAATAATATTTCTTTATCCAAGGTTTGGTATTTATGGTTTAAGTATGGGAGTTATACTAGGAGCTTTGATGCATTTTCTTATTCAAGTTCCTGTTGTTATAAAACATAATTTCTTTCCTAAATTTATTTTAAAAATTAGATGGAAAGAAATACTTCACGTTGTAAAATTATCAGCACCAAGAACGCTGACTCTTTCTTGTAATAGTTTAGCTTTCATTTTTCTCATTGCGATGGCTTCAACTCTTAAAGAGGGTTCTATCTCTTTATTTACTTTTGCTTTTAATCTACAATCTGTTCCTGTTGGAATTATTGGAATTTCATATTCTGTCGCGGCTTTTCCAATCTTAGTTAAATCATTTTCCATGAAAGATATGGATAATTTTATAGATCAAATAATTTTTGCTGCTAGACAGATTATATTTTGGTCTTTACCAGTTATTACTCTTTTAATAGTGCTTCGTGCTCAGATTGTACGTGTTATACTTGGTTCCAATACTTTTTCTTGGGCCGATACTCGTTTAACTGCTGCATCAGTTGCTCTGTTTGTAATTTCTCTTGCATCTCAAGGACTTGTTTTATTATTTGTTCGAGGATATTATGCTGCAGGGAATACAAAAAAACCATTATTTATAAATGTTTTTTCATCTGTAATGGTTATTGTCTTTGCTCAATTGTTAATTTATATATTTAATAATTATCCTAATGTTCTCTTAAAATTAGAATTAATTTTAAGAGTTAAAGATGTTCCCGGAACCATAATGCTCGCATTACCACTAGCTTATGCAACAGGTTCACTTTTGAATTTCTTTTTAATCTGGTTTTTATTTAAAAAAGACTTTCTACATAATAAAAAAATAAATTTATCTTTAACTTTTATTCAAAGTTTTGCAGGAGCAGTTGTTATGGGGTCAGTCGCATATCTTTCATTGGGATTTTTTGATAATATATTTAATTTAAATACAGGTTTAGGTATTTTCCTTCAAGGATTAATATCTGGAATTATGGGTATTGCTTCTGGGGTATTTGTTTTAATTCTGTTAAAAAGCAATGAATTATTTGGTATTATTCATGCTCTTAGAAATAAATTTTGGAGAAACAGAGTTATTGCACCAGAACAGGCGGATTTATAATTTTATAATATCCCAGATAGGGCTCCAAGCCCTATCTGGGAGTTCTTTGAATTTAAGGCTCTTTTTGGTAGTATAGATTTATGTCTCCCGTTAGAGATGTGTATGTCATAATCTACGGGATAGTTTACAATAGAAATAAGGTTTATATTACTAAATAAAATTAATAAGATACGTCCCATATAAAGAGGGACTATCTCTAACGGGATGGATATCAAATCAATTAGAAATTTTTCAATCATTGCCCACATTGATCACGGCAAGAGTACTTTGGCTGACAGAATGATTGAAGTTACTGGTACGATTGAAAAGCGTAAAATGAAAGACCAGGTTCTAGATTCAATGGATTTAGAAAGAGAGAGAGGAATTACTATAAAAATGCAACCTGTTCGTATGGAATATAAGTTAAAAAATGATAATTACATTTTAAACTTAATCGATACACCTGGTCACATAGATTTCTCGTATGAAGTATCTCGTGCCCTAAAGGCTGTGGAAGGGTCTATACTCCTTGTGGATGCGACTCAGGGAGTGCAAGCACAAACACTGACCACTTTACAAATGGCTCGTGACTCAGGGCTCGTAATCATTCCAGTGCTTTCAAAGATTGATTCTCCACTAGCCCGCGTTGATGAAATAAAAATGGAAGTTTCTATTTTATTAGACATAGATCCTGATTCTATATTACTTGTTTCTGGAAAGACTGGAGAAGGAGTAGCTTTATTACTTGAAGAAATAATAAAAAAAATACCTTGTCCTCATGTAAATGAAAACCTTTTATTAGCAACTAATACTGGGCGTGCCTTAGTTTTTGATTTTAAATATGATAATCATAGAGGAGTTATAGTTTATATTCGGGTTGTTGACGGGGGTTTTAAAAAAGGGGAATCTCTTCTTTTTGCTGTTTCTTCAGAAAAATTTATTTCACTTGAAGTTGGAACATTTTCTCCAGAAGAAGAGCCTCGGGATTATTTGGGTAGTGGAGAAATTGGATATATAGTTACTGGAATTAAAAAGCCAGGAATAGCATCCGTAGGAGATACTATTACTTTTCTTAAAAAACCAATGCCACCTTTACCAGGTTATCAAAATCCTAAACCAGTAGTTTGGGCTTCTATATATCCAGAAAGTCAGGATGATTTTCCAAATCTTAAACAAGCACTAAGCAGATTGCGTTTATCAGATTCATCTTTTTCTTATGAAGAAGAAAATTCTGGATCACTCGGTAGGGGGTATAGATGTGGATTTTTGGGAATGCTTCATTTAGAAATTATTACAGAAAGATTAAATCGTGAATTTAATTTGGAATTAATAGTAACTATGCCTTCAATCACTTATAAAGTATTACTCCGTAACGGTGTTGAACAAATTATATATTCTCCTCATCTTTTTCCTGACGATGGAAATATTGTAAAAGTATTTGAACCGTGGGTTAACGTAAAGATTATAACCCCTTCTATTTATATAAGTTCGCTTATGCCATTTTTATATGATCATGAAGGATTAATAAAAGGCACAGATAATTTTGGAGATAATAGGTCATCTATTGATTTAGAAATGCCGTTACGCGAACTAATGCGTAATTTCTTTGATGATATGAAAAGTATTACTTCTGGTTATTCATCAATTTCTTATGAAATAGGAGAGTATAAAGAAGCCGATGTAGTTAGACTAGATATAATTGTAGCAGATGAACCAATGGCAGCTTTTTGTAGAGTAGTATCACGTAGAAAAGTTGAAGAGGAAGCTAAGCAACAAGTTGAAAAATTGAAAGATATTATTCCAAGGCAGCAGTTTAATTTTAAAATTCAAGGCAAAGCGTTAGGTAGAATTATTTCATCTGAATCAGTTTCTGCCTTCCGTAAAGATGTTCTTATGCATGGTAGTAAAATGGTTGGAGGAGGGGATGTGAGTCGTAAAAAGAAATTACTTGAGAAACAAAAAAAGGGTAAAAAGAGAATGCAGGCAAATGCAAAAATAAATATATCTCATGAAGTTTTTTTGAAAATGATGAGAGGAACAAATAGTTAAAACTACATAAAAACACCTATAAATAGGTGTTTTTATGTAGTTTTACTCCAAGATTAGACGTAAAAAGGAAGTTTAAGCACCTCTTTTAATTCATAAGGCCCGGAATATATAGTAAAATCATACTTATTATTACAAGTATTGAAACTACTGCAAAAGCTCTCTCTATTCTTTTTTTATTTCTTGAATTGAAATTCATGATATAATACTACCATTAAATATGATGAAATCCAAGAAAACTAATTATAAATTTTGGCACTCGCCCATAGCACTTGGTCTTCTTTTTGTAATTTTAATTTTCTTCGGGTATAAGATTATTGATTTAATAAAAAGAGAAAGGGAAACTGCTCATGTAAAAGGGGATATTTTAGATAATTTAGAAATTTTACAGAAGAAAGAAACATCTTTGTTAAAGGATTTAGCTAGACTTGAGACAGAAGAAGGAAAAGAAGAGATTATTCGAGAAAAATATCCATTCGTTAAAAATGGTGAAAAGATGGTTACAATAGTTAACGAGAGTGAAAAAATTATATCTTCATCAGAGACAGAGAAAAATAATCATGGTTTTTGGAATTGGATTAAAGGAATTTTTAATAAGTAAAATGCGGGATTGGTTTAGTGGTAGGATGCGACCTTCCCAAGGTTGAGGCACGAGTTCGATTCTCGTATCCCGCACATATTTAAAAACACTGAAAGGTGTGTTTTTAAATATGTGCGGGATAGTAAGCCAACTGCTTGGCTTACGTGCGAGAATCGAAAAGCTTTTCGTTCTCCGATGGATATCGGAGCGAAAAGGTGTACTGAAGCTGTAAGCTTCGATAAACGTACTCGCGGTCTCGTATCCCGCACATATCTAAAAAGACTCTTTAAAGAGTCTTTTTTAATATATGTGCGGGATAGCAAAAGAACTGCTTCTTTTGCGTGCAACGATTAGTAAATCGAACCGTGAGGAGAATCGAAAGGCTTTTCCTTGTCGAAGATGGAAAAGCACCAGCGACCGTGATTTACAAAAATCACCTACTGGGTCAGGCGAGATTTTTGTATCCCACATTCATTATGTCAATATTTGCATATTTTATCACTATGCTATAATTATAGAGCAGAATTAATTATCATTTAACTTAAATAAATTATATGAAAAAAGTAACCGTATATAGCACACCATCATGTCATTTTTGTCACATGGCAAAAGATTTTTTTAAAGAGAAAAATATAGCCTTTGAAGATTTTGACGTTTCTGTAGATTTAGTAAAAAGAAAAGAAATGGTAGATAAAAGTGGACAAATGGGTGTACCAGTAATTTTAATCGATAACGATTTAATTGTTGGTTTTAATAAGCCAAAGATCGCAGAACTTTTAGGTATAACAGAGTAGTAATTTTTAAAATAATGACGTATTATAAGAGCATTCCAGTACGTATTGGAATGCTCTTATAATTTTGCCCTCGTAGTTCAATGGATAGAACAGTTCCGTCCTAAGGAATAGATGCACGTTCGATTCGTACCGAGGGCACTTTTATTTTCGAACAAAATATGATAATATTCTTAATATGGATCCTGAGACAAAACAGTTATTAGAGGAAAACTTAAAGTTGTCTAAAGAAAACAACGAAATGCTGAGTAGTCTTATCCGTAGTAAAAAAAGAAATAATATATTTAAGGCGGTTTATTGGGGTATTATAATTATTATAACCATTGGAACTTATTATTTTATTCAACCTTATATTAGCGGTTTGACTAGTTTATATACAGGAGGTGCTTCAGATTTACAAGGCATAGGAGATATAAAAGCAAAGTTGGGTGACCAAGAACAAATAGATGCTTTGTTAAATCTTATAAATCAAAAAAAATAAATTGCCCAGATATAAAGTAAAAATGTTTTAAAATAAAATATAATTGCCTAGATAGCTCAGTTGGTAGAGCGCTCCCCTGAAGAGGGATAGGTCCCCAGTTCAAATCTGGGTCTAGGCACAATAAGTAATAGTCTTACAATTAAAATATTTATCTCAGACTAGATAGCCAGTTCAAAGTCTTTGGTCTAGGCACAACAAATAATAGTCTTACAATTAAAATATTTACCTCAGACTAGATAGCCAGTTCAAAGTCTTTGGTCTAGGCACAATTAAAAAATACCTGTTAAGGTGTTTTTTTATTGTGCCTAGAAAGCGAGGATTGTGGGGTGGAGACTATTTAATTGTTTAAAAAAATTATACAATTAAATTGTCGCAAAATTATAAAATATGAAGTTGTATAAATACCAATAATAATATGAAATCTATAAATCAAGAGGTTGTTAAAGAAATTGTTAGTTTTATTGAGGGTTCAAGTTTTTATAATAAAATTCAGATTATTACTGAAAATAGTGGACAGAAAACTGAAACTTTTTATTTTTTAAAAGAAGAAGGTATTGGGCATACTATTCTTCTTCAAAAAGAAGATGGTCAAATTGAGACAATACAAGAAACTCATATGATAGATAAAGACTTTGTTTATAAAAAATTAGATTTAATAGAAGATAATGCTAAGGTTAATATATGTGGAAATAGTGGAGACTTTATTCTCTCTATAAAATTATAATATCTTTTCGCTCGATAAAATAAAAAATCCTGACTTAAGTCAGGATTTTTTATTTTATATTGATTTAATCTTTAATTTTGTTTCTCTATTTTTATCCAACTTAGGAAGTTTGATAATTAATAGCCCGTGTTTTTCTATTGCCTCTGCTTCTTCTGGGTCAACTTCTTCTGGAAGGGAAATGGTTCTTGAGAATGAACCCCAATAAAGTTCTTGTACAAAATAATTATCTTTTTCTATTGATTGGTTCTCTTCGCGTTTACCACGTATAGTAATCATATCGCGAGTTATAGTAATAGAAAGATTATCTGGCTGTACTCCTGCTACCATTGTTTGGACAATAATATCTGTTGGAGTTTGGTATAAGTCTACAGTTAATTCTGCATCTATTTCTTCTTCCCATTTAGATTCTCTTTGTTCATGGTTATCTTTAGTGGGAGAATTAATTTTTCTATTTGCTCCACCAAGGTAATTTTCTTCTTCGTTTTCTTCGTTTTCTTCAAATCTCATACTACCAGTTAAACGTTCTAAAAATGATCTCTTTTTTGGCATATAATTTAATTTAGTACAGGAATATCGTCTCCCATACGTTTTAATTTTTCAAATATAAGTATATTGATAATCGTGACGACCCATAAAAATCCAAAAACAGAAAGGAAATTTTCGCCACTTCCTTTCATTATAAAAAAATTAAAGATACTATGCAATAGAATAGCACAGATGATACCAATAAAAAGATATATTACTCTGTATTGTTTTAAATAAAATGATAATCCTAGTGCGCTACCAATCATAGCACTTGAGATAGCATGTAATAATGTGGAACCAAGAAATCTCAAATTACCTGTAAGCATTCCTACTATTGCTCCGCTTACACTAAATGGATTTAATAAATAAAGAATATTTTCTAATGCTGCAAAACCCAAAGCAGTTGCTATAAAATACATAGGATAATCAATTGGTTTATCAACATTTTTATTTCCCCATATTATAATTATTACTCCTAAAAATTTAAGCAGCTCCTCTATGGCGGCCCATATTATTGTTTGTGCTGTTTTGTCATTAATAAAACTCATTGAGTATTTTTCAAGCCAAATAGCCATAAAAACAAGCAATCCTCCTATAATAAAAGATATAATAATAAGTCCCGTTGGCTCGCGTTCATCGCTGTCTTCTTGTTTAAGCCAAAACCAAAGCCAAAAAATAGCTGGAATCAATCCACTTGCTATAGCTAAAAGTGAAGTTTTAGGATCTCTCAATAAATCAATCATTCCAGTAGTAAAATTTTAATATTAATTTGTATTTTATTCGACCTCATTTTATAAATATTATATTTTTTTATTTTGTAATCAAAAATTTACTACGGGACAAGTATGATTATATTTTTAATTTGGCCATTTTTCCACCATTAATAATCTTTTATTATTAATGGGCCCGCCTGCTAAAGCATTTCGGACAGGCATCATACTCCATATTTCTTCTGTTACGAATGGCATAAAAGGATGAAGAATTTTTAAAATATCCGCTAATGTTTCTAATAGAAATTGAGCTCTTGAGTTTTTGTCTATATCATTACCATTTTGAAATATTTCTTTACTTTCTTCTAAAATTACGTCAGCAAATCGTGACCAAGTGTATTGATAGATTTTATCTCCAACTAAGTAAAATTTATATTCTTCCATTTCTTTTGTCACCTCTATTATCAATTCATACCTTTCTTTTATTAGTTCTGTATCTTTTTCTGAATATTCCTTAAATTTATTGTTAAACTTTATTCCTTCAGTGCTACTTAATACAAATCGTGTTATATTCCAAAGTTTATTGGCGTAATTTTTATATGCTCTTATTTTATCTTCAGACATTTTACTATCATTACCAGGGCCTGTACCTATAACGAGAGACATACGTGCTGCATCTGCTCCATACTTTTTAGTTAGTTCAAGTGGGTCTAGGGAATTACCTAAAGACTTACTCATTTTTCGCCCTTGTGCATCTCTAATTATTCCATGCAGGTATACAGTTTTAAAAGGTACGGTCCCAACAAGATATGTACTCATAAGTATCATACGGGCAATCCAAAAGAAGATAATGTCGTATCCCGTTTCGATGATTGTCGTTGGATGATATGTCTTGAAATCAGGTGAATTTAAATCAGGCCATCCAAGTGTGGAGAAAGTCCAAAGCCCAGAAGAAAACCATGTATCAAGTGTGTCTTCGTCTTGAATCCAGCCTTCTTCTTTTGGTGCTTCAAGTCCGCAATAGATTTCTTTTCCCTTGTACCAAACAGGAATTCTATGACCATACCAAATTTGTCTAGATATACACCAGTCACGAAGATTCTCAATCCAGTTGAAGTATATTTTTTCAAATCGGTCAGGAATAATATTTATTCCCTTATTTCTAACAGCATCAAGCATTAATTCTTTTAGTGTTTTATTATTTTTATCTTCAATGGGTTTATTTACATTTATAAACCATTGAAGCTTTGGAAGTGGCTCTATAATACCTCCTGTTCTTTCAGCTGTTGAAATATTTTGGTCTACATCTTCTTCTTTTTCAAGAAGCCCTTCATTTTTTAACCATTCTGCTATTACAAGTCTAGCTTCGGTTGTTTTTTTATTTAAAATTCTTTCATCCCCAACAGTCATTTTTGCAAATTCATTTATTACTTGTTTTGTAGGAAGTCCATGTCGCGCTGCAATTTCAGCATCTATTTGACTGTGTGCAGGTGTAACTCCAAGAGCCCCTGTTCCAAAATCTTTTTCAACAGCGTCATCGGCAACTATTTTTATTTCAAGCTTTACTCCACAAAAATCCTCAATGATATAAGTTCTACCGACATACTCTTTATATCTTTCATCAGTTGGATTTACTGCTACCGCTACATCTCCAACTTTTGTTTCAGGTCGTGTTGTTGAAATAGAAATAGGGAAGTCTTTGCTGTATTTAAAAGTATAAAATTTTGCTTTTCTTTCTTCGTAAACAATTTCGTCATCGGAAATAACAGTTTGGCCTTTTGGGTCCCAATTTACAATACGATGACCACGATAAATAAGACCATCATTATACATTTTTTTAAATGCTGTACGGACCGCAAAGTTTCTTTTTTCATCTAGAGTAAAAGCTTCACGAGACCAGTCGAGAGATGCCCCCATTTTTTTGGATTGGTTTATTATTGTGTCGTGACTTTCCTGGGCAAATTTATTTACTCTTTTTAAAAATTCTTCTCTTCCTAAATCTGTTTTTCTTTTTCCTTCTTCTTTTTCTAATATTTTTTCAACTTTTGATTGAGTTGCGATTGCAGCATGGTCAGTTCCAGGAAGCCACAAAGTTCTTTTTCCTTGCATTCGAGCAAAGCGAGTCATGATGTCCTCAATAGTAAGTGTGGCAGCATGCCCCAAGTGTAGAGTTCCTGTTACATTTGGAGGAGGTAATACCATAGAAAATACTTCTGCATCTTTATCTGTAACTCCTTTTTCTATACAAACATCAGGGTTAAAAAATCCACTTTCTTCCCATATTTTATAAATGCGATCTTCTGTTTCTTTCGGATCGTAGGGTTTTAATAATTTTGAATCAATATTTGGTTCATTCATATGTAAAATATAGCACTTTTTGGATTATTATTCAAAAAATTCAATTATAATTTTAAAATTATTTGATTAATTTTTTGTATTTTATTGACAATTAAAATTATAAAATATAGTGTAAATAAAAATGGTACTAAATCTGAACCATTGTTGGTTCCTTAAAAATTATTTTATATGAATAGAATAGAATTAACTCATGATGAATTCGCATTTCTTTTTTCTTATATTTCGGGTTTCATTGATAAATCTGAAAAAAGAATTTGTGAGATTATTGAAAAAGCTTTAGATTGCACCGAAGTGTCTTTGTTAAAAGTAGAATCCTTTGCTACTACTATTGAAGAAGCAATTGATGAATTTTACGAATCTGCTTGGGGTTCAAAAAAAGAGTCAGCAGTTACGAGAAATCTTATAAGTCTTACGACTAATAAAGATGACTTACCTGCAATCTATGAAGATAAAATCGCGTACTCTTTTGGTGATAATAGCGACGAAACTTTTTTGCTTATAAGAAGAGCAGTTGAAATTTTATTTTAAAAAAAGAAAAATTTAATTAAAAAGGTGATACTTATGAAGTATCACCTTTTTTAATTTCCTGGATTTTTTATAAAGATAAATTGCCTTTGGCTTTAATAGTATTTATATTTTTTATAAATTTTTTATTTTTAGCTTGGAAGTATCCCGCGATAGCTATCATTAGGGCATTGTCTCCAGTCAAACTTTTAGAAGGAAAATGAACTTTTACTTTTAATTTATTTTCTTTAATTTTTTCAGACATTATTTTTTGCAGATAAGTATTTGCAGAAACACCACCCCCAACAATAAGAGTTTTTATTTTATATTCTTTAATTGCTTTAATTGTTTTATGAGTTAGTACTTCTACAACTGCATCCTCGAATTCGCAAGCTATTTTTTGCTTTATATCTATATCATTTAATATATTAGGATTTTGAATTTTTAAATCTCGCACAAGATATAGCACCGCTGTTTTTAACCCAGAAAATGAAAAATCATAATCTTTTGAATAAATCATAGGACGGGGTAAATTTATTGCCTTCAGTAATATGCTTGATTTTTCAGGTCCTCGGACGAGGGAGGACGAGGAGCCAGACCGTGAAAAATCAAGCATATTACTTTCGTCCTTACGTTTTGCTGAAGCTAATTTTGAAATCTCTGGTCCTCCAGGATAAGGAAGTCCAAGCATACGAGCCACTTTGTCAAAAGCTTCGCCAGCCGCATCGTCTCTTGTTTGTCCAATTTTTTTATATTTTTGCCAATCTTTTACAATAACAAGTTCAGTATGTCCACCAGAAACTAAAAGAGAAAGCATTGGGAATTTAATGTTGTTTGTATCTACTGTAAAATTTTTGGTTTTTTTAGGAAAAATAGAAAAGACATGTCCCTCCATATGATTAACAGAAACGATTGGTATATTCCAATAGGTACTGAGTGCTTTTGCAAAACTTATCCCTACCCATAGTGCAGGCTCTAAACCAGGTCCTGTTGTTACAGCAATAGCATCAATTTTAGGTTTTTTTATTAGAGGCATTATTTCCATCCATCTATCTTGAATCTCGTTTTCTCTATCCAAAATTTTATGAACTTTATTTTCTAATTTATTATCAGATTGAGTCTTTTTATTTAAAGAATACATTTTTGATTCTTTTAGTACTTTCACTAAAATGTGTAAAATATTTCTTCCATGTTCACGCTTGGCCATCATAGGGAAAACACCACCATATTGAGCATGAAGAGCTATTTGGGAAGATATTTCATTTCCAAGTATTTTAAATTTAATTTTTTTGCCTTCTTTTTGCGTATCTATTATAGACAAGGCTGTCTCATCACAGGAAGTTTCAATTGCTAATATTCTCATTTCAGTACTATATCACAAGGGTTTTTATTTGACCATTTTTATGATAATATTAAATTTATATGAAAAAAGAACGACTCGGTTTTAATCTAGCTTTGATGGGAATGATTGCTTCAGGTAAAGAAACTCAGACAGATCTTTTAAAAAAAAGATACTCGCTTCAATCCGTCGAAACAGGTGTTTACACCAGAAAACTTTTAAAAGAAAAAACTGAAAATGGTGAATGGGCCAGACGTACAGCAGGAAAAGGTGGACCCTTGCCTGTTGTATTAATGAAAAAATTTCTTCTAGATCAAATAAGTAAAAAATCTAAAAATAAAGATTTAATTTTTATTGGTGGACCACGTCTTAAGCCAGAAGCACAATTAACTAAAAAAATACTTCAAGAAAAAGGACAAGATATATTTGTGATATATATTACTCTTCCAGATAATGAAGTATACAAGAGATCGATAAAACGTAAGACTGGTAACATGAAAGCCATTTATAAAGTTTTTGATACAAAAGAAATTATTGGTAAACGTATCAAGTGGCACAAAGAACAAGTGGGTAAAACTGTAAAATATTTTGAGTCTTTAGGTAAATTAAAAAAGATAAATGGTAATCAGCCTATTGATAAAGTATATTTAGACATAGAGAAGGCCTTGACCTATTTTAAAAAATTAAATAATAAATAAAAGGATGAAAATATTAAGCGAAGTATTAGAAAATATAAAAGTAATAGAAAGTCATGGTAATCTTGAAACCCGTATATCTTCGGTATCACTTAATTCAAAAATGATTGAACCTAGGTCTTTGTTTGTGGCTATTGCTGGTAATATGGTAGATGGTCATTTTTATATAGATGAAGTTATTGAAAAAGGAGCAACTGCTATTGTTTACGAGCGCGACCCCTCAGAATTTAAAAGCGGTGTTACTTATATTAAAGTAGCTGATACTCATAGTGCAGTGGGAATAATTGCGGATAATTTTTATGGTAATCCATCCAGTAAATTAAAATTAATAGGAGTGACTGGTACAAATGGTAAAACAACTACAGCCACGCTATTACATCAACTTTTTCGAGATTTAGGTCATAAGGCTGGAATGATTGGAACAATAGTAAATAAAATAAATGATGAATCTTTTGAATCAGTTAGAACAACTCCAGACCCAATAAATTTAAATAGATTATTGGCTGAAATGAACGACGCTGGTTGTGAATATTGTTTTATGGAAGTTTCATCACACTCTGTATGTGAAAAGAGAATAGAAGGTCTTACTTTTGCGGGTGGAATATTTACAAATCTTACACTAGATCATTTGGATTATCATAAAACTTTTGAAAATTATTGTGATGCCAAAAAAAGTTTTTTTGATATATTACCTGCGTCTTCATTTGCGGTTGCAAACATAGATGATGATAAAGGAGAATATGTGCTAAGTTCTACAAAGGCAAAGAAATATACTTTTAGTTTAAAAAAAGAAGCGGATTTTAATGAAAGATTAGAAAGTAAACTTATAGGTGAATTCAACGCATATAATATTTTGGGAATTTATGCTGTAGCTGTTTTACTTCTATATGGAGATAAACCTGCCCGACTTGGTAGTCATTCAGGCGGGGAAAAAGTGAAAGAAGTTATAAAAAGTTTGGAATCTGTCGCTGGACGTTTTCAATATATAAAAAGTGAAAGTGGTGTAACTGGTATAATAGATTATGCTCATACTCCAGATGCACTTCTAAATGTTTTAAAAACAATAAATGGAATGAAAGGTGATAATAAAGTTATATCAGTTATTGGTTGCGGGGGGGATCGTGATAAAAGTAAACGTCCAATAATGGCAAAAATTGGTTATGATATGAGTGACATTCTTATTCTAACATCAGATAATCCTCGTACTGAGAAACCAGAAGATATTTTAAATGATATGCA
Organism: Minisyncoccia bacterium; assembly: GCA_038249055.1. Taxonomy (GTDB): domain Bacteria; phylum Patescibacteriota; class Minisyncoccia; order Phycocordibacterales; family UBA9973; genus UBA8515. The sequence continues at coordinate 33,679 of JBBRWS010000001.1, forward strand.
AAAAGGTTTACCTCTTGATGGTCTTGATAAAGTAGAAATAATAATTGATAGACATGTAGCCATAAAAAAAGCTTGTACATTTGCAAAACCTGGTGACTTTATGCTTGTAGCGGGGAAGGGGCATGAAAATTATCAAGAAGTAAATGGTGTTAAAACACATTTTGATGACATGGAAGAATTGCAGAAAAATTTGAAATAAAATAAACTACGCATATAAGCCATGGTGTATATGCGTAAAAAGATATTTTAATCTAAAATGAAAAATTATAAACAACATTTTAAAGGAAAGAAGATTACTGTGATGGGGCTTGGTCTTTTGGGTCGTGGTATTGGATACACTAAATTTTTATCTGAATGTGGTGCGGACTTGATAGTTACAGATTTAAAAACAAAAGAACAACTCGTATCTTCAATAAAAGCTTTGAAAAAATTTAAAAATATTAAATTTATACTTGGCGAACATAGACTGGAAGATTTTAGAGATAGAGATATGATTATAAAAGCTGCTGGGGTACCACTTGATTCTATTTATATAAAAGAAGCAAAGAAAAATAATATCCCAGTTGAAATGGATGTATCTCTCTTTGCTAAATGTGCACCTAAGGTGGTAATAATTGGTGTTACAGGAACAAGAGGTAAATCAATGACAACTACACTTATATATGAAATATTAAAAGCTAATGAAAAATTTTTAAACAAGAATGTTTATGTTGGGGGTAATCTCCGTGGAGTAGCAACTTTACCTTTACTTAAAAAGGTAAAAGAAGGGGATATTTTAATTTGTGAACTAGACTCTTGGCAGTTACAAGGTTTTGGTGAAGCAAAACTTTCACCGCATATTTCTATATTCACATCATTTATGCCTGATCATATGAATTATTATAAAGATAATATGGAAAAGTATTTTGATGATAAGGCAAATATTTACAAATATCAAAAGGAAAATGATATTCTTATTATTCGTCCTAAAATGAAAAAATTAATTCCTCCAAATATTAAAAGTAAATTGATAGTTATAAATAAAAAAGAAATAGAAAGTTGGAAATTTATTGTTCCTGGGGAAAATCAAAGAGAAAATTTAGCTTGTGCCGTAAAGGTTGCAGAACAATTTGATATCCCTATATCTAAGATTAAAAAAGCTGTGGAAGATTTTAAGGGTCTTGAAGGACGCATGCAATTATTGAGTTCTTATAAAGGAATTAAGATTTATAATGATAATAACGCTACTACACCAGAGGCAACAATTTCGGGAATTGAATCATTAAAAAGTGAAAAGAAAAATATTATTTTAATTTGTGGAGGTGCAGATAAAAATCTTCCGTTAGATAATTTTGTAAAACTTATAAATAAAAACTGTAAAACTATAGTGTTAATTCCTGGGACAGGGACTGATAAGCTAATTAATAATTTTAACTTAAAAATTAAAAATGAGATAGGTAAAGATTTAAAAGATGTAGTACAAAGAGCTGTTAAACATACAAAGAAAGGAGATATTATTTTATTCTCTCCAGCTTTTGCTTCTTTTGGTATGTTTAATAATGAATACGAACGCAATGATCTTTTTATGAAGATTATAAAAAATTTGAAATAATTTTATGAGTAATCCATTAGAACTGTTAGAGGTGGTAGATGATAATGACAATGTCATAAGGATTGAGACAAAAGAAAAAATTCATGAAGATGAGTTGCTTCATCGTGATGTCCATATTTGGTTTATAACCCCTAATGGAGAAATGGTTTTTCAACATAGGTCAAAAAATAAAAATCTATTACCAGATAAGTTGGATTCAACAGTTGCTGGTCACGTAGAATTAAATGATTCCTATGAAAAGACCGCGATTAAGGAGTGTAAAGAAGAGACTGGTATAGATATAGATGTTAATAAACTTGTGTTTTTAATAAAAAAGAAAAAAAGTGCAGTCAATCATGTTAATGGAAAATCTCATAATACTATAGGCGTTTTGTATGTGTATTTGTACGAAGGCAAAATAAGTGATTTAAAAGTAGAAAAAGATGACGGGGAAGGTTTTGAGCTTTGGAAGATTGATGAATTGCCTCATCTCTCTCTAGAAGATAAATCTAAATTTATTCCAGAAATTCTTTGTGAAGAAATGTTTATTCTTTTTAATAAAGCAAAAAATATTTTTAATATAAAATAATGAAAAACAAAAATAAAAAAACAATAGTTATTTGTTCAAGTGCTTCTTTTTATACTCAAGCCGTTGAAATAGAGAAGCAGTTAAAAATTTTGGGTTTTAAAGTCAAGATTCCATTAGTAGCTAATAAAATGAAGAAAAGCGGAGATTTTAATGTTGATACATATAAAACTTGGAACGAAAGACCAGAAGATTATAAAATAAAATCATATCTTACAAAGAAGCATTTTATTGAAATAGAAAAAGGTGATATTGTTTTAGTTTTGAATTATAAGAAAAATGTGAAAGACGGATATATTGGCGGGGCTGTTTTATGTGAAATGGCGATTGCTTTTTATCTTAAAAAACCTATTTACATATTAAATAAAATAGATGAAAGTTCTTCTCTTAAAGAAGAAATTTATGCGATGTCCCAAAAAATAATTAATGGCGATTTATTAAAAATTAAATAATAATATGAAAAAACAAATTATTTTTATCAGGGGAGGGGAAACTTTTGCTAATAAAGAAGATTTTTATACTTTTCTTAATACAACAGATATTAATCCATACGAAAACAAAAAACATTGGAGAGATGAAGTTATTGAAAAAATAGCAGAAACTTATGACCCTTTGGTTCCCAATATGCCATTGAGAGAAAATTCGGATTATAAAGCTTGGAAAATTTGGTTTGATAGACATTTGGATTTTATATATGACGAAAGTCCTATTCTTGTTGGAACTTCATTGGGTGCTACTTTTTTATTAAAATATTTATCTGAAAATGGTTTTTCAAAAAAAATTTCTCAATTACATTTAATGGCTCCTTGTGTTACAGATGAAGGGCAACAACTAGAGAAACTTTCAACTTTTGAGTTTGATGTAACTAAAATAAATAAGATTTCTAATCTTTGTAAAGATATTCATTTATGGCATTCAAAAGATGATAAATTTGTGCCATTTAAAAATTCGGAAATTGTTAAAGAGAATCTCCCAGATGCTTTCTTCCATATTCTTGAAGATAAAGGTCATTTTAACATAGAATCGTTTCCTGAAATATTGGAAGTTATAAAAAAAGTTAATTAATTTTATGAAATTAATTCTTTCTTCAGACGGTAGTTTTTTGCTCAAATATGGATATGGACTAACTGGTATTCCAAAAGATCAGATGAGAATTGGCTATATTACAACTGCTTACAAGGTTTCTCGTAATAATTGGGATTTTTTTGATAATTATAAAAATAAAGTCATAAAAGAAGGATATAATCTTGAAGAAATAGATATTGAAGACAAAAGCGAAGAAGAATTAAGAATTTTTTTTAAAGATAAAAATGTAATTCACATAGAAGGCGGAAATACTTTTTATTTGTTAAAAGTTATAAAAGAAACTGGTTTTGATAAAATTCTTAAAGAATTATTGGAAGAGGGTAGAGTCTATATTGGAACAAGTGCTGGAGCTTATGTTGCTTGTCCTACCATAGAAGTTTCTACTTGGAACGAAGATGGAAAGGATAGATTTGGGATTACAGATTTTAATGCATTAAATTTAGTTCCATTTGTTTTAAAAGTTCATTATAAAGATGAACAAAAAGAAAAAGTGAAATTAAATATGAAAAATTGTAAATATCCTATTAGAATATTAAGGGATGGACAAGGTATAATAGTAGATGATACTAATTATATATTTTCAGGTGATGGGGAAGAATTAATTTTAAATTAAAACTTGTCCCGTACTAAATTTACGGTTAGTAAAAAGTTTTAAAAATATGTTTACAACATAAAGTCGTGATAAAAAATAATTAATATTAAAAATTTTAGTACGGGGATGTATAAAAGAATTATAATTTTTGGTGGAGGTGGATCTGGAAAATCTACTCTCGCAAATAGAATCGGTCTTTATACTGGTTATCCTGTGTATCATTTGGATAATATACTTTTAAATTCTGATTGGAGTATAAAAGATAAAAATGATTGGGAAGAAATAAGTAAGCAGTTTCTGTTAAGAGATACTGGGGTTGTTGATGGTAATTATTCATCATCCTTACCTAATAGATTAAGTTGGGCTGATTTGGTTATTTATATTGATATTTCAACTAGAGTTCAATTATGGCGTATTTTTATAAGAAATATTAAAATAAGAGTTGGAATAGATAAAAGACATGGGTTCCCTGATGGTTCAAAAGAAAAATTAAGTTTTAAATTTATTTCATGGGTGTATCATTGGAATTCATCTCATCGGGTTAAAATGTTTTCTTTGTTAGAATCTATAGAAGATAAAAAAGTTTTAATTATTAAAGAACCAAGAAAATTAGATTTAAAAAAATTATTTAATTAAATAAAATTATACTTGCCCCGTACTAAATTTTCGATTAAGTTAGATATAATTTTAAAAATAAATTATTAATAAAATATTAGATATAAATATATGATAAATAATAAAAATTTTAGTACTGTGGTGAAAACAATTTTAGTTGATGCGGTGTTTTGTTTTATTATAGAAAAAGAAGAGGGTAAATTTGAGATTTTTCAAGATATGTATAAATTACTTGAAACATATCCAAATAAAAAAATAATTCTTACTGGTGCGAGTGATGATAAAAGAGAGCTATATGGTTTGGATAAAATGCCTTATGAGGTTTTTACTTTAAAGCATAATCCAGAAAAAACAGACCCAGAATATTATAAAATTTTATTAAAGAATTTTGATTTAAATAAAAATGATGTAATATATTTTGAGCATGATATTAACGCAGTAAAAAGTGCTCAATCTTTAGGAATAAATACTTATCACTATGATAATGATATAAAAGACCTGGAAAGTCTTAAAAAGTTTATAGATGAAAACTTAAAATAATATACTTCTTTCTAAATTTTTGATTAGTAAAAAATCTTGAAAATATGTAGTATGTATAATATAAGGATGTGTTAAAAATAATTAATATTAAAAATTTTAGTACTGGGATGGAATTAGATTTATCAAAAATTAAAAATGTGCACTTTATAGGTATTGGAGGAATAGGTATTTCAGCGATTGCCCGTATGATGCTTCATGATGGAAAAATAGTAACTGGGCAGGATATGCAAGAAGGAGAAGTGGTAAAAGAGCTTATTAAACTTGGAGTTGATATAAAAATAGGGCAATCATATGAAAATATACCCTTAGATACTGATTTAATAGTTTATACTATTGCAATAGATACTTATGACTCAGATTTGGCTTTAAAAATAAAAACTCAAACAGAAATTCCAGTTCGTTCATATCCTCAAATGCTTGATATTATAAGTAAGGATAAATATACAATTGCGGTTTCGGGAACTCATGGAAAGACAACTACAACAGCTATGATTGCCCAAATTCTGCGTGGAGCGGAATATGATCCAACTGTAATAGTTGGAAGTTTACTTGTGGGTGAAAAAAGTAACTTTATTGCTGGAGATAGTAAATATTTGGTTGTTGAAGCATGTGAATATAGAAGGTCATTTTTAAATATAAATCCTAAAATTTTGGTTATTACTAATATTGATAATGACCATTTAGATTATTATAAAGACATAGAAGATATTAAGAGCGCATTTCACTCGATGGCTTTGAAAGTACCAGAAGATGGATATGTAATTTGTAATCCAGAGGATAAAAATATCGCTGATGTGATAAAAGATATTAATGCTAAAGTTGTAAATTATAATGATTTTTTTAATGTAAATTTAAAGTTGAAAATTCCTGGAATTCACAATAAAAAAGATGCAGCAGCAGCGATTACAGTAACCACAATCCTAGGTGTTTCTATTGTTGACTCAGAAAAATATATCGGCGAATTCCCAGGGACCTGGAAACGATTTGAATTTAAAGGCACTTTATCTCAGGGTTCACTCTTGTATGATGATTATGCTCACCACCCTACAGAAATAAAAGCAACACTTGAAGGATTTAGAGAATTATATCCCAAGAAAGATAAATGGATAATTTCTGTTGTTTTTCAACCTCATTTATTTAGTCGTACAAAATTACTTTTATATGATTTTGCAAAAAGTTTTAAAGAAGCCGATGAAGTTATCATTTTACCAATTTATTATGCAAGAGAAACTGACGACGGGACTATAAGCTCAGATATTTTATGCTCGGAGATAAATAAAATTAGTAACAATTCTAAATCTTTTGAAAACTTTGAAAGTGCAGAAATATATTTAAAAAATAATCTTTTAAAAATGGATAATAAAAATATTATAATTACTATGGGGGCAGGTGATGCTGGAGATGTTGGGGACTCTCTTTTAAAAGGATAAATATTCATTGTGGTATAATACACGAGTATCTGAACTTTTAGGTAGGTGGCTTTTTTAAGTAAATTATAAAATATAATAAAGAAATGATTAATTCATAATGTCATTTTTATTAAATAAATGAAAAATTTTTTTCTCTCTCTGGTCATTCCAATATATATTTTTACAGCTATACCAGTTTTTGCTGGTGAGCTTATTAATTCAGGGTTTATCCCTGGTCAAATTTGGTATTCAAAAGATACTTTAATTGAAGGTGATACTGTAAATATACATTCTGCTGTTTGGAATGGAGAAAAGGAGTCAATTATAGTGAAGATTGAATTTTACGATAAAAATGTAATTTTGGGGAATAGGGAAGTTGTTGTAAATTCGATGGAGTTAAGGGATATTTATGTACCATGGAAAATTACATCTGGAGATCATGTTATATCAGCAAAGATTATTTCATCATTGGTGACCATTTCTGGGAAAAAAGAAACAGTTTTATTAGAAAGAAACACAACTTCTAATGATAGACAATTTATAGAGGTCGTAGTTAAAAATAGTCTTGGTGAATCTGTATCTCAAACAGATGCATTAAAAAATCAAATAGGTAGGACAACTTCTGAAATAAGTAATATTGTTCCCGAAGAAGTAAGTACGACAATTTCGGGTGGTTTTTTGAGTATAGATAATTTACGTGATAAAACTTTTACAAAAGTAGATTCTATAAGGAATGAAACTAAAAAAGAAATAAACTTACTAAATGATAAAGAAATCGTTGTAAACAAAAATCCAGAAAATAAAAGTAGTATAGAAGATGCGACAAAGAAACCTATTACATATATTAAATTATTTTTATTTTCAATTCTTTCTTTTATTTTTGGTAGCAAGATAGTTTTTTATGGTTTCATAATAGCCATCTTATTTTACTTTTTTCGTTTTATTTATCGTAAAATAAGAAACAAATAATAGATTTGTCAATATATGTTTTTTACAGTATAATCTCATTATGAAGAGGATAATTTTTGATATAATATTGTTTATTACTATATATATATTTCCTTGGTGGGTTGGGTTTTTACTGTTAATGGTAGGATTATTTTATTTTGATAATTTTTATGAATTTATAATTATTAGTGCAATTATTTACTCATTATATTCAGTTCCTGGTTTAGGAGTAATTTCTTCTTCGGTATTTTTCCCTTCAATTATTATTATTTTATATATTATTGTTCAATCTGTAAAAAATAATATTATTCATTATAAAAATGAATCGTATAGTATAAATAGAATTATTTAAAAAACAAACACAATCAGTATATTATTTAAACTTTAATAAAATAAAAAGAGAAATGATTGAATCATAACGTCATTTATCAATATTCGAATGAAATTTCATATAAATCAAAAAAGAATAAAAAAAGATATTGATCCTGATGAAATTTTTCTAGATTCCAAGAATTTACCTAATTTTAATACTCAACAATTTGAAGGAAGGCTAGAAAAGGCAATTCCAAAACACTCTATTTTTTTAATAGGAATATTTTTTATTTCAGTTCTTTTTATCTTTATTTGGCAAGTATTTAATCTTCAAATAATAAAGGGAGAGGCTTATTTAAAAAAAAGTGAAAATAATACGCTAATGAAAAAACCTATTTTTGCGGATAGGGGCTTAATTTACGACCGTAAGGGAGTAATACTTTCTTGGAATAAATGGGATAATGAGGATATTAATAAGTTATCATCTCCACAAAGATCTTATTTTCCTTCACCTGGATTTGGATTATTGCTTGGTTATGTAAGCCAACCAGCGAAAGATTCTTCTGGTTATTATTGGCAAGATGAATTTATCGGAAAAGATGGAGTAGAAAAATTTTTTAATGATAGGTTAACTGGCATTAACGGTGTTCGCATAACAGAAACAGACGTAGGTGGTATTGTTCAATCTGAGAACATGATATTATCTCCGCAGTCAGGAGAAAATATTAATCTTTCTATTGATTCACAAATTCAAAAAAAAATGTACGAATCAATTTCTTTAATGGCAAAAAATTCTAATTTTATGGGAGGTGCAGGTGTTATTATGGATATAAAATCTGGCGAAATTTTGGCAATTACAAGCTATCCTGAATATGATGGCAATGTTTTGTCTTTAGGTAAAGATACTAAAACTATAAATGGATATTTTTCAGATAAACGAAAAGTTTTTTTGAATCGTGCAGTTTCTGGGTTGTATAGTCCAGGGTCAATAATCAAACCATTTTTGGGTTATGCAGCATTAGTTGAAAATGTTATTAGTCCAGTAAAAGTAATCCTTTCAAATGGTTCTATTTCAATTCCAAATCCATACTATCCCGAAAAAAGATCTGTATTTAGAGACCACGGTTCTTTTGGTTATGTAGATATGAAAAAGGCTATTGCTATTTCTTCTGACGTATATTTTTATCAAATAGGAGGAGGTTTTGAGAGTCAAAAAGGGTTAGGTATTATTAATATTGATAAATATTCACGAATATTTGGAATTGGAGAAAAAACAGGTATTAATCTTAATGGTGAAAAAGATGGAACAATTCCGACTCCCGAATGGAAAACAAAAACATTTAAAGGTGAACCTTGGAGAGTTGGAGATACATACAATACATCCATTGGACAGTATGGTTTTCAGGTTACTCCTATACAGATGGTAAAAGCTATTGCTGCTATTGCTAACATGGGTATGGTTTATACTCCTCACATAACACTTGCTGATAAAAGTTTTGAATCACAAATTACAAATATTCCAATTGATGCAAATAAAATAAAAACAATATACGAGGGTATGAGAATGGCCGTGACGGAGGGAACTTGTGTAGCACTTAATATCCCAAAAGTTAAAGTTGCAGCAAAATCAGGTACAGCTCAGGTTGGTTTAGGAAATACTAATACAAACTCATGGATTGTTGGATTTTTCCCATACGAGAATCCAAGATATTCTTTTGCTTTGGTTATGGAAAGAGGTCCTAAGGCCGCATCGGGGAATGCTACTCGAGTAATGAGTGAAGTAGTAGATTATATGAGTGTTTACACACCCGAATATTTACAATAGTTAGTAGGATAAAACCTTTACTTCTATACCTACTTGTAGAGGTCAAACCTCCGAAACCAATTAGCCCAGTAGGTGATTGTACTCAATCAAGGTTGGACCTCTAAAAGTAGGTGTGGGGGGTTTACTTATTTGTAAAAAATGAGTAATATACGTCTATCATAGATCCCGTTAGTTTATATATTTTATATAAGCTAACGGGAATTATGTTTATAAAAATGGTTAATATGTCAGTCTTATTAGTTAATCAATGTATGAGAATTTTAATTTTCTCTACCCTTAAACAGAATGGATGAAATAAATTATATAACAGAAGAAAAAAAGAAGTCATTACAAGAAGAACTTGATTATCTTAAAACAACTAAACGTAAAGAAATACTCGAGTCTTTAGAGGCGGCTCGTGCTCTAGGGGATTTGTCTGAAAATGCAGAATATCATCAAGCTCGTGAAGATCAAGGAAAAACAGAAGATCGTGTTCATCAAATAGACCATATGTTAAAATCTGCGGTGGTTGTTAAAAAACATTCAAGCCGTAATGTTGAAATCGGTACTACTGTTATAGTAAAAAAAGAAAATTCAAAAGATGAAATAACTTATAGTATTGTAGGAGCCGAGGAAGCTGATATGAAAAATAATAAAATTTCAAATAAATCACCACTTGGAGAAGCATTGTTTGGTAAAACAAAAGGAGATGTTGTTTCAATTAAAACTCCAAAGGGGCTAGTCAAATACACTCTAGTTGATATACAATAGAGAATATGGCATCAATAGAAGAATTACGCGATACGCGTCTTATAAAAATTAATAAATTAATTGAAGCAGGAATGGAACCATTTCCGGTTTCTGTTTTACGTGATTACTCAATAAAAGAAGTAAAAGATTCTTTTGAAAAACTTTTACCTAAATCGGAAGAAAAAAATATTTCAATCGCAGGCAGAGTGATTGTTGTTCGTGGACAAGGAGCAATACTTTTTATAGTGTTGCAAGATGGAGATGAAAGATTTCAGGCTGTATTGAAAAAGGATTCTTTGGAAGAAAAATTATTTAACTTATTTGTTGATACTATTGATAATGGAGATTTTATTTCTGTAACGGGATCACTTTTTGTAACTCAAAGAGGGGAACAAAGTATTTTGATTAAAAATTGGAAGATGGCAACTAAGGCACTTCTACCACTTCCTGATAAATGGCATGGACTTCAAGATGTAGAGGAAACTTATCGTAAAAGATATTTAGATATTTTAATGGACAAGGAAGTTTACAATAGATTTGTTTTGCGTTCAAAAATAATTAAATTTGTCAGAGGATTTTTTGATAATAAAAATTTTCTTGAAGTAGAAACACCTATTTTACAAAATCAGGCTGGAGGAGCAATGGCAAAAGTATTTGAAACTCATCACAATGACTATGATATGGATATGGTTCTTCGTATTTCACTTGAATTAGAGCATAAAATGCTTATGGTGGGAGGATATGAAAGAGTTTATGAAATAGGTAAAAATTTTAGGAATGAAGGTTCTGATCCTACTCATTTACAAGAATTCACAATGATAGAATGGTATGCTGCTTACCAGACCTTAGAAACAAATATGAAGTGGACTGAGGAACTCATTAAATCTATTGCAAAAGACCTAATGAACAAAACTACTTATAAGATTTATGATAACGATGGTAATGCAGTAGATGTTGATTTAGGTGAAGAATGGCCTCGAATTACTTTTGGAGAATTATTAAAAAAAGATGCCGGAATAGATATAGAAACTATAACTTTAGAGGAAGCTAAAGCACAGGCTCTAAAATGGGGGGTAAAAGAAGAAGAAGTTAAAAAATTAGGAAGGGGTAATTTACTTGATAAAATTTATAAAAAATCTTCTAGAGGTAAAATAATTAATCCGACTTTCATCACAGATTTTCCTGGAGATTTAAAACCTCTTGCTCAACAGAATAGTAATGGGACTGCAAAAGTTTGCCAGCTCATAATTGCTGGAGCAGAAATTACAAATCAATATGCAGAATTAGTGAATCCTATAATTCAAAGAGAATTACTTGTTTCTCAGTCAAATGCAAAAGAAGGTGGGGATGAAGAAGCGATGGATGTAAATGAAGGATTTATAACTGCAATGGAACATGGTATGCCTCCGATGACAGGGTTTGGTATGGGGATAGATCGTCTGGTTTCTATTTTTACAGAACAGAAAAATTTAAGAGATGTAGTTTTCTTTCCAATAATGAAACCAAGAGAATAAAATAATTACTAATTAAAAATGACCAAGCTTTAAACAGCTTGGTCATTTTGTGGACTAATGTCATCTTCGCTTACGTATTCACTTCCACTATGCGGAAGAGGAAGATTTGTAGCAATTTTAATGTGCATTTTAGTTAAAGTTGCTACACCTTGTTCGTCTTTACCAGGAAGGTAAAATCCCAGTTGTAATTCGGGTATTTTTTGGGTGTCAGTCATATAACTATTTTTTTAGAAGTTTTATAAATAATATAACAAAATAAGGGTTTTGTCTAGTGCTAAAAAATATTTTAAATATTTTTTAGCATAGTTATCCACACTTTAAGTGGGGGATTGTATTTGTATTGTGGGACGAAGTGGTTTATAATCAAACTAAGTGGGATATAGTGGGGAATAATTAATAACTATATTTTACTTTATTATTATGCTCATAGGGGAATATACACATACATTAGATGACAAAAATAGAATGTCATTACCCGTAAAATTCCGAAAGGAGATGGGCAAGAGTGTTGTTGTTGCTCCAGGTTTAGATAATTGTCTTTCAATTTTTACAACTCGTGAGTGGCAAAAAGTTTCAGAAAAGTTATCTGATTCATCAATGCTCGCAAGTGATAATAGAAGTTTTTCGAGATTTATGTTTGGTCAAGCTGTCATTGTAGATGTTGATAGTAACGGTCGAATATTAATCCCGGAAAATTTAAAAAATCGTTCAAGCCTAACAAACAAGGTGGTTGTTATTGGTGTGCAAAATCGTGCTGAAATCTGGAATGAAAAAGCATGGAACGATTATAAGAAAGTAGTAGAGAAACAAGCTGATGCCCTTGCGGATAAATTAGGGCAAATAGGAGTTCTTTAATATGAAACATATTTCTGTATTACTAAACGAATCAATCGACGGTTTAAATATTAAACCCAACGATGTAATTGTTGACGGTACTCTCGGAGGGGGAGGACACACTTTAGAAATAATTAATCGTTTTGGTTCTAAGGTAAAAATAATTTGTTTAGACTTAGATTCTGATGCTATCGCTCGCTCTAAAAAATTGATAGATAAGACAGACTCCAATGTATCTTATGTAAATATTGGATTCCAGGACATTGATAAAGCGTTAGATGGCTTAGGTGTTAAAAGTGTAGATAAAATATTGCTTGATTTGGGTCTTAGTTCATTTCAATTAGAAGAAGGAAATAGAGGATTCTCATTTTCTAAAGATGAGCCACTTCTAATGACCATGAACAAGAGTCCACAAAGTGATGCTGTTACCGCTCATGGAATTGTTAACACTTGGGATGAAGAAACATTAGCAGATATTATATTTGGGTTTGGAGAAGAAAGATTTTCACGCAAAATAGCAAAAGCAATAGTAGAGGCACGTTTAGAAAAAGAAATAAAAACTACTTTTGATTTAGTTGAAATTATAGAGAAGACAGTAGGAAAGTTTTATAGAGGTAAAAAGATAAATCCTTCCACTAGAACATTTCAGGCAATCAGAATAGCAACCAACAGTGAGTTATCTAATTTAGAGCAAGTAATACAAAAAGGTTTTAATTATTTATCAAAAGGGGGAAGGATGGCCATAATATCATTTCATAGCTTAGAAGACAGAATAGTAAAAAAAGCCTTTGTAGAATTAAAAGAAAAAGGGGAAGTAAACATTATTACTAAAAAACCAATAGTTCCAAGTGATGAAGAGATAAAATTAAACCCACGTTCTCGTAGTTCAAAATTAAGAATAATAGAAAGAATAATATGATAAGAGCAAAAAAAATTACAAATGATATAGCCCAAAACATGAACACGCAAAAAATACTTTTTCGTATTCTTATTGTTAGTTCAGTATTAATGTTTACTGTATATATCTATTTAGTTGGTTCAATTACTTTTAATATAATTGCTCGTAAATCATTGGAAAATACTCTAACTGAATTAACTAGTCATGTAAATAAGCTTGAATTATCGTATTTAAGTAATATTAATACAATTGATAAAGAATATGCCATATCTAAAGGTTTTGTAGACGTACATCAGAGTATATTTGCTGCACGTAATATTAACCATGTTGCTATTCGCTAATGAAATTATTATCGTTTCAATCAAGAATAAGAATTATAATAGCTTGTATTTTTATAGTTTCAGCTATTCTTTTGAGTAGGCTTTTTTTTGTTCAAGTTGTTCATAAAAACTTTTATGCAGAGAGAGCGGACAAGCAATATGTAACCCCCTCAAGTAATATATTTAATCGTGGTTCAATATTTTTTTCAAAAAAGGATGGTTCTTTTGTAACGGCTGGAACTGTAACTTCAGGTTTTAAATTAGCGATGGTGCCAAAAGATATATTAAATGGCGAATCTGCTTATATTAAATTGAATCCTTATATTGAGATGGATGAATCTACTTTTTTATCAAAAGTTTCTAAAAAAAATGATCCCTATGAAGAAATAGCCACTGGTTTAACAAAAGAACAAATTACTGAAATAGAAAATTTAAGTATAAAAGGAATTTCAATTTTTAAAGATAATTGGAGGTTTTATCCAAGCAATAGTCTCGCTTCTCACACGATAGGGTTTTTAGCATTTAAAGGAGATTCTTTGGTTGGACAATATGGATTAGAGAGATATTATAATTCAACTCTTTCTAAGCCAAAAAATGAATCATATGTTAATTTTTTTGCAGAAGTTTTTTCAAATATAAGTGATACTATTACCAATACTAATAGGGGGGATATTATAACAACAATAGAACCCTCAGTTCAGTATTCGCTAGAGTCTGAATTATTAGCGACCTTAAATAAATGGAATGCTGATCAGGCAGGCGGTATAATAATGAATCCTCAAACTGGAGAAATATATGCAATGGTTGGTTTACCAGATTTTGATTTAAATAATTTTAAAAAAGTTTCTGATATTGGAGTTTATCGTAATCCTATTGTTGAAAATGTTTTTGAGTTTGGTTCAGTTATTAAACCATTAGTAATGGCAGGTGCTATTGATGCTGATGTAGTTTCTCCTGAAACAAAATATACCGATAATGGATTTATTGTTGTAGATAAGAAAACAATAAATAACTTTGATAAAAAAGGAAGAGGTGTAGTTACTATGCAAGACGTTTTAAACCAATCTCTAAATACTGGTATGGTTTTTGCTGAAAATAAGCTTGGACACGATAAGTTTCGTTCATATATGAAATCATATGGGATAGGAGATAAGACAGGTATTGATCTTCCAAATGAAACTTCAGGACTTATTAGTAATCTAAACAGTCCAAGAAATATCGAATATGCGAATGCATCTTTTGGTCAAGGTATTGCTCTTACTCCCATAGAAGCAGCTAGAGCCTTTTCTATTCTTGCAAATGGAGGTAAATTAATTACACCACATTTAGTAAAAGAAATTAAATATGAAAACGGGCTATCAAAAAAAATAAATTATCCTTATACAAAAGAAAATATTCTTAAAAAAGAATCCACGGATACTATTACAAGAATGTTAATTAAAGTATTTGAGTCCTATGATAGTGGAAAATATAAATTTGATAACTATAGTGTTGCAACAAAAACAGGAACTGCACAAGTAGCCCTCGAGGACGGAAAGGGGTATTATACAGACCGTCACATGCATTCTTTCTTTGGTTATTTCCCCGCATATGATCCTAAATTTTTAGTATTTCTTTTCTTAAAAAATCCAAAAGAGATAAAATATGCCTCGCAAACATTAATACCACCTTTTTTAAATATTACTAAGTTTATTTTAACTTATTATGGTGTTCCACCAGATAGATAAATATGAATTCACCAAACTTTTTATCAGACAACCATTACAAATTAATTAATTTTTATAAAATATATACACGTGGATTAGATAGTATTTTTAATGAAAATTCAGGCCTATGAAAAAAAATTTCAAACAAATTATAGTCTTAATAATAACTTGGCAGGCAAAGTTAATCCTTTCAAGGTATCATCCAAAAATAATTGCCATTACTGGATCTGTAGGGAAGACTTCTACGAAAGATGCAATTTTTACTGTATTGTCAAAGTTTAAAAAAGTTAGAAAAAGTGAAAAAAGCTTTAATAGTGAAATAGGTTTACCTCTAACTATTTTAGGTTCTCCTAATGGTTGGAATGATCCATTTATATGGTTAGAAAATATAATCCATGGATTTTATTTAATTTTATGGAAACAGCCATATCCAGAATATTTAGTACTTGAAATAGGAGTTGGTAAGCCTGGTGATATAAAGAAAAATGTCGTTCCTTGGTTAAAACCAGATGTAGTTATAGTTACTCGTTTTCCTGATAAACCTGTCCATGTAGAATTTTTTGGTTCAGTTGAAAAAATTATTGAAGAAAAAAGTGCACTTGTTTATGCATTAAAAAAAGATGGAATACTTATTTTAAATCATGATGATGAAAAAGTTTATTCACTACATCTTAAATCAAATTGTAGGACTATATCATATGGAATGAATAAAAATTCAACTTATCATTCTGTTTATCCAACATATTTATATACAACAAAAAATAAAGTAAAAATTCCTGTCGGTATTAATTTTAAGTTAGAATATGAAGGAAATGTTTTTCCAGTAATGTTACCAAATATCTTAGGTATGCATAACATAGGGCAAGCATGTGCGGCTCTTGCATGTGCATGTGAATTGGGTTGTGATTTATTGGAATCAATAAAAGCAATTAGTGAATATGTAACACCACCAGGAAGATTGTCTCTTATTGAAGGTATAAATAATTCTATAATAATTGATGATACTTATAATTCGTCACCCGTTGCTATGGATGCAGCAATAGAAGTATTAAAAGATATTGATGGGGGAAGAAAGATTGCGGTAATTGGAGATATGCTTGAATTGGGTAAATTTACAGAAGAAGAACACTATATAATAGGCGAAAAGATAAATGGAGTTGCAGATATTTTAGTTGTTGTTGGGCCACGGGCAAAATCTATTGCACAAGGCGCAATGGAAAATGGATTTTTACAAAAAAATATTTATAGTTTTGATTCTTCAAAAACAGCTTCTAAATTTTTAGAAGGTATAGTAGAAAAAGGAGATATTGTTCTAATAAAAGGCTCTCAAGGAGTACGCCTAGAAAGAGCTGTAGAGGCTATTATGGAACATAAAGAGCTTAAAGGGACTCTTTTGTGTAGACAGGATAAACATTGGTTAAATAGATAAAAATAAAGAAAACCCCTCCTAAAAAGGGGTTTTTCTGATAATTCTACATTAAAGTAGTTATTTAAGGCATACAACAATATGAGGAAAAATTGTGTTAAATTTTTTGATATCGATGAATTCACTTTTGGTAAATTCTATCCATTTTGATTCCTCTTTGTAAAAAACTCCAAAAACAACCAGACCATCATTGTTGATTGAAATCATTAACAACTTATTAGTTGGTAATCCTTCAATCTCAAAATCTGCGCTGTGAAATTTTGGATTTTTTTCTGCCTTCATACTGGGGATGATTTTATCTTTCTCGATGATTTTTAAATTTGAAGTTTCCAGATTTATAATCACCGACTGGATGAAGATAAGAATTTTTTCTTCAAATAATTTCCCTTTTTCTATTTCGAGAAAAGGGATTAAATCCACTTTAACAATTGATTCGCCCATGTTTTATTTTTTATGTTTATGAATAACTTTTTTATAAATATAATATGTTTTTACCGTATTGTCAAATTTATTTTTATAGGTTATATAAATAAAAAAAGAGCCCCAAAATATATGGGACTCATTCTTTTATTTATTCTCTATTTAATTATTAAGACAAAAAATAGTTTGAGGCGATTTTGTAGTAGTATTCTTCGAAAATGAACACTAGATAATCACAACATACATACTTTTTGACAAAGTAATATCAAAAGGGTACTTAGTGATACAATTTATTTCATAATATACTCCCTTTTTATATTACAAATGCTTCATCTCTATACATAACTAAAGCGTTCCAATTAGAAACCGTAGTTGCTCCGTGAATCCATTTTGCTTCATCAAGGCAAATATAATTTCTTCCATTTTCTTTTGCAATATAGGTTCCACATTTATCCATACAACATATTCTTTTGTAATAGACAACGTTTCCCTTTGTAAACTTTAGTTTATATATATGAGGAACATATCCTCTCTTATTACTTTTTTCGGAAATTAACCCCCTATATATATTTGAGGTTTTTCCAAAAACAATAAAATTTTGATCTATTTTTGGGCGCCCTTCCTTGAAGCACTTTTTACAATAACCCAATCTAGTAATTGTTGTCATAATAGTGAGTTATCAAGTTTTTTAAAGACTGTGTATTTAGTTTAATTATATACCTATTAATTAAATTAATATACAAATAGCAAATTAGTTTATAATAATTTATAAAAATGATAGTATTACTAAATGAACTCCAAGGCCATAATAGTATCCAATTTAACAAAAAAGTTTTCTTTCTCCGCAAAGAATCCGTCTTTTAGTTGGATTAAGAATTTATTTTATCCTGAAAAAAAAGAAATTATAGCGGTTAAGGATATTTCATTTTCTGTTAATCATGGGGAACGCATAGCCTTTATAGGTCCTAATGGTGCTGGTAAATCCACCACAATCAAAATGCTTACAGGTATTCTTTTTCCAACTTCAGGGGAAGTTAGTATTCTCGGCCTAGATCCAACAAAAGATAGAAAAAAGTTAGCTTATCAAATAGGTACAGTATTTGGACAGCGCTCACAACTTTTACCAAATCTCCCTTTGACTGACTCCTTCGAATTTTTTGGAGTTATGTATGATATGTCAGAGGAAGACATAAAAAAAAGAATTATTGAACTTGTAGAAATTTTTGATCTTGGATCATTTGTGACTCAACCAGTACGAAAGCTTTCACTAGGTCAGCGCATGCGAGCAGAAGTTGCTGTTTCTTTAATTCACAAACCCAAAATTATATTATTAGACGAACCAACCATAGGTTTAGATGTAGTCGCTAAAAAGTCACTTCGTGATTTATTAATTAAAATAAATAAGGAAGAAAATACAACTATTTTTTTAACCTCACACGATGTTGGTGATATTGAATCACTTTGCGACAGAACAATAATTATTAACCATGGAGTAATGGTAAAAGATTTACCTACATCTGATTTAGCAAAAGCTTTTGTTTATGAAAAATACATAGACCTTATTCCAGAAAAAATTTTTAATAATTTTCCTTTACTTCCACACGGTATAAGGTATTCTTTACAGGATAAAAATAAAATCACAGTTATTGTAGATATAAATAAAATTAATGTTCAAGAATCATTGCGGAAATTACTTGATCTATTTTTAGTCGAAGATATTGATGTATATAATGCTGACTTAGAAACTGTTATTAGGCACATATATGAAAGAGATTCGATTAGCAAATAAAATACTAAAAACACTTATAAAGGATAGTTTTCAATATCCTAGTAGGCTTATAGCGGATACAATCGTTGTTATTGCAAGATGCGGAGTTCTCCTTGTTCTATATTGGTATGTATTCAAATTAAATAATGGTGTTATTAATAATACTACTTTTCTTTTTTCTGCATGGAGTATATTTTTTTACTTTTCTTTATCAACTTTAAAATTACGTCAAATTTCAAGATTAATAATGCAAGATGTGCAATCTGGGAATGTAGAAGTATTATTTAGTAAACCCATATCATATCTTTTTTACAGAATGTGGTGGCAGATAGGTGAAGGACTATATTCATTTTTGGTTATAACAGTATTCGCGGTTATTATATTGTTTTTGATTATTGGCTTTCCTTCAACTATGCTAATTGGTATATTTATACCAACATTAATTTTAACTTTTATTTTTGCAGTAATCCTGTCGTTACTTTTATATTCTATTATTGGTTTGCTATCTTTTTGGATAGAAGATATAAATCCAGTATTTTGGATAGTTGATAAAACTATTATGATTCTTGGCGGTTCATATCTTCCTATTGCTCTTTTCCCCACATTTATGTATAAAATTGCTTTATATAGTCCATTTGGTGCATCTCAATTTGTGTCCCATACAGTTTATACTTCTTGGCAAACTAATTGGTATAAGCTCATTGGTATCCAATTATTTTGGATTATATTGATGGGGTTTATTGTTTATTTGATTTTTAGAAAAGTTAAACAAAGAGTATCTGTGAATGGGGGATAATATATTAAATTATATGAGAGAATTAAATTTTGCATTATATGCAATAAAAAAGAATATACAAAGTAGTGCGGAACTCCGTACGAGTTTTTTGTTAAATATTTTTGGCATGGCTATTAACAATACAGCTTTTATAATTTTATGGGTATTTTTTGTTAGATCAGTCGGCGTAGTCGGAGGTTGGACAGCAGCAGATATAGTTGGGCTCCAAGGATTTGTTGCCCTTTGTTTTGGTATTGTATTTTCAGCAGGAGCAGGAATAAGAAAAATGGCAGACTATGTTACATCCGGAGCATTTGATCGTTTTATGCTTTCACCAAAGAATTTACTTACAAGAATTGCAACATCATCATTCGGTGTATCTGCGTTAGGAGATATATTTTTTGGTATTATTTGTTTAGGGATTTATGCTTTTCTAATACATGCAAGTATTTTTCAAATTATACTTATATTTTTACTTGTAATTATTACATCTATTATATTTTTAGCAGTAGGGATAGTAATTTATTCAATGAGTTTTTTATTTACAGATGCCAATTCAGTCACAATTGGTCTTTTTGAATTATTTTTAACTTCATCCTTATTCCATGGTGGAGCTTTTCAAGGTGCAATGAGATTTATTTTTACTTTTGCAATCCCATCTCTTTTAATAGGAACTTTACCTGTTGAAATAGTCAGGGATATTTCATTAAAAAAACTTTTATTAGTTGTTGTTCTAGGACTAATTTGGTTTATTATTTCTATAAAAATTTTTAATAAAGCTGTGAGAAAATATGAAAGCTCAAATTTTATGACTTTTGGTAATTAATTAAATATTGTAATATAACAAATTAAAATACCCATAAATTTATGGGTATTTTAATAATTAAATTTCAGATTTTTTATTAACTTCTTTTTTTAATTTAATCATTTCTAATTCTCTGCCTATCATTAAATCATTCATTTTTTCTATTTCCTCTAATTTTTCCTTGAGTGAATCCTCATCCATCTTTTTTTCAGTAACATCTTGAACTGTTGATACCATTAAATCTTGTTCAGGAACAGGTATATTGATTGCGGTTATGTATATATTTTTACCAGCAAGAGTAGTGATAGGGATATTTTCCCATTTCATTTTAGCTGGATCCTTAGTCATCATAGCTTCTGTTGTTTTTTCACGCATTTCTTTTCTATAAGTAGGATCTATATAAACTTTTTCATAAAAATCATCAGTACTGTTTATACTCTTTCTTTCAACTCCATAAATTTCTTCAAATTTACTACTTACAAACAATGCTTTTCCGTCGCTAATTTTATTAACAGCAAAACCGATAGGTGCATTTTCAAGAATAGTATTTAACAATAAGTTTTGTTTTTGTAATTCTTTTTCTATTATTTTACGGTCGGTGATATCTTTAATAATAGCAACAGAATATTTAATATTACCATTAGGTTCTCTAACACATCCAACAGAGAGATTTGTCCAGATGGTTGTTCCGTCTTTACGAATATATCTCTTGTCTAAATTATAGTTTTCAATTTGACCAGATAAAATTTTATTAAATTCTTTTTCATCAGCATCAATATCATCGGGATGAGTCATTTCTGACCAAGTTTTTTTAAGGAGTTCATCTCTAGTGTATCCAAGCATTGAGCACAATTCATTATTGACTTCTAGCCAGCCTTTTTCTGGAGAGGTCATTGCAATTCCATTTAATGGCATATTAAAATAACTATAAAATCTATCCTCGCATTCTTTTAGTTTATCTTCGGTGCTTTTATTTTCAGTCATATATAATTTAATTTATTAAACGTAATATTATTATAACAAATATATTTTTATTATACTATTAATCTATATTAATTATGAAGATTAATTGACAATTAAGTATAAAAATGTTATATTAAAACTAATTTTGAAATTTAAAATATAAGACATGTTGAGTAAAAATACAATTAAGTACGCTGAAATGTTAAATTATCAGGGGCATCGTCATCCTGTAATAAAAGTAATGGTTATTATTTTAGTAATACTTTCAGATTTTGAGAGTAGAAAAAAAACTGACGAAGATCCTGAAAAATTTCTTTCAACTTTAGGGTTTAATAAAGAGGATAGAAATCAATTACTTAAAACTGGACCAGAAGCGTTTTCTGGAAGAGGTTTTTTCTTTAAGGATGATTCTAGTGAGGTTTTATCTTTAATCGGCTTAACTGAAAAATCAAATGAAATGCTTGAAAAATACAATGTAATTTTAAATGTATTTAGTTCTAAAAAAGGGAAGGAATTAAATTCTTTCTCAACTGAGGATATAATTGATGGATTATGTTTTACTCATGAAGGGAAAAATTTACTCAAGCAAATGTCTTCACTTTATAATAATAATATTGTTTTACTATATTATCATTATTTTAATGTAAAATAATTAATTAAAAATATTGTAAAAATGCCGTCGAATTAAGTAGGCGGCTTTTTTGTTTTAATTTTTGACAAAATCATATATTGATGTTAACATCGAAAAATATGTAAGTTCCTTGATATTCGGGTTTATTGGTGACCAAAGGAGATTTTAGGAGTCTTTTTTGGTCACCAAATTTAAAACCCAAAAAATGAAAAAATCAGTATTGTTGTTTTCTTTCTCGGTACTAGTTATTTGTACAGTTATGGCTCAGGATTTTAATCTAAGTGGCCAAAAGGTACTTCGTTCAAAATATGTTGGACCTGATGGTCTAACATTTTATGACAAGCCTGTCATTCAAGGTAATATTACTTTAGATCATAAGTCAGGATTTTTTGTTGATCTATGGATTTCTTCCGGATTAAATACTAACTGGTCCACGGACTGGGATGATGAGATGGATTACACCTTAGGGTGGAGTGGTAAAATTAAGCCAATTCAAATAAGTACTTCTATCTCATATTTTGATGATATTAATATTTGGCAGTTTTCATACAATGATGTAATCAAATCAGAAGTGAGGATTGATTTGCCAAAAAAAATCAACAAATGGTTGGAAGTTATTTATTTTGTAGATTATGCAAACTATTTTATTCCAGACAAGAAAACCCCATTTAATGGAGGTAATATTTATTCACTAGGTATTGATAATGAAATTATCATTTCTGAAAAAATAAAAATTACACCTTCTGTACAATTTTCATATGATGACGGAGCATTCGAAGTAAAACCTGGATGTTTTATAAAAATGTCATCAAATTTAAATTTAACTCTTACTAAGCATTTTGTTTGGAATATAGTGGAAGCTACTTTTTACGGTCCCTTAGGTGAACGTGAAATGAAGAACCAACTAATTCTTGGTACGGGTTTATCCTGGACACTTTAAAAATGATTTTTCTTTTAATTAAAATAAACCGCTCTATAAATGGGCGGTTTGTTTATTTAAAGTGAGACACAATAGAAAGAGGCCTCTAATTCATTTATTATGGGATGTATTTTAAATTAATATAAAAATGATATAATTTTTATATTAATTAATAATAGATAATAAATAAAATATATGTTAAAAGAAGGAACAAAAATTATCGATTTTACACTTGTTGATCAGGACAATATAGAACATAAATTATCAGATTATTCTACAGGTAGGGTACTTTTATATTTTTACCCAAAAGACGATACACCAGGGTGCACAAAAGAGGCCTGCACAATTACCGAAGTTTATGATGATTTTATTAAGAAAGGTATCACCGTCCTTGGAGTGTCGTCAGATTCACCAGAGAGCCATAAAAAGTTTAGAGAAAAATATAGCATACCGTTTACTTTATTATCTGACCCAGAAAAAAAAGTAATAAAAGAATACGGTGCTTCATCTTTATTATTTACTAAACGCATTTCATATTTAATTGAAAATGGAATAATTATAAAAACATATACAAAAGTAGATCCTGCGAGTCATGCCAGTTTAATATTAAAAGATATAGGTAATTAAAAATCATTAACTAAAAATCCTCATTTAGAAATGAGGATTTTTAGTTCTAACTTTATTTCTTTAAATCAGCTACTTGAATAGGGCTTTGTATTTGAGGTATAACCATATCAATTTCTCCAAATTGCTTTTCGTAATTTTGAACTTGTTCATTCATCCACATTGCTATGCTTTTCATAATTTGCGGAGTTGTTGCATAGGCATCCATATTATTACCAGAAGTAATAATAAATGAAAATATTTCTTTTCCGTGTGCACCTATCGCTCCATCACAAAATTTCTTTGGCACTTGATTTAAATCTACTTTTGTTGGGTCAATCATAATTATTTATTTAAATTATATATTATTAATATGTAAATATTAGCACACAATTGAAGTTAAAGTGAATTATGCTATAAAAAAAGACAATTATAAGTATATTATATTTCATTGTAATATAATTATATTAATGTATCATTAGCGCATTGATATCTATGATTATATATGAAAATTATTAATTATTAGTTATTTATAAAATATGATTTATATACTTTTAATTATCATAATAGTTGAACTATCTGCACTTCTTTACTCTAATAAGAAGCACAAAGAAGAGAATCTAAATAAATTATTTAGGCCTATTAAAAATATCAAATTTTTTAACGGTAATGGGAATAGGGATATAACAGAATTAGAAAATTAACAATAATATTGTATCTAATTATTATTAGATACAATTTTTAGTAATAAATTATTAAGTTCAGATTTATATATCTATGATTAATCTGAACTTGTATTTGTTTTTAAATACCAAATAGAAAGAATAAAAATTAGAATATAAAAAATAAGCCCGTAAGTGCAGGTTGGTAAACCTAAAGTAGATATTTTTTCGTTACTTGAAATAAGTTTTGTAATTTCAGGGGTTGTAAAATACCCAGCGAAAAGTATTCCTAAAAATGATACAGTCACTATTATTTTTGACATAATTTTTTCAGAAATTTTTTTAAGGAAGCCTAAGGTAGCAGATAAAAAAATAATTAGAAACATAGCAAATCCATACCAACAAGCGGGGTATCCTAAAAAATATGGACAAGTTTCATTAAAAGCACAAGTAGAAGTAAAAAGTTTTATAGCACTTAAATATCCAGAAAATAATAAACCCCCAAGACCAAGGAAAAACATAGTTTTTGAATAAATTGATATACTCATATATTTAAATTTAGATATTAATACTTTTATTATATCATACCCACGAGGCTATTCCAGAATTAATTTATTTGAACTCAACTATATGTAGTATTAGGAGATTAAGAGATTTATATTATTTAATTTATTAAATAAAAATTGATATTTAAAATTTATAGTACTATAATTTACTATTATTAAACAATTATGGCTATTTGATAAATAGTTATAATAAATAATTTATAAAATTTATATGACTATAATATATGGTGTTGATACAGAAAAACCAATTAAACCGGAAGATGTACGGGATGCAATTATTGAATGTTTTACACAGGCACATGGTGAAGCATTAGAAGATTTAAAAAATTATAATAAGAATTTGACCGAGGTTTCTTTTGAAGAAATTAAGCGTATAAATATCAGACAAATGGTAAGAAATTATTTTAATGAAGTTGGTGGCGATTATGATCATCCTACTCGTGATTCAATTGTAAAAATAACTGAAAAACTAAAAGAATTTGCTAATAATTTTCGTGACCAAAAGTTAATTGAAGAACATTTTAAAGAAATAAAAATTTTATTAGAAAAGTTATAAAATAATTTATTTAATAATTTTGTAATCTTACGTTTAACCCAATCAACCCCCACTTACAAATAGTAAGTGGGGGTTGATTTTGCGTGTTTAATTAAAATATTCAGGAGGATAAATTTTAAGAGAAAAATATGCAATAACTATACTTTAAAATAATCTTTATATAACATAAAAAAGAAAAAATGTTATTAAATAAATAAGGTCCTTTAGTAGTTGACAATAATTTAAAGGTAGTATATCATTCAAATATGCGTTTGAATGAATTAGCAAAATTAATGCGAACAGCTGGAGATGAAAGTAGGCTTAAAATTCTATGTATCATTTTTGGTAAAAATAAAGTATGTGTTTCTGATATAGCAAAAGACCTCGGTGTGAGTGTTGCTATTGTGTCACATCATCTTCAGGTTATGTCTCACGAAGGGTTAGTAATTCCTGTACGTGAAGGGAAAAAGATTTGTTATGAAATTCCAAAAGATCCATTCGTCAAGGACTTAAAAAAATTTATATGCAAATATAAGTAATTATAAATAAAATACATATGAAAATAACTTATTTAAAATCATCAGATGAATTTAATATCTTGAAACAAAGTAATTCGTTACTAGTTTTGGATTTTTATTCTGAAGATTGTCCACCGTGTGAAAAATTGGCTCCAATTTATGAAAAAATGGCACAAGTTTTTCCATCAATTATGTTTGTAAAAGCTTTTCGTCAACAAAATCGTGAATTAGCTTTATCTTTAGGAGTTAGTGGGTCACCTACCGTTTTGTTTTTTAAAGATGGAGAATTATTAGAAAATCGTTTATCTGGTGAAATCGAAGAAAATAAATTTAGAGAAATTCTTCAATATATAAGTGGGGAAAGTGGATTAGATGATTTGGCTGTTACAAATGAAGCTATCGAGGAGTATGATTTATGTATTATTGGTAACGGTCCAGCTGGATTATCAGCTGCTGTTTATGCTGCTCGTTATAAAATAAATCAGGTTTTAATTGGGGATCTACCTGGAGGATTAATGACCACTGCACATAAAATATGCAATTTTCCTTCAGAAGTTGAAATATCTGGGACAGAATTAACTCAAAAAATGATGGATCAAGTTGTTTCACTTTCTGTACCTCAGAAAAAATTTAAAAGAGTTAACTTGATAGAACAAGTAGGAGAGTCATACAAACTTATATTATCAAATGGGGAAGCAATTAAAGCTAAAGCTATATTACTAGCTACCGGTACAAAGCATCGTCATTTGAATTTACCAAATGAAGAAGCATTGGTAGGCAGAGGTATATCTTATTGTGCAACTTGTGATGCTTCGTTTTATGCTGATAAGATAGTAGCAGTAATTGGTGGTAGTGATAGTGCAAATACTGCTGCTTTGTATTTAGCTCAAATAGCTAAACATGTTTATCAAATTTATCGTGGAAATGATTTACGAGGGGAGGTGGCTTGGATAGACCAAGTAAAAGATAATGATAAAATTACAGTTATTTATAACACCAAAATAACTAAAATTCTTGGTGAAAAGCAATTGTCGGGTTTGATATTAGATAAAGAATTTAATGGTAAAAATGAATTAATTGTTGACGGGGTGTTTGTTGAGATTGGGTCAGATCCGGATCCAGTTTTAATTAAACAATTATCCTTAGATGTAGATTCTAGTGGTTATATAATCACAAAACCAAATCAAATGACTAGCAGGGTAGGTGTTTGGGCTGCTGGAGATATTACTACTAACTCAGATTCTTTCCAACAAATTATCACAGCTTGTTCTGAAGGTGCAGTATCGACACAGAGTATTTTTAAATACCTTCAAGCAAAAAAATAATGAAAAGAGTTTATCAAAATTTATTAAAGATCTATTAGTCGTAGGTCATAAAAATTATTAGAAATTATTAATTAAATTAAATTCGTCATTATTTATATCATGACGAAAAAATAAAATATATGAAAAATCATAATGTTATCGTTTATTCAACTCCAACTTGTCCATATTGTGTATATGCAAAAGAATATTTTAAGGATAAAGGTGTAGATTTTAAAGATATAGATGTTTCAAGAGATAGAGCATTAGCAGAAGAGATGATTAAAAAAAGTGGTCAAATGGGTGTACCTGTAATAGATATTGATGGAAAAATTTTAGTCGGTTTCCAGCCAAATGAATTTGATAAATTGTTAAAATAAAATATGAAAAAAACGATATTTATAACTTTAGGAATTGTTGTTTTAGTGGGTATTATAATTGCGTTTAGTTCAACAAGTGCAAGTGGTCTTTTGGATTCTCAGGATTTTATGACAAAATATAAAAATACACCAGATGCTATTTTAATGGATGTCCGTACTCCAGCTGAATTTGATGCGGGTCACATACAGGGATCAGTAAATGTAGATTATGAGAATGTTAATTTTGAAAGTGAAGTCAATAAATTGGATGCTTCAAAAACATATTTTGTGTATTGTCGTTCTGGTAACAGGTCTTCAAAAGCAATTCCGATAATGAAAAATATAGGTATTGAAAATATTTATGATTTACAGGGAGGCGTTAGTAATGCCCCAGAGTTACTAAATTAATTAATATTATTATATTTCAAAAAAACTGCTTTTAAGCAGTTTTTTTGATTTGTTACCTTGTTGCTAATTTAAATGATTAAGGTTTATATATTTTAAATTCATTACTATTTCTTTTGATATTGTTTTGATATAATTATTTTATGAAAAAAATTGGGCAAGGATGGCAATATACAACATACGACTTAGAAAATGGAAGGGTTTTAAAGAAATTTCATTCTTGGCAAAAAGCTTACTTTGTAATTTTTAGAGAAATTTTTCCATTCAACAAAGATTCATTTTTTGAAATTCCTAGTTTTATTAAAGATGTAAAAAGAAAAGCTGATGAATCTTTTGAAATATTAAAAAGAAAAAATATTCCAAAAGAGTGGATGGCTAATCCAAAATTTATTAATAAATATGATTTTGAACAAGATAAAGTACTTCCTCTTCATGAAGTCTTTAAAGAATTAGATACTAAAGGCATCAAAAGCATCGTTAATCAATTTATTAAAT
This sequence comes from Minisyncoccia bacterium, assembly GCA_038249055.1. GTDB lineage: Bacteria > Patescibacteriota > Minisyncoccia > Phycocordibacterales > UBA9973 > UBA8515. The sequence continues at coordinate 62,314 of JBBRWS010000001.1, forward strand.
TTAATTTAAAGTTATTAACTCTCGGTGTAATAGATAAGGGTTTTAATATTACAAAAAATTATGGAATAGATAATAAGGGGCAAATTGTACTTATTGATATTGGGGAACTTTTTGATGATAGAAAGTTGATAATAAAACAATTTAGAAATCATGGATGGGACAAGAGCTATGTGGCAGGGTGCATACAGAATAAAGAAGCACGAGAATATTTTATAGTAGAAATGTGTAAAAATTTTAATGAAGTTAAACTAACGAATATCTAATTAATTTTTTTATAACCTTACAGCCATTTATCAGAACTTGCTTATAGGAAATATAAGGAGGTTTTGAATGATTGAGGGTCTATGGTTATAAATTTAATTAAAGGGTAGGGTATTGACAAATAATTAAATATATGCTAAACTGTAAAGTAACTTTGTTTTTTGACATTTTTGATTCTAAGTTATTTTGTTTGCTGTTTCAAGGGTCTCTAAGGATTTTTGAGACAGTAAATAATTTAACTTAAATCTATAATAAAATGGAAGTTCAAAAAACATTATCACTAACAACTAAGCAAGAAAAAAACTTATTACTCTTACTTTTGGGTGAACCAAATGATTTGGATCTTACAAAAGATCAAGCAAATCAGATTATGGCTAATCTTGAGAAAACATTATCAACAATGTATTTAAGTGATGATAATCGATTTGGTCCAGCTTCTGAAACTTTCAGAATCACGGTTCCAGAAAATTATAATCACGAAACACAAATTGATGAGTTTGCTAGCTCATGGATGGTGGAACAATCAGAGCATGATAAATACCACAACAAACCTCAACTCGTTGGATATTTTGATAGAGGTTTAACTAGTAAAAACTACGAAAAGGCTACTTATCAATTGGTCCCTGGTAAAAAATACTGGGTAAAATTGATTCCTATCCTAGATACAGTTAATGGTAAAGACTGCTTAGAGTTTTCGAAAAAACAAGGGGCTGTATTGGTTGGAGTACAAGGTCTAACCTTACTATGTGAGATTGAACTTAAGAAGTTATTAAGTGGATATTACACAAAAGGAACTCGGGTTTATTCTTTAGATGAGCAACAGGCATTATTTAACAACAATATACCTGTGTTATGCTTTACTGAAGATAGACACTTTGTTTCTTGTCCTAACTCTTTAGATTTTTATACTCATGAGTATGAAAAGGAGATATATTATAAAAATTTTTTGTTGTGTTTCTTTGAACTGACATAACAAAAAATTACTATTTGATAGTAGCAGTCTAATTGATTGCTACTATTTTTTTTATAAAGTATTATAATAAGCAGATTATATGGAAAAATTTACTATAGCCGTCGGTACAACTTCAAACCAAAAGATTGGCTATTTAAAAGAGGTCTTAAAAGAATTAGATATTAAATCCGTTATTATACCCATTAGTGTAGAAAGTGGAGTTGCTGAACAGCCAATAACATCAAATGAAACTAAAAAAGGTTCTAAAAATAGAGCAAAAAATGTGATTAAAGAAGTTAATCATTTTGATTTTGCTTTAGGTATTGAAATTGGATATCATAAATATTTAAAAAATAAATATGAAATTTTTTGCTGGGTGACTTTAATCGATAAACTTGGCTATAAAATATCCGGACAATCTCATAAATTTCTTTTACCAAAATATCACCAAAATTTTTTAAATGATGGCAAAAATCTTGGTGATAACTTAGACGGTTACTCTAAAAAAATAAAAAATTCTATGGACATATATATAGAAGATATGATTCGTCACAGAAAACCTTTTATAGTAGGTGCATTGAAAGATGTATTGGTTAGATATTTTAAAAAAGAAGATTATTAAAAAAGTGAATAATTATAATAATTTTTAAAATGTTTTTATGTTATAATTAAAATAAAATTATCAATTTTAAATAAATAAATTCATGGATACTAATAAAATAAATATTGATATGTCAGATGATGAAAAAGAAAAAAAGATGCTTCAAATGATTGAAGAGCGTTTTAAAACCATATTTGAGCAAGCACCTTTAGGTATTGCTTTAATTGATTCTAATACAGGGCATATATACGAAGTTAATTCACGCTTTGCTAAAATTTGTGGCAGATCAGTAGAAGAGATGTCAAATATTGATTGGATGCAAATAACGCATCCTGATGATATAAAAAAAGACCAAGAAAATATGGCTTTATTAAATGCTGGTAAAATACATGAGTTTAGTATGGAAAAACGCTATATTCATCCTGATGGTAAAATTGTTTGGATTAATATGACGATTGCCCCATTAAAATCCGATGATAATACAAGCCCACGTCATTTGTGTATGATAGAAGATATTACTGAACGTAAGCATCTGGATGAAAATATTTATAATTCTCAAATGTTGTTAAAAAGAATAATTAATCTTTTGCCGGTAAGAATATTTTGGAAGGATAAAAAATTAGTATATCTTGGTTGTAATAATATTTTTGCCAAAGATGCAGGTAAAAATAGTCCCGAGGAGCTAATTGGTAAGGATGATTTCGATATGGGATGGAAAGATCAAGCTAAATTATATCAAGACGACGATTTATTGGTTATAAATTCAGGAAAACCAAAACTTAATTTTGAAGAAGTTCAAACTACCCCTAATGGAGAAACAATATGGTTACGAACAAATAAAGTACCTCTAACTAATTTAGAAGGTAATGTAATTGGTATTTTGGGCTCCTATGAAGATATTACAAAAAATAAACTAGCGGAAGATGAAATAAAAAAATCTAAAGATGATTTACTATTAAAAATTGATGAATTAGATAGGACTATAAAATTAATGGTTGGAAGAGAATTAAGTATGATTGAATTAAAAAATAAAATTACTGAATTAGAAAAAATTATTTCAAATTGTAAATAACAACTATACTATTCTTTTATATTTAAACATTATATAAAAAATAGGGGCATAATATTACAAAATATATTACAATAAATAACCATCTAATTAGATGGTTATTTATTGTAATATATTTACTATTTAAATATTATTATATTTTTCACCAATAATTTTATATGCATCTCGAAAAGGTATATTTTTTTCTTTTACAAGTTCGTATGCTTCTTCTGTTGCATATATTTCAGTTGAACATGCTTTTTTTAACATTTCTTTATTTATGACGATGTTATCTACTATAAGTGAAGTTATTTTAATTGTGTCGATAGCATTTTTTACACCTTTTAAATATGGTTCTTTTGTTAACTGAAAACCTCTGCTGTATCCCGAAGGTAATTTCTCCGTTATGTTTTGAAGTTGAGAAATAATTCCATTAAACAAAGATACGTTGGCGATTGAAAGTTCTAACACATCATAATTATGTTTCTGTGGCATAACACTTGAGCCAGTAGTAAATTCATTTGGCAAAGAGACAAAATTATATTCTTTGGTTGTAAACAACATTAAATCAGTGCAAAGTTTTCCAATATCAAACATTATTAATGATAAAGTTTGAAGTATAATAAGTTCAAATTTTCCTCTTGATAATGCACAGTACATAGGATTTTCTTGTGTATGTGAAAACCCTAATATTTTCGTTGTTAAATTTCTATTTAAACCTAAAGTATTTTCACCATATCCTGCAACTGAACCAAGAGGATTTTGGTCTATTATTTTTAAGGTGCTATTTAATATAATTAAATCGTCCCTTAATGCATCTCTAAATGATCCTAGCCAAACAGAAACTGAGCTCGGCATTGCTTTTTGCATATGCGTATATCCAGGCATAATTACTTTATTATGTTTTTTTATTTTTTTATTCAATGAATGAATTAATTTGTTAGTTTCTTTAATGGATTCAATTATTTTTTCCTTCATATGTAATCTCAGAGCAGTTAATATTTGGTCATTTCTTGATCTTCCTGTATGAATTTTTTTACCTACATCACCACAAATATTGGTTAAATAATTCTCTATAGCTGTATGACAATCTTCATCATTTTTTTCAATCTTAAAATTTCCAGTTCTTAAATCTTTGATTAAAAGTTTTAATCCTTTAATTAAGGAATTCAATTCTTTATTTGAGAGAATTTTAATTGCATAAAGCATTTTAGCGTGAGCAATAGATGCTTTAATATCATATTCGATAAGTTCTTTATCTAATATGTAATCTATCCCTACCGTATAATTTTCAATTTGTTTATTAAGTGTATTTTGGCCCGATTTTTGCCAAAGTTTACTATTTTTTGTTTCCATCTTTTTTTATATTATTTCTTTTAATGTTTTGAAGTCGAAGTGGTAGAGCCATTAGTTTAATAAATCCGATTGCATCTTTTGGTGTATATGCTCCACCATCATCATCCATGGTTGCAATATTTATGTCATACAATGAACATGGAGATTTTCTACCAGTGATAGTTATATTTCCCTTATAAAGTTCTAACCTTACAGTTCCAGTTACATATTTTTGAGTTTCATCAATAAATGCATTCAGCGCTTTCATTTTATCGGAAAACCAAAATCCATTATATGTAAGTTCTGCAAATTCAGGCATTAATTTGTCTCTTAAATGAATAAGGTCTCTATCTGTTGTTATACTTTCCATAGCTCTGTGAGCTTTCCATAATATAGTTGCTCCAGGAGTTTCGTAAACTCCACGTGATTTCATTCCAACAAAACGATTTTCTACTAAGTCTAAACGACCAATCCCGTTTATTGAACCCAAGTTATTTAGAGTCTGCATAATTTTTAATGGGTTCATTTTTTTATCATTTATTTTAATTGGAATACCTTTTTCAAATGCAATCGTTATACCAGTTATTTTATTTGGTGCTTTTTGGGGAGAGACTGTATACTCATACATTTCGGTTGGTGGTTTGAACCAAGGGTCTTCTAATACTCCTGATTCAAAAGATATGTGCATTAAATTTTCATCTGTTGACCAAGGGGCCTTTTTTGTAGCTTTGATAGGGATATTATTTTCTTTAGCAAAAGCGATCATTTCCGCTCTTCCTGGAAATTGAGCTAAAAATTCCTCATTTTTCCAAGGTGCCAGTATTTTTATATCAGGTTTTAATGCATAGTATGTTATTTCAAAACGTACTTGGTCATTTCCTTTTCCTGTAGCTCCATGAGATACAATAGTTGCTTTTTCTTTATTTAGAATTTCAATTTGTTTCTGAGCTATTATTGGACGTGCAAGGGAAGTTCCCAAATAATATTCTCCCTCATATTGAGCATTCCATTTTAGTGCGGTAAAAACATATTTATTTATAAATTCTTCTTTAGCATCTATAACATATACTTTGGATGCTCCACAAATTGTAATTGCCTTATGCTTTATTTTTTCTATATCTGATACTTTTTGTCCTATATCGACCAAACAACAAATAACCTCATAACCTTTATCGACTAACCATTTTACAATAATGGAAGTATCTAAACCTCCAGAGTATGCCAAAACAATTTTTTCTTTTTTCATAAAAAATAGTTTTTTAATAATAAAAGCGACCTCTGGACTTGAGATCGCTTTTAAATATTTATATTTTTTGGAGTTAGTTAATTATCAAATTAAATACTCTGAAGCGACCTCAAATTTTTTGAGTCGCCCCGACGAGATATTAAGTTGATAATCACTTTTGATATCATATTGATATGTTAGCAATATTATAATCTTTTTGTCAAGATATGAATCTTATCATATAAAAAACCTGGCCACGGATGGTCAGGTTTTTTTTGTATTTATCTTTAAGAATATTCTTAAAGTAGGTTACTGGCAAGTTCCGCCAGATAAGAGCGTTCTCCTTTCATTAAAGCAACATGAGCATAAATGCTTTGCCCTTTAAATTTGGAAATGACATAGCTTAGCCCGTTTGAATTTTGGTCGAGATACGGAGAATCAATTTGGGTTACATCACCCATAAAAATGATTTTTGTATCTTCTCCAGCGCGAGTAATAATAGCTTTTGCATCTTTGGGAGTTAAATTCTGGGCTTCATCAACAATGAAATATGTTTTTGGAATGCTCCTCCCTCGAATGAAGGTTAGGGGCTCCATGATGAAAATCCCATCCTTTTCAAATTTGTCAATTATTTCCTTGTTTTTCCCTATGCTTTTAATAAGAGCAACATTGTCATATATACCACGCATATACGGAGAAAGTTTTTCTTTTGTATCACCAGGTAAATATCCAATATCCTTGTTCGAAAGTCCAATTATCTCACGAGTAAAGTAGAATTGGTTCATTTTATTCTCCTTTAATAGTTGTAATCCTACAGCCGCAGCAATGAGAGTCTTACCTGTACCTGCTTTGCCCACAAGAGTTACAAAAGAAATATTAGGATCAAATAAAGCTGACATCGCAAATGTTTGTTCAGCATTTAATGCGCTTATTCCGAAAGGTTTTAAATTTCCTTTTGTAACCAAGTGAATTTCTTTTTTCTTGAAACAAGCAAGAGCTGTATTTTTTTCAGACTCAAGAAAAATGAATTCATTTTCGTATAGATTCTCTTTCTTTTGTAAATTGATTTTTCCCTTGGAATACAATTCTTCAACTTCTTTTTCAGATACAATAATTTCTTGTGCTTTTGCATAGAATGAATTTACATTTGAAACGATATCATTCTTGTAGTCTTCGGCAGCTACTCCCAAAGCCCCAGCTTTTAAGCGAAGATTTCCATCTTTAGAAACTAAAATAACTTTAATTCCTTTTTTCACAATTTCATCATCAATTGAGAGATTGTAGGCAGCATTTAGAATCAGGTGGTCAGTTTCTTTCGATGAGAAAATTTTCTTTACATTCTCATGAAAAGGATATCCTACAATAATTCTCATCTTGCCCAAGCCTTCTCCTAAAGGCGCACCGCCATTGTAAAGAAGTTTAACAGGTAATTTTTCAATTTCCCGGATTGCTTCTCTCGCGTTGAAATTAATCGAGTCAGATCCTTTTTTAAACTTATCCAACTCGCTAATAACTTCAATAGGAATCACAATATCATTCTCTTTAAAAGATGAGAGGGACTCACTGTCATGCAAGATGACATTTGTGTCCAAGACAAAAAGCTTCTTTTGTTGCTTTTTCATAACCTAGTTTTTAGTGAATATCAAAGACTATATTTATCTTAAAATTACTCTTTATCGGGGGATATGTCAATTAAATAAACGCCTGCAAAGATTAATCTTTGCAGGCATTTTAAATGTCATTTTTTTAGTTCAATCCAGTAAAATTTAAACCAACGGAGTCAAAAGTATAAACAGCTATTTCTATATATTTCCATAATATAATAAAAATAGGTCTTTTAATTTTTCCTTCACTTAACAACATAACTCCATGCAGTAAATACCTTTGACTGTCTAAATTACCGAGTAAAACTCTGGTTGACAAGGATAATTGTGAAGTCATTTCTTCACCCATAGTTGTTTCTATGTAGCAATTATTGTTGGTAAAAAATGTACCCGGTAAAATTACTTCGTCGATAATAATTTTTGATTTAATTTCAATCGGTTCTCCATGTTCAGTTTGTTTTTCTATTAACCCAGACATTTCGATTTCAGGGATTAAATAGTCGACAAATAATTTCCATTTTTCCTCATCATATTCTAAATAGATGATATCAGTAGCCAAAATTGTTAAATCCATAGTCTATTTTTTTTAGTTTTGTTTACTGGTTTTAATTTAGATTATTCTTTTTAATATTTATTGTCAACGTTTAGTAATAATTGTTCTTGTTGGTTCATGTGGCAAGAATTGGTGATTTGCGGATAGTTTATTAGAACTTGACCATATAAAATTCAAGTGGATTTAAGGATTTTGAATATAAAAAGAAGCATCCATTTCTGAATGCTTCTATTTCATTAACACAATAAAAATTAATTTTCATCGCCAACTTCTTGGATTATTTTCACAAAAGAGCCACGACTTTTACCATAAGAATGTCCAAGTAAAAGATTTCGTATTCCTCTATAAGTTTCCTGGTCAGAATTGAACGAGAAACGATTATACCACCAGTAATAACGGAAGCCTTCGAATTTTATAAGTTCTTTCCACTGCGTAGTGTCAAACTGTACGAGTCTGCAATCCATGTTGCGAGTCGCAGAAGTAATACAAACTCTTTGGGGTCTGGTATCAATCTTTGTTGCCAAAACCCACGGTAAAGTTAAATGGTGTCCAGCACGTTGATCTGATTTTAATTCACCAGTAAAAACATTGAATGTTATACCAAATTCATAACTATCCGTGTAGTGGTAAAAAGAAAGATAACAAGTAAAAATTATTATTGCGATAATACTCACAATTTTTATGTTCTTTTTCATTTACTGCGTTTTTACAGGTAGATAATTTTGCAGAGTATCTGCTGTTGTTGATGTTGTGGTCATAATTTCAAGGAACGTATATTTCTTTTGTAAATGTTCCTTGCTGTAACCATCTGTTGCACATCCTTCATACGCATATATTTTCAATATCTGCGATAAAGTTTCCTGGTCGTAATCCATTCTTCCGTGGTATTCAAGTAATTGAATGAGACCTACCGGTTTGAAGCGTACCAACATTGCGTTTAGCACGCGAGTATTTACACCACTCGTACTAGTACTACTACCTGATATATTTGCCTCAATACGAATTTGTACGGGGCGTGTATCGATAGTATGTATTTCTACAAAAAAGGGTGTAATACGGTGCCAACCAGTTCTTGTAAGCATAGTAGTTTGGCCTGTAGCTTTGTCAAATTTATAGCCCAGTTCATAACTGTCTACGAATGTCCACCAATTGTAACGGTAGATTATTCCTCCAATCAAAATTACAACTACAAGAATCCCAGTAATGATCCATCTTTTTTCCGAAGTTTCCATAATATTAGTGTTTTTTAAGGTGACGCCTTTCGGCAATTTTGTCCTAATATATCATATAAAGTACATTTTGTCAATGGTGACTCTACAGGTATTTATTAAAACTCTATTGTTGATAACACAAGGAGATTTAATGGTTTTATGTTTATTTATTATAAGATGCTAATATCTAAAATATGGATGAAGATATTAAATTAATTAATTTATATATTTCAGGTGATGATAAAGTTTTAAAACAAATCATAGAAAAGTATACTCCGCAAATTTATAACTTTGTTCGACGTTTTGTTGGAAGTGATGAATCAAACGATGTTACTCAAGAAATTTTTATTAAAATCTGGAAAAATCTTAAAAAGTTTAATAAAGATAAATCAAGTTTTAAAACTTGGATTTTTGTTATTGCTCGAAATACAGTTATTGATTTTAATCGAAAAAGGAAGGTCGTTGTATTTTCTAGTTTAGATGATGAAGAAAATAATTTTGAAGAAAATATAAAAGATGAAATAATTTTACCTGATGAAGCATTACAAAAATTACAAGATTCTGATTTTTTAAATTCATTATTAGAAAAACTACCAGAACAATATAAAACGGTTTTGATTCTTTACTATCAAGAAGAAATGACTTTTAATGAAATATCTCAAGTTTTAAAAAAACCATTAAATACAATCAAAAGTCATCATTTTCGTGCTATCTCTCAATTAAGGAAGATAATTGCACCAAATGTTGATTGACCTTCGTATATATAAGTGTGGATAATAATCTTAATAATATATTTAAAAAAGCTATATATATACCCGAAAATAGACTTTCGAATGATATTTTACTTGCAATTTCTGATAAGGACAGAAAAAATGCCCATATTAAACTCTGGGTAAATTCTACTATTGGAGTCTTTTCTTTTGTGGGATTTTTTCCAGCATTTAAATTACTTTTGTCAGATTTTGCTCAATCTGGGTTTTATCAGTATTTATCATTAGTATTTTCTGATGGCCATATTACTTCATATTGGAAAGAAATTATCTTGTCTATAACAGAATCTATACCAATGATTAGTTTAACTTTATCTCTAGCTTTGGTTTTTATTTTTATATTATCATTACGTTTTATAGCACGGAATATTCGAGTTCGTCCTAGTTTATTAGCAGTATAATTTATTATTTATGAAAGAAATAAAAGAAAGTATTAAGAAAGTTTTTGAATCAAAAAAAGTTTTAGTTATTGCATCAATCTTTGGGGTGTTGTTTATAATTTCACTTATTTTTCAGGCTGGAGTTTCTGTGGGTTTCCACAAGGCTTCATTTGGGCGTGATTGGGGTGAAAATTATGGACGCAATTTTGGAATGATGAGAGGTGGTGATAAAGGTTTTCCAATTGGAGGAATGATGAATCAAGGAAATTTTCCTAATGCACATGGAACTGTGGGTAAAATTATTAAAAATGAGTTACCTATAATTGTAGTACAAGACAAAGATGGTACAGAAAAATTTATTCTTATTAATGATGACACAAGTATTCGTTCTGAGAAAGAGAATATAAATGGAAGTGATTTAAAAGTAGATGATTTTATTGTGGTGATTGGTTCTCCAAATGAGGAAGGTCAAATAGTAGCAAAACTTGTCAGGCTTATGCCTTTTGGCATGCCACAAGGACCACTACCATCTCTAGATCAATCATTAATAAAACCAATTCAATAATATGGAAAATTCTAAGTTAACAAAATTTCAAAATATTAAAAATTATATTTATTCTCACAAAACTATTAGTGTAGTTGTTTTAATGGCTGTAATTATCCTAGGATACTTTGGTGATAAATTAATTTTTAAAGCAACAGCAGAAACAAGCTATGTTACTTCTACTGTTGTCAAAGGCTCTGTTTTTGTTTCTGTCGCTGGTAGTGGTCAAGTTGAATCTTCAAGTTCTATTGATTTGAAGGCAAAGACATCAAGTTACATTACTTATGTAAGTGTGAAGGCAGGTGATGTTGTAAGAAAAGGTAAATTACTTTTTTCTCTTGATTCTAAGGATGCAGAGAGGTCTGTTCGTGACGCAGAGTTAAGTTTAGCCAGTTCAAAATTATCACTAGAAAAACTTGAAAATCAAAACTCAGAGGAAAATATAAGTGCAGACTTAAATAAGGCGTATGAAGACGGTTTTAATGATGTTTCAAATGCTTTTCTTGATTTACCGACGGTTTTGACTGGATTAGAGAGTATTTTAGTAGAACAAAATTTATCTGATAATTCAGCTAGAATGGTTAGTAAGACAGCTCGAGATTATAGAAACAAAGCTGAAGAATTATATTATAAAGCTAATAATTCTTTTTTTATAAATCAAAAAAATTATAGATTATTAACTCGTGATGGAGAAGTAGAAAAAATAGAAGAAATTATAAACGAAACCTACGAAACAACTAAGTTGATTTCAGATGCGGTAAAGAGTTATAGAAATTTCGTAGATTATATGGCAGATGAAACTGATAGACCATCTGATTATACTTCTTATCAGAATACTTTAGGAAATTATACCAGTACAATAAATAGTCATTTATCAAATCTTCTTTCAACCAGAACTAATATAGAAGATTATAAAGACAATTCAACTAATGGTGGATTAGATATAGAGAGTTCTATTCTTGGAGTTAAACAAAAAGAAAATTCTTTACAGGATGCAAAAGATGCATTAGCTGATTACTATGTCTATGCACCATTTGATGGAACTATTTCTTCAGTCACAGCAAAAGTAGGAGATATAGCTTCTGGAACACTTGCTACAATTATTACTAAACAAAAAATAGCGACCATATCACTCAATGAAGTTGATATTGCTAAAATAAAATTAGGACAAAAAGCCACTCTTACATTTGATGCTATTGATACTCTGAGCATTACTGGTGAAGTTTCTGAGATTGATTCCATTGGTGCTGTTTCTCAGGGAGTTGTTTCTTATAACGTAAAAATTAGTTTTGATGTATCAGATGATAGAGTTAAACCAGGAATGAGTGTTTCTGCATCAATTATCACCGATATAGTGCAAGATGTGCTTATTATTCCAAATAATGCTGTTAAAAATCAAAATGGAGTAAATTTTGTTCAAACATTTGATACTCCGCTCGTGTCTTCCTCAATTAGTTTACAAGGTGCCCCTTCGACAATTCCTCCTAAACAGACAGAGGTTGTAATTGGTTTGGTTGATGATACAAATACAGAAATTATTTTAGGATTAAAAGAAGGGGATATTATAGTTACTAAAACCATAGCCGGGTCTAATACTACAGTGAAGTCAACAGCCCCAAGTCTAATGAGTGCTGTTGGTGGAAATAAAACTACTGGTGGTACTGGTGGAGCAAGGATGGGTATTCCACACGATTAAAATGATTGAAATAAAAAATATTACAAAAATATATGACACTGGAGGAGAGCCACTTAGTGCTTTGGGTGGTGTAAGTTTTACCATTAACGATGGCGAGTTTGTTGCCATAATGGGACCGTCTGGTTCTGGTAAGTCTACGCTTATGCATATACTAGGAGCCCTGGATAATCCTACCTCTGGAACATATCTTCTTGATGGAAAAGATGTTTCTAAACTTTCAGATGATAAATTGGCTGATATTCGAAAAAACAAAATTGGTTTCGTTTTTCAATCTTTTAATTTACTTCCAAGAACAACTGTTATTCGTAACGTTGCATTACCACTTATATATGATGGTGTAGGAGAAAAAGAAAGAGTTGAAAGAGCCAAAGCATCTTTATTTGCTAGTGGTCTTGATGAAAAACATTTCTCACATTTATCAAATCAACTTTCGGGTGGACAAATTCAGAGAGTTGCTATTGCTCGAGCATTAGTAAATAATCCAACTCTTATTCTTGCCGATGAACCTACTGGAAATCTTGATACAAAAACTGGAGATATTGTTTTAGGAACTTTCCAGAAATTAAATAAAGAACAAGGTCATACAATTGTTTTAATTACTCATGAACATGAAGTAGCTGAACATGCAGATAGAATTATTACTATTCGTGATGGGCTGATAACTTCTGATAATGGCTTACATAAAAAAAGAATTATTAAAAATATATGAAAACTCAGGATATTTTACAAGAAACATTTATTTCATTATCTAGCAACAAAGCTCGTTCAGGCTTAACTATGCTTGGTATAGTGATTGGTATCGCTTCAGTTATAGCCATGACGGCTATTGGAGCTGGAGCTCAAAAATCTATTTCATCTTCAATACAATCAATGGGTGCAAATTTAATTGTTGTTTCTCCAGGTGCACCAAGAGGTGTTGGTCAGCAAGTAAATCAAGGACGTGGTTCTGCAAAAACATTAACCATGCAAGATGTTACAGCTATAACCAAACTTGATTATGTGAAAGCTGTGACGGCAGAAGTTTCAAGTCGTTATCAGGTGACAGCAAAAGGTACAAATACAAATACAACAGTTGATGGCGTGACTTCAAGCTATACAGATGTCCGTAATTTACAAATTGATCAAGGAAATTTTATTACCGATCAAAATAATCAAAGTGGAGCAAAGGTTGCAGTTTTAGGTCCGACAGTTGTCACTGATCTTTTTCCTGACGGTACAGACCCTATGGGGCAAATAATTCGTATTAAAAATACACAATTTAAAATAGTAGGAATAACAAAAGCAAAAGGTGGCTCAGGTTTTCAAAATCCAGATGATATGATTTACATTCCTCTCACAACTGCTCAACGTTATTTTTCCGGTGACCAGTATGTGAGTTCTATTAGCGTCTCAGCTGAAAATTCTGAATTAATGACAGAACTTCAAACAAATATTACTTCTACTCTTTTATCAGAACATAACATTTCTGATCCAACTTTGGCTGATTTTAATACAATGAATCAAGCTGATATTATTGCTACCGCATCTTCTATTACAGGTACTCTTACTGCATTACTTGCAGCTATAGCTGGTATCTCGCTTGTTGTTGGAGGAATTGGAATTATGAATATGATGCTTACAACTGTCACAGAACGAACTCGTGAGATTGGTTTAAGAAAAGCTATTGGTGCGAAAAGAAGAGATATAAATAGACAGTTTTTAATTGAAGCAATAATCTTAACATTCATTGGAGGTTTAATTGGAGTTATTCTTGGTTGGGGAATAGCATTTTTTATAAATTCTTTTGGAATACTTCAAGCAGTAGTTTCTATAAAATCAGTTCTGCTTGCTTTTGGAGTATCAGCTTTGATTGGAATTGTTTTCGGATATTATCCAGCACAACGTGCCGCAAAACTTAACCCAATTGAGGCATTAAGATATGAGTAAATATAATTAAGAATTAAGAATTATTAATAAAATAAAAATGAAACAAAAAGATGAAAAATAAAAAAAATGTTTGGATTGTAGTAGTTTGTTTGGCGATAGCAGGGATTAGTTTTTATGGAGGTATGATGTTTAGTAATTCTAAAAATCCTACCAGTCAGTTTGCAAATCGACAAGGGAATTTTCCTCAAAATGGAATAAATCAAAATATTGAAGGAAGGTCAAATCAAGGAATGCGCACGGGAATGGGTGGTGGCTTTATTTCTGGAGAAGTTATTTCTATGGATGATAAAAGTATAATAGTGAAGCTTCGAGACGGTGGTTCAAAAATTATCTTTTTCTCACCTGTAACAAAAATTGAAAAAACTGTTGAAGGTTTAATTTCAGATGTTGTTGTTGGTGAGAATATTATGACCAATGGCACACCTAATCCTGACGGGAGTATTAATGCTATATCAATACAGATAAGAGATTAAATTATCAAATAAATAAGTAAAAAACGTGGTGAACCACGTGGATAAGTTTTTAGAATTAAACTATATAGGATATAGGGGATATAAATATTTATAATTAAAATGCTAAAATGTAATTATATTATGACAACCTTAACGTTAAATATAATAGAACCATATGTATCTTTTATATTAAGTGGCCGAAAGATTATTGAAGGTCGTTTGAATAAGGATAAATTTAAAGATTTAAAAATAGGAGATATTTTACTTATTGGTCCTGAAAGAAAAAAATTTAATATAGAAAGAATAAGTATATATGAGAGTTTTAAAGATATGCTAAGCAAAGAGGGTGTTAATAATGTAGTTCCAAATAAAAATACAGTAGAAGAAGCGGTAAAAGTTTATTATAATTTCTACACCAAGGAGCAAGAAAAAGAATTTGGAGTTCTTGCTATTAAAATTAAAGAATAAATATATGTCTTGTATATTTTGTAAAATAATAAAAAATGAAATACCAGCATATAAAGTCTGGGAAAATAATAATTTTCTAGTGTTTTTGGATGTAAATCCAATAAACCCTGGTCATATTCTTTTAATACCCAAAAAACATTTTGAAGAAGTTTTTGATTTAGATGATGATTTGTATGATGAAGTATTTCAAATAATTAAAAAAATATCAAAACCATTAAGAAATATAACAAATGCTAAAAAAGTAGGTGTTGCAATAGAAGGATTGGGTGTATCTCATTGTCATATACATATTGTTCCTATACATAATGGTAATGAATTAAATCCAGAAAGAGCAAAGAAGGCAACTGAAGAAGAACTTAAAGAAATGCAAACTAAATTAGTAGAGTGTTTTAAAAATATATGATCATATTTCTTAACGGCTCAATAAATTCAGGTAAATCAACAGTTGCTAACATATTAGCTGAAAAGATTTCTAATATCGCGTTATTGGAAATAGATACACTTAGACAAATGATAAATTGGATGCCTATCAATCAGGCTGTTCCTATAAATTTAGAGAATGCAGTTTCCTTAATTAAAAATTTTTCAAACAAAGGATTGAATGTAATAGTTCCGTATCCACTTTCCGAAAAGAATCATGATTTTATTATGAATGAATTAAAAGATATTGATACTAAAATATTTGTATTTACTCTTTCTCCTAAATTAGAAAAAGTACTGACTAATAGAGGGAGTAGGGAATTAGATAGTTGGGAAATAGAAAGAATTAAATATCATTATGATGTTGGTATACATAATCCGAAATTTGGAGAAATAATAGATAACGGAGACCAGAATCCAGAAGAAACCGCAAATTATATTTTGAGTAAAATATCTTAATTAAATATGTGGTCCTACAGCTATTTTATTGGAATTCGATTATAGAAAATATAAGGGGATTTAAGATATTAAATTATTAAATTATAAGTTATAATTTAATAATGGAAAATATTACAGAAAATAGTAGTAATTTAATTATTAACGAAAAGAAAACAAAAAGTCGCGTATCTTTTTATATTGGCTTATTAATTAAGTCTATTATTTTTTTTATTTTTATATTAATTATATTAAAATCAATATTTCGTCCTACAGGAAGAGAATTTGATGGAATACAATATTTTTATTATTCTTTTATTATAACAATAATTTTATTTTCTATATTTTCAGTTATCTATGAAATTAAAAGATACAATATAAAATTATTAACTGGAAGCAATATAATATCAATTACAAAAATTAGATCTTTATCAATTATAATGTTAATAATATCTTGTTTATTAATATTAAAGTATTTAGAATCTTCTGTATCAGTAGCCAATTATATTTTGTATCTTTCTGTGTTTCTAAGTTTAATGATTTACTCTTTAACAATATTTAATAAAAAATATGCTAATATATTATTTATTATTAGTTTTCCAATATATATTATTACAATATTAATATCAATATTTTAGATATTTAAAATGTGTGACCATACAGAGACTATGAGTACATTTATCGGCTACCACGTAGTCACCCAGTAGGTCAATTAACTAATTGAGGTATTTCGCTCTAGTTAGCACTAGAGAACGAAAGATCTTTCTATTCTCCTCACGGTTCGATTGACTAATTGTCTGAAGCACGTGACGAAGGTCACGTGCTTAGGGTCACAAATAAATAATCGACTTAAGTCGGATTTTATCTGTGAGGGTTCTCGAGATAGAACAAGTTGATACATTGCCCAGTAAAGCTTGTTTTAATAATTTTACTTAAAATTTTTTAGCCTTCTTGTGAGATTATAAAAAGTGGCAGTACTAAGACTATTAAAATTATTACAGAATGCTGTATATTTACATTTAGATATGCATTGACATTTCATATTTTTATGATATTATTTCAAAAAATGCTATTTAAAAACCAATACATAAAGTATGAATATAAAAGGAACAGGAAACAAGATTTATGCTACTGTAAGACAGCTTGCATCAAATCCAAACTTTAATCTCTATGAATGTTTGGAAGGAGAACAGACCTATTTTCTTAAAATTGCCAAAAGCAAAGCTGAAAATGGGACTCTTGAAAAAGAGGAGTATATCCTAAAAACATTAAAAGAGGTTTCGGACAATGTTGAGATTGAATACGCAAAGAAAAGAACAAGACCGGATTCAGTATTGAACAACCACTTTTTTTTCCCAGAGATTGTTGATTCATTTATTTGTAAGGAACAGCAAAATCGCAGGGTCCTAATTTTGGGACTCACGAGTGTTTCAAAACAAACTAGTGATTTAGCACCCATCTCTTTTATTACAAAAAGGGATATGGTTAAAATCGACCCAAAAACAAGTGTTTGGATTCTTGGAAAACTTTTGAAAATGCTTGTTTTTACTCACGGTCAAAATGTTTTGGTTCGTGATTTAAGTGCAGACAATATTCTTGTAAATAAAGCACAGCATTATGTTTCAGTTTTAAACTGGGGAGATGCTTTGATTTTGAACAGGGAGTTGGAGCAAAAAGAATGCTTAATTGAAATTGTTGGTGTCACCAAGGAAGTTGTAAAACTTTTAGGTGGAAATCCTACGACAGGAGAAATTCCCGAAGATGAACAAATGGAAGATTCTCGATATCAAGATTTATTAAAAAAATTGATTCGAGGAGAATATCATGATGCTTATCTTGCACACTCTGATTTTTATGGAATTGTTAGGTCTATATGGCCGAGTAAATTCCATCCTTATACAACAAAGTAAATTTTTTATTTTTTCACAATTAAAATCATTTAAAATGAACGACAAAGATGTCTTATCAGACAAGGTTTACAAAGACTTTAAAAGTAATGTAAACACTGATCACGTAACCTCAAAGGCGCAGGAACGTCACGAAAAAGGCTTAGGCCTTGATCCTCTGGTGGATCCAGCAAGTAATGGCGTCATTAGACGCTCTCTCAACCGCATGGAACCCGAAGGTTTATTATTCAGGCTGGTTATGGGGATTGCAATGCTTGTCGAAGAGCGACTCGATACAACGGGTTCATTCAAGAGAAATGTTGACATAGCTTTCAGAGTTCTTCCAAGAACATATGAACTTTTAAGAAAGGTTCTTGGGCGCTATGACCTTCAGATGATCAATGCAATTTTTGCTGATGCTTTGGACGATTACATTCTCTGCCGGTCACATGCCGAAATGGGGATAAAGATTGCCGAGCAAATGACGCTTATGGTGCCAGAGGGTGGAGGAAAGGGAAATCACGGAGAAGATCCTCAATATGGATTGTTCGGTGGAGCATATCTGACAAGTGCAGATATTAATCGCTATGGTTTAAAGTCTTACGACTTTACTGTAACAGATGAGCCTTCTCATGAGCCAGTTCTTAAATCGCAGCTTGAAAGGGTTTTTGGAAAAGAAGTTTTCGATAAGGTTAAGGAAAACGGTTTTGAAATTGACCCAAACAATCTACCTTCTGTAAAACAGGTGATAGACAAGTTGCTCGAAAGAGCTCATGCGTTCGTGTTTCTTGTAGACATGGACGGTGAAGCCAATGATTACTGGACTACTGTAATTGCTCAAAACAGGATTATTTACCTGGAAGACACCAATTATTTACCCGAAGTAAAAGCTGCAATTATCGGCTTAACTGAAGGAGTTTTGACCCTATCTGATCTGGAAGACTTTTTGGTCAACGAGGCAAACGTTTCAAAAGACGTTGCCAAGATGATTAAACGCGCCGTAGCCGGAATTCCAATCGGTGCACAAGCTCTACTTGAAAACTTTGACAAAATCCCACTGAAGGGTGACTTGTTCAAAGAAAAGAGAGATATATGGCCGACAGATGAAATTCCCGAAGAAGATGGTTCTGAAGAACCTCCTAAAACAGAATGGTTGTAAAACATTGATGAGGTGACCTATAAATTATTTAGGTCACCTCATTTAAAAAACTTTACGAATGAAAGAAAAGAAAATCTTTGTGATAGTTGATGTTGGCTTTGGTGATAATGTAAAAGGTGGAACAGCACATAAAGTAGGTGTTGTTAAGAAAGCCCATACATTTATCAAAGTCGGTGGGTGCCAATGTAGCCACGGTGTTTTTACTTCAGATGGTAAAGAAAATAATTTTCATCATTTTGGATGTGGAACATTTGAAGGCTCAAAAACCTACATTAGCGAGAGAATGGTTATTGAACCATATAGATTATTGATTGAAGCAAGTAACTTGCAAGATGAATGGGGAATTCACAACATTTTTGATTATCTAACTATTGATAGAAATTGTCTTTGTGTGACTCCTTTTCATACCTTGAGTTCAAGGTTCAGGGAGTTGCTTCGAAAAGATAATCCTAAAGGTATCGTTGGTGTAGGTGTTGGAGAAACACTTCGCGATCAGAAAGATTTTCCCGATGAAGCAATTTATGCTAAAGATTTAAACAGTCCAAGTCTTAGAAAAAAACTCGAATTAGTAAGAGAAAGAAAGTTTGAAGAATTCAAAAACATACTTTCTTATGATTGCAATTTGTTAGATTATTTTCATAAGGCAGATATTGAAAAAGCTTCCGAGTTTATTGATTTATTTCACGACAGTGATTTTATAAATCGCATCGTTGATGTTTTCAATGAAGTTTACTCAAAAATTACTATTACAGATGAAATTTATTTCAGGAATCTTCTTGAAAAAGATGGAGTCATGGTGATGGAGAGTTCTCATGGAGTTTTGAATGATAGATTGTACGGTTTCCAACCTCACGTTACTGAATTGCGAATTCTACCTCAGCTCAACATTGAAATGCTAAATAAATATGGCTTTTCAGGTGATTTGGTAAAATTAGGAGCTACTCGTGCTTACCAGGTACGACATGGAGCTGGCTCTATTGTTACTTACGATCAAGAGATGACTAAAAATTTAATTCCAGATGGAAATAAGTTAGACAATCGCTGGCAAGGTAAAGTTCGTGCTGGAGCTCTTGATTTTGTGTCATTACAATACGCTATCGATATTTGCGGAGGGCCTGAATTTTTTGATGGGATTTCTGTTAGTTGGCTTGATCAAATAGAACTTTTGAAAAAATGGGACATTTGTGATAGTTACAATGGTAACAATGATTTAGATTTTTTCTTGCCAGATGGAAAGATAAAAGTTTATAAGCCAGTAGATGACCAAGCTTTGGTCGAGCATCAAAAGTTGCTAACCATGCAATTAGACAGATGCACTCCAAATCTAAAATCCTATGACATCAAAGGGATGTCGAGAGAATTGTTCCTACGTTTATGTTCATCTGTGTTTGAAGAAAAACTGAAAGTCCCAGTAAAAATGGCGAGTTTTGGTAAGTCCGAAAACGACAGAATACTTATGTAAATTGATTAAAAAGGTGGAGCTTAGGCTTCACCTTTTTTTTATTTTTATCTAAAATCTACCCCTTGACAAAACGGCAGATGTTATATAATATATGCACTAAGATTGAAAGAATTAAGTTCTTCTAAAGTAAATAATTTAAAAAACGAAATTACAATAAAAAATTTTGATTTAAACCATTTTTTCTAACTTAAAAAACAAAAAGATGAATGAAGAATTGAAAGCCCTATTGATTGGGTTAGGTCTTAATGAAGACCAAATTCAGAACCTTGCCAACGAAGGTGTTGTGACCATTGAAGACTTAAAATTGTTTTCAGAGCAGGATATCAAAGAAAAAACTGGAGCCGGACTTGTTACTGTGAGAAAAATTGTAGCAACTTTGTTTCCAAAGATTGAAAATCCTGTTTCTACCACAGCAATGTCGTTTAGCGCAGATGTTTTGCCGGAAATACCATCAGAAGAATCATGGCTCAGCGCTTTACGTGCCGGCGGAGTCCTTAAGGTAGAACAATCAACTGTGATTTCTGCAATCAGAGCGGCTCTTGCCGATAAGGTTGGTCTCTATGATCTTCCTTCAAAAATTGTGAAGGCCATGGAAACTTTCGCTGATGCTAATGCAGAACCGGTTCCTGCAAAAGAATTTTTTGCAATCAGAAAGCAACTTGTTAGAAAAAGCTATGCTGACATCTTTGAAGCCATTGATGGTCTCGACGGGAGTTTTGTTACTGATGCCAGGAAAAATGCTTTCCTTAAAAAAGTTGATGAACTTTTGTGGCCTGCGATTGTGTCATTCTATGCTCAGCTTAAAGCTTGGGTTGATGCATGGCAACAAGGAGCTTCTAACCCGGGAACGATGATGAACATCATGGCTACTGTTATGGCTGGTGGTAAAGTGCCTGCAGGAATGATCTCTGCTCCTCCTGAAACTGGAACACTTCGTGATGAGGCCGACGCCTTGAACGATGGTATAAACAAAGTTTTTTCTGGAGTAGGTGCCCAGATTGCAGCAGCTTTGGCATATGAAGCATCAAGTATTAAAAAGATGCTTGAAAATACCCAGCTGCCATCAATGATTGGGGTTGCTAACCGCGAACAAATGTTGAGAACTCTTAAAGCAGATGTTCCCGCTACGTATCCGCGTTTGGAAACAAACCTCTCTAAATTCGTACTTGGAGTATTGAAAGTAAAAGACATCGCCGATGGTGATGAAGCACTTCAATACTTTACCTCACTTCACATGCTCGGGGCACAAATTCCCTGGGATAAGCTTGGCAAAGGTAATGCCTCTTTAAACATGGGAAGGCAGTTGTAATCGTTCTTTTAAACAAAAAACAAAAAGACTCACCATTTTTACGGTGGGTCTTTTTATTTTTCAAGTTGAGGTAAAAATACTTTTGTGATAAATAACTTTGTTGCTAGTCTTCGGTATCCTGAATCCCAGAACATACTATTCCCATCAATATCTTTAGAGTTTTTAGTTTTAATTCCTCCTTGTTCCGCATTTAAACGCGCATATCCTTTGTGAAGTAATCTGTATTGGAGAGTATCTCTCTCGAGTTCTTTCATCCATATTCTGCGAGCATCTATGTCTGCTATCTTTTTATCTTTAGAATATAAAAATCCTGGAAGTAATTTTTCATATAGTTCTTTTATTGCTTCTTTTTTACCACACCATGCACCTTCTAGTAGTACGCTTATTGTTGCACTGCTTGCTTGTTTGTCATCGCTATCTTCTAAATCTTGAATCTGTAGTTCACCCCCTTCATTTTTTAGCCAAAATTCAAGAGCTTTACCGTTTATTTTTTTTTCTGTAAATGTTTCATTTAGAAGTTTTCTAATATTTGTTTTTTCATCGTTAGAAACATTTGGTTTAACAAAAATAGCGATATCAGTGTCTGAATTTTTTGTTCCATAACCTTTTATTTTTGAACCATACACTATTGAAATAGGGTATATATACTTACTAAGTTCAGTATTATTTTCAATAGATTCGGTTATTTTTGAAATATAGTTTATTTCTTCAATTGTTTCTTGTTTATTATTTGAAAAAAATGGAGTATCAATTTTTTGTATTTGGATATTATTTTTATCTATATATTTATCGTCTATAATACCAACAGATGCAAATCTTGACCATGTGCCAATAAGAGCATCTTCTACTTCTGGTGTACTTTCGTTTTGTAAACTTTGCAATATTGGTTCAAATTTCTCTAATGATTTCTGAGATTCTTCTATATTTGTAGTTGCCTTATTTTCAATATACTTACGTATACCATCTATTACGATTTGTTTAGATATAGATATTTCGTTTGCTTCCATCCATTTTTGGATATCGTTCAAAGATAGAGATTCGTTTTCTATGCCCTTAAATAAATTATCGGAATATTTATTTATTAGTTTTTTTAAATTTTCTTGTTTAATCCAAGCCGCTCTTTCTTTTGTAAAATTAGAAAATTCTTCCTGTTTGCCATCTGATAGGTTTAAGTCTTTTTCAATTTCATCGTTTATTCCACTTAGCCAATTTTTATCATAATTTTTTTCATCTACATTCTCATTATTTATTTTTCCTTCACCAGCTTTTATGATTGGATACATATTTCTAATTAATATTTCTTTTGAATTTAAAATCAATTCAAAATCATTTTCTGAAATCAAACCCATATCATTTAAGACGGGGAGGGTGTCAGCAATACTATTTTTTAAAACATTGTCGTCACTATCTTCCATTATTTTAATTACTTCAGAAAAAGGTAGTAGATTCTTCTTCACAATAATCGGTATAAGGTGAGCAGCCTTGTTTACTTTTTCGTGTGGTCCATTTCTTAGCTCTGGTTCAAGTAGGTCACCATCTATAAAATTTGCACGAAAATCATTAACAGAAAGAAGTTCTTTCCATTTTTCCATATAAGTAGTAGAGAAATTGTTTATTGATTGTGAGAGTTCTTTATTTTCAGTTTCAATATCTTTTTGTGGTAAAAGTTCAAAAGGGAAGTATAATACCATTCTATTATTGTAAGGGTCACTTTCGAGTAGCTCTGAAAGCTTGTTGTACATATCTGTAGCTTTTTCTATAGGTAACAGTTTTTTCTCTAGTATCTCTTCTATCTCCATAGTATATGGAATAGAGGAAAGTGAATCAAAATGATTTGATAAATTTTGTCTTAATTGAGCTTGTTCTATTAGTTCTTTGTTGTTATTGATTTCATTAGGCCAAAGAGAATCTTTTTGTCCTGGATATAGTAATGATTCTCCTGCTGGAGCTACAATTACATTTTTGGATTCTATAGTTTCAATCTTTATTTGAGGTGGTTTTTGGTCAGGTTTAAACATAAATTTTATATTGTTTATTGTTAGATAATAACACTTTGATGTTGTTATTCAAAGCTGGGGTGTGGAGGTATTTTGAAACAATGGATGAGGTTAACAACTAATTTGCTGGAACTCGATTATTAATAATATGTTGATTTCTATTCTAATGTGATGTTACTCAAAAATAATGATATAATTACAAAATGCAGGATAAGAATATAATATCTAAAATTAATGAAATATACACTAATTTTACAAATAAAATTGGTGATCTTCTTAATAAAAGAAAGGACCTACTTAAAACCTATCGTCAAAAATTAGAAGAAGCTAGAATTAAAGAAGTCAGGGATTCAATTCTAAAACAATAATATGAAAGAAGGACTATCAAATACAGAAACCCTAGAAGTAA
The DNA here is from genome assembly GCA_038249055.1 of Minisyncoccia bacterium. GTDB lineage: Bacteria > Patescibacteriota > Minisyncoccia > Phycocordibacterales > UBA9973 > UBA8515. The sequence continues at coordinate 86,417 of JBBRWS010000001.1, forward strand.
AAGAACAAGTTTCAGCTACTTTAGAAAACAAAGAAAGTGGACAAGAATTTGCGAATAAAATACTTGATAAAATAAAGGGATACATGAACTCTTTTCTTTCAAAGAAAGAGGCTATTGAAAAGATTGAAAGCACTGTTAACTTCGACGACCCAACAATTAAAGAACAAATTAGAAATGAGATTAATTTAGATAATGAACTATCTAATATAGATAATGAAGTTGAAAAAGTTCAAACTGAAGCTTCTGAAAATGTTAACTCAACTGTTGGTAATTTTAGTAAGGCCTATCATCATCCAGACTATAGAGATAAAGTAGCAAAACAAATAATTGAAGCTAGAAACTCTGGGCAAGATGCTGAAGCTGTCAGAAGTGGGTTCTATGATAAGACTGCTTCAGAGAAAGAAAACTTTGAGTCTCAAGAAAAAGAAAGAAGTGTAGCAGAGATAATGAAGGAGAAGGATATGGTGATTGTTCATGCAATACCATTAACTTCTTTAGATAGAAAAAGCACTCCAGAAAACAATCTAATATTAAAATCAAATGGGTATCAAGATTTTAGGACTAGTGTTGAAATTCTTTCTGGTCTTTCTCCAACAATTTCAACATCTATTCCGTCATCAGACAAAAGCCAAAATGGTTTATATTATCCTAGTGGTGTAATTTTAGGAGAAGGAAAAGTTTTAACTGCTCAGTCAGAAGACTCTGGGTCAGTTGCACATGGTTTATATAAGAGAATTCCAAAATTTGGAGCGGAAAACGAAACCGCAATTCAATCAAAAATAGATATTAATAAAACAGCGGAAGAAGGTTCCAGATATAATGAGCTTACAGTAGAGAACCCTCAGATTGCTGGTTTGTTTTATGATTTAACTGAAGAAGACTCTGAACTACCATTGGAGAATCCAAAAAAGAATCAATTAATGGAAAATATTGTTAATTCTAGTAGAAGAGAGATGAGCCAAGAAGAAATACAAAAAGAAATAAATAAAATTGATGAAAGATGGAATGAATACGTAGAGGGAAAAGAGAAAGAAAGACAGCAAAAAAAAATTGCACATAAATTTCAGTTGAATACAATGAAAAATTATTCCGAGGAAATGAATGTCCCTCTCTACATTTTTAAGACAGAGAAAGGGGAGTTAAAAAAATACAAAATAAAATTTTTACCAAAAGAAACCGAAAGTAAAATGATAGAGGAGTCAGACTATGATTTAGAGGAAGTTACAGCAAAAGATATTTATGAATCAAAAAGGGATGTCTCAGATGAAGAAAGAAAAAAAATGATTGAGGATATTAAAAGTAAGGGTATTTTATCAGACTCGGCAGAAAAGGAGGTTGGTAAGAAATTTCAAAGGTTAGAATAAAATTAGAAAAGTCTTTCGATTTTTTGACAAACATGACGTAGGTAATGTGCTTAGGGTCACGCAAAAAAAGAGACTCACTTTCGTGAGTCTCTTTTCTCAACGCGTGAGCCCAGTAGAAATTCGATTGGAATAAAATTTATAAATAAAAATGACCCTAAACTTTCGTTTGTAGGGTCATTCTTTTATTATTCCAAATCCATGAAAATCTAATATTTCTTGGGTTTGGTCATTACCATAATCAAGCATTTTTATTAAACCATTAAATTCACAAAAATTCTCTGGTTTGAGAAAATCAATACTCTTTATTTCTCTTTTGATAATTTTCTTTAGAAATTTTACCCATCGAGGATTAGAAGAGTTAAAAACATTACCCCTTGGTTGAATTATTATATAACCAAATAAGAATGCTTTTATTACTGGCAATAATGTTTCTTCTTCTTGATGTTTCTTAAAATACAGATACTCTCTTCTGTTTGAAGATAATATATGAAAGATATAAAAAGGAATAGATAATATTTTATTTTTACCATAACGATTAGCTTTCTCATTAAAAATACCTTCATCTTTATATTTTAAAAAACATTTAATAAGCAGAACAAAATTTATCCACGGAATTTTGATAGCATAGTCTCCATGTATGAAGACCAGTCTGCTCAATCCTTGAGTAATAATCTTCATAACTTTTTAAATTTTAGCTAGAAATTATGCGAATTTATCCATAGATTACTTTTTGTTTAGATAATTGTCAAATAAGTTAAGTCCAATCCATATTCGAGTAAGGACCGTTTTTGCAAATTTATTGCACTAATCTAATTCATTACTATGTAATGATATTTTTAGTATACAAAAAAGCCCAGAATCATATTATTGGATTCTGGGCTTTTGTATTTTTAAGGCGTAGAGTATTGTTTATTGATTAAAGAATAGAACGCATTCTTCACCTTTTGGAATACTTGGAAGTTTCAGGGTTTTTTTATACCTGCAATTTTTTCCTTCGTATGATTCCGCTTCACCTCTCAAGATGAATGTTCTGGGATTATTTGTTGGACTTTTTTCAACCAACTCTTTTCGTACAAAACGGAGAGAGATTTCTTTCCCATTCTTTGGATTAAAATCAAATATAAACATATTGATACCGCCTTTTTCATTAGGGTTTAATTCTCTTAATTTTCCCACAGTATTGGCAGGGATAACAAGAGAATCAACTCTTACCTCTGTTCTTATAAAAAAAACTGACGAACTTTTAATCTTGTAATCGTCAAGATATTCAGTCCCAGCTATTTTTTGTTGCTCGGCGCAACTACAAAGATATAGAACTACAATGCTTAAAAAGGCAATTGGCATTAACACTTTAATTATCCAAGACCAAATTTTATTTTTCACCATGATATATAGCTTTAAATCATTTTATTTATATCCTCAAAATGAGAAACAAATAAAACTATGACATTTGGTGGTATTAAATCATATTTATATTGTAGTGTCAATTTTAATTCAAATTTGATAAAGTCCATATTTGTGGTATAACGGGGGAAATAGATAAATCTTCACTTAAAAAACAAACCTAATGTATTTATACAAAAGTTTTATATTGCTCATTATCGGGATAATATTTTTTGCTAGTTGCGAAAAAGAAGCATCAGATGGTCCGACAGATTCATTGTATATTAAATCAGCCGGAATCGATGAGGCGAAAGTCCTATGTATCGATGGAAGAGAAAGGTATTATTTTCCGAATGATATTTTGTTTATAATTCCTGTACTAAAAAGTACTCCAGAGATTTTAAATAATTCTATGCTTAAAATAGAAGATTTTAAAATTTTGTCCAATAATCAAGTAAATTTTACCGTATCGGAGATAGGTTCTGAAATGATCGTCGTACCCGCTTATAAGCTGCCGTTTTGTGATTCTGATTATGATTTTCAATCCGAAAGTGGTGTTAAAAAATTCAATGGTATTTTGAAATCTGGTGATTTTGTTTTTGCTGTAAAAGTTACAGATGAAAAAATTAATATCAAAATTTTAGATTTAAAAACGAACTATTTAACTACAACCATTGCGAGTTATAGCAATAATGCTTTAATATTTAAAGTTGGTGCTGAAATATGGCAATTATGGTTAAGTAAAATTTCCAACAGGGGTAATATTTTTCAGATGTTTGTAGAAGGGAAGGGTTATATTTGTTATTCTTTGTATTTAGCTAAAAATTAGTAGGTATAAATAAAAAAGGTCAATACTTAATAGTATTGACCTTTTTAATTTAGATTAATTCATCATCATTTCTTTAATTTATTTATTAATTCAATAGTAAAAGGAAATTTACCCCAAATGGGTTGTTTGTATTTCTCCTTTATACCATCAATATAATAATAACCAATCTCGGTTTTTTTAAGATTAATTACTGTAATTTTCTTTCTAACAACAACAGTGTTAATTGTAGCCAAAATAATAAAAATAAGGACTAAAATTACAACTGTTACAAATATTAATTTCCAGTCTGGTTCTTTGTTTGTAATTACTACAAAGGCTAAACTAATGAAAATTAATATAACAGAAATTATTGAGATTACAAGAAACGCAGAGTTTACCGGTTCCTTTGATACAGATAAAAAATACCTTTTTATTGTTTTCATCGGTTAGTTTTTTTTAAGTGAATTGATTATTTAAAGAGAGTATTTTTTATAAATTTAACATTAGCATATATAACTGTCAATTTGACAGATTTTATAGAATATTTATAGATTTATATGTAGAGAGAACGATGGTGCTTACATATTCATTATATTAATTCAATAAATATAACTTTTAGCATAAAAAAACCAATAATTACGTTTTTTACCATAGTAAATAAAACATTTATTTGGATGCTTGTCAATTTGACAGAGTTATACATATTTGATAGATTTTAGTCAAATCATGTTTCTTAAAAATGCTTACAAATTGTATTGCTTGAGAGCAAAACATGCGTTTTTACAAATTCGCCCAAAATATTAAAGACTCGGGGTAACCCACTCTATATATAAAAAACCAATTTTTTTCTAATTTTTATTTATTTACTTAAATCATTCTATTATGAAAAAGTTAATTTTTGTTTTGGCGATTATGTTCGCTACAGTTGCTTATGTGAATGCACAGACTCCTGTAAATTTTAATCTTTCGATGCAGGTTGCAAAGTACATTGAAACGACTACGGGCCCGCTTGCTTTTAATTTTGGAACAGCAACTCACAACGTGTACTATGGTGCTCCTGGGAACATGGATTTGTACTATCCGGCCACTGGATCATGGGATCTCGCTTATGCAAATTGTGGATTTTCTGTAACTCTTGCAGGTGACAATCCGGCTAGCCAAGGTGTTCCGCGTTTTGCTAAAGTAGAAGAAGGTACTCATGGAGCTGGGTGGGATGTTTTGAATACCGTTTACCAGATTGGTATTTGGACTAATGGTGAAGTTCAGAATGATGCTTTTGGTCATGTTTGGGGATTTGGAGCAAGTTCATTTCCTAAGACAGCAAATTTTACTGAAACTCCTCACAATGGTCAGGTTAAAATGACAATGCTTGCACACGTGAACTCACACTGGCAGAATGATAAAGATGCCGGTATTCCAATCAGAGAAACAGTCATTAATCCTGCTTTCACTTACCAGCAGTCGGCCGATGAAGGAACCTACACAGCGAATATGGTTGTTACTTTGGTAGCTCTGTAATTATTAAGCATTTTTGTTAAAGTATCCTGTTAAAGGATTCTTAAATTTTAGAAAAGGCATCTCTATGAGGTGCCTTTTTTGCATCATGTAAATTTTGACAAAACATCAATATTATGATATATTCACAGCAAATTATTAGGATATTTGAAAGTTAAATACTAACTAAATGAAAGGAAAAAAGAATGAAATTACTATTTGTTTTTGTTTTGTTAATACCAATACTTTGTTTATCTCAGGAAGTTGTATTGAAAAATATAAATATCCCTGGAGATAAAAGTTTAGGTGTTATAAATGGGGCAATATTGAGTGAAAACTTAATTGGTCCTCGTAAAGTAATTTTTGAGAAAAATCCAAATCAAATGGTTCTACAAAAAATAGAAGAGAGAAAGTCTTTTCGTTTTGGACTAGAATCCTCTGATATGGATAAACTCAGCACTCTATATTCAGGAAAAATATTTTCTCCTGGAATAACTGAACCTTTTATCTTCGAGAATAAAACACCCGAAGAATTGTCAGTACTTGAAGTAGTTGTTTTTCCTGTAATATTGGAACAACCATATACTTTATATATTGACTTGAAAGTTCAAGTTTCTTCAAAAACTGTTTCGGTGAATCAAATAGATTCTGATGACGCAGGAACTTATAATGCAAAAATAACAATATATCTAACAGAAATTTAAAAAAAGCTGGAATGAAAAGAAAAATTTTATTTTGTTTAACGCTTATCTTATTTATAAGTTATGCGTATGCTGTAAAAGTGTCACCAGTTCGGTTTGATATGACTATTGCTCGTGGTGTAAGTCAAGAATTTGTTATAAATTTAACGGGTACTAAAGGGTCTTATAATCAGGATTTATTAATATATCCTTCAGACCTTTTTATGTCTCGTGTTGGAACTTTATCTTTTGACACTATTGTAGGAAATAAAAATTCTGCAATAAATTGGATAAAAATGGAAAATAATAAAATTTCTTTACTTGAAGATCAGGCAAAAGAAATTAAATTTAAAGTTTCCATACCTTCCAATGCTACACCTGGAGAGTACTATGCTGTGATTATGGTAGAACCTGATAAATTTACTAAAATTAAGGATGAGAAGAATCCTTATGCTTTTAAAATGAAAACAAGGGTCGCTGTAGTCGTGGTTTTAGATGTTCCCGGTAGAGCTTATGAAAAAAAAGGAGAAGTTACTGAAGTTAAAATTCTTGAAACAGACAGCATTGTAAAGATAGCTTCTACTTTTAAAAACACTGGTGATATACATCTAGATGTAGTTGCTGAAGCCATAATAAGGAGTGCAGATGGTAGAGTTAACTTTGGGAAGTTTGATTTAGGAGCTTTGAGTAGTTCAAAAAAAGAAGCTTTTATTTTTCCTGATGCTATGCGCGATTTTGAAGGAGCTCTCAGAAGGCAATTGCCGACTGGTGACTATATGGCAGAAGTGTCATATAACTATGGTTATGACTTCAAAAAAGCCAAGCAAATTGAAAAATTTTCTGTAAAAAGGAAAATATCACTTAATGAAAACAGTAACGAATTCCTTAGTTTAAAAAACGAGGAGTTGAGACTATTGATTCCAAAAGGTGGAAGGAGAACTCAAGTGGTCACAGTTACAAATACCGACTACAGAGTTTTGAATGTGGATATAGCATCTAGCGATTGGGTTCAAGCTACTCCAAGTATTTTGAATCTAAAACCTGGCGAAGTGCGTAATGTTATGCTTACAATTTCTGCAACTGATTACGATTTGTCTCAAGAAAAAGAGACGACTCTATCTTTTAAAACAGATAGAGGGAAAAGTGCTGAAATGAAAGTATTTATAACTGGATTGAAAGAAAATCTTGTGAAAAAAACCGAAACAAAAAAAGAAGTTAGTCTAAACCTTAAAAAGTAGGAAATGAAAAAGTTAAGTTTAATTTTAGTAGTTTGTATCAGCATGCTTATAGTAAGCTGTGCTACAATTCGTGAACCTATCCCTGTTAACAAAAAAGTAACTTTGACTCAGGCAGAAATCCAAAGTTTGGAACAAACAGAAGACAATGCCACAGAGGTAAAGTATCTTTCGATAACAGAAGAACAAAAGGGTACCGCAACGCATCCTCTTGTAAGTAATGTATTTGTTGAGACCGACATTCGTGCCGTCTTGATGGATATATCTACTCAGTCAGGTGTTAATATAATTCCTGATAATACAGTTGAAGGCTCAGTATCACTTACTCTTAACAATGTATCTCTTGAAAAAGCATTCGATATGATTTTGTATCCTGGTGGATACAAATATCGTTATGTACAAGATGGTAATTATTACATTGTGGGTAAATCACTTCCGGAGAATAGTAGTTTTGACGCATTAACTGTTACAAAGGTGATTAAAACAAACAGAGGTGCTGAAAAGGTACTTTCTCAGTTATCTTCATTTTTTCAGTCGTTCGTTAAAGCTGATGGTCAGACTATCACAATCACTGCAACTCCCGATATGATAAATCGTATTGAGAGAGATATCGCATTAATCGACAAGTCAAAAAGATTGATTGAAATATCGGCACAGTTTGTGATGGTAGAGTGGAGTAAAGGTGTAAACCTTGGAGTACAATGGAGCGACATTAATTTGAGTGCCATTGGTATTGCAGACATTATAAAAGGTGGAGCGACCGCTATGTCTTCAAATCTTACTTCAAGTCTTAGTGCCTTTTTATCTTCAAATGGATACGACACTAAAATCAAAACAATCGCTGAGCCCAGGATTGTCGTAGAAGATGGTGAAAAAGCAGAACTGAACATTACCGAAGAGCATTTATTTTTAATACTCTCTGGTGGAGGTGCTGCTTATAACTATTTTACAACGAAGGAAGTATCTGTAGGTATTAAACTGAAAGTACAACCCTTCGTTACTCGTGATGGTCAGGTTCGTCTAGCTATTAATCCCGAAGTTGCTGATATTATCGGCGAAAGGGAATTCAAGTCAAATGGTGGACCTAGTCAGAAGTTGCCTATAATTGCTCGTCGCTCTACTCAGACTACATTAAAAGTTCAGAATGGAGAGACAATAGCGATAGGAGGTCTGATAACAAAAATGGATCAAAATAAGAAGAGTGGAATTCCATTCTTTCGCAAGATTCCATTAGTTGGTTTTGTTTTTGGAAGCCAAAATAAGGCAGCCAAAGAAACTGAATTGGTAATTTTTATCACTTCCAGGGTAATTGGTTAAATTTAGTTAGTTATTTGAATAAAGAATGAATAAAAGAAGCAGTACAAGTGACTGCTTCTTTTTTAGTTTTATTTTTAATACAAACAATATTATAAAAATAATATTCTCGATGGCGGATAATAAAATGGAATGGACAAAAATTATAATATGTGTTAAATTAATAAAAATATTGCTCGCAGTGCTTTGAACTCTAAAAATAAAATATTATGAAAAATGTTTTTATTGGGTGTCACTCGGCACCTTCATTTGTTAGTGAAGGTAAAACCTTTTTAATAAATCCTAGTTTTATTATTAACAACGAGTTAGAGTCAATATATTTTGATTGGGAAATAAAATGCATTAATGAATTACCGGAAATTTCTTTGAGAGTCATAAAAATTACATCTGGCAGAGGTGCGCATATTACAGATATTTCAGAATATTTTATTTTTCCAGAAGAAAAAAAATTTGCTGTAATTAAGGCTGTAAAACCTAGAATGAGTGCCATATTAAACACAAAATGTATAATTAAATTTGTAGAAAATATGATTATACCAATTGGAAAATTTAGTATTGTTGCTGAAATTAGGTTCTGGGACCAAAGTAAAACTATTTCTCAAATTTTTCATTTAAGAAAATAATTAAAAAACGATATGGCTTTTGCCCTCTATCGTTTTTTATAGTTTTTGTAATATTACAGAGAGAATGAAAATCTTTTCGATTTACTAATCGTCTGACGCACGTGACGTAGGGAACAGAGACCGCGAGTACGCTTATCGAACCTTACAGGTTCAGTACACCTTTTCGTTTTGATTAACATCAAAAAACGAAAAGCTTTTCGATTCTCTGACGCAAGCAAAGCAGTTTGCTTGCTTAGGGTCACAACAAAAAAACCGACATAAGTCGGAATTTTTTGTGAGGGTTCTCGAGATAGAACCAGTTGGTTCATTGCCCAGTAAAGCTTGTTTTACTAATTTTACTTTAAAAGTTTTAACCTTCTCGTGAGACTATAAAAAGTGACAAAAGTGACAGTACTTAGGCATATAAAGTTACTGACTAGTGTCATCTTTTCTTCTTTGAGCTTCTATAATATTATCTGATAATATTTGCCATTTACCTCTTTGGCCTCTAACCATTCTTTTTATAACAATATCATTTGCTTCTTCTAGATCAAACCCAGCAGGAATTTTTTGACCCTCTTGATTTTTAATTTTCTCAAATGCTTTATCCATATGCTCTTTTAATCCCTCTGGTACTTTGATATCTTGAGATGTATTTTTGTTATTAGAATTACCACCACTTAACCTCCATGAAGGTTTCATATCATCCCACAATCTAGTAGTTAAAAATCTATTATTATCTGGTGGGTACCACGCAAAACTGTATATACCTTGGCTCTTCTCTTCCTTGGATTTTAAATTATCAAAATACATATCTAATTCGGATAAATCTTTTTTTAAATCTTCACCCCAAATAAATCTTTGGTCTGATTCCAAAAATAGAGGAACCGCTCTTTTGTGTAATTTATCTGATGAAGTAAATATATTAGTGAATGGTAGATAATAAAGATATGCAATATCTGCTCTATTACTTTTACGATCCCTAGATATTAAACCAGTGCTAGTGCATAAAATAAAAAATATATCTACTTTTAAAACATATGAAGCATATGGTGCAAAAGATTGAATTGGAATCATATTTTCTTTATTCCACATACTTATTATTTCCTTAAATGCTTTGTCGTTAATATTAAGGAAATCTCTTACTAGTTTAAAAGTTTTATATCTATTACCATGACCTTTTACTATTTTATCTGCTGTATCATAAGCATCTTCTAGTGACTTAGGTTTTTTAAAATCTGAACCTAATATATTTTGTATAAGATTCAAATAATAATCATAATCAAATTCTGCCAATAATTTTCTCCACAATGAAGCTGATTCTTTTTCAATTTCTTCAAACTCTTGTTTTTGCCATCTTTGAAAAGCTTTAATTTCTGGGTGTTGATCATACACAACACCACGTTTACCATTTTCCATAATATATGATTCTCCATGATTAAGTATCGGGTATCTTGAAAAACTAACTGGATAACCTAAAAGGTCACCGATACATAATTCTCTATGATGTGTGTTTGGACTAGGCCCCATTTCTGGAACTTTTTTTGATATCACTTGAACAATTTCTTCTGCTGATCTTGTTTCTGACTCTTTGCTTAAATCAGCTAATGTTTCAATGTAAAATAATGGGGTTATTATTGAATGATAAAATGCATCAAGCCAAACAGCTTCATCTTCACTTAAAGATTGAAGTAATGATTTATCAAAAATTATTGTTGGTCCCAAGGCTGACATTTATATTTTATTAGAGGATGTTCCAATTATAGTAATAATTTCCTTAATTATTTCATAACTTTTTTCATAATTATTATCAAGTAATCTTTTATATAAATTTTGATATGATTTAAAATCAGAAGGTTGGGCTGTTTTTAAGTGAATAATATCATCTCTTAATTTAATTAATTCCATAAGCCCAATCCATCTTTCATAATCCTCAGCTATGTTAATTCCTGTTAAATTTTTTATGACCTTTTTAATCTTATTTTCTATAGACCAGCTAGACTCTATTTCAGTTTTTGAAATGCGTTTATCTTTTTCATTATAAATAAAATCACTTGGTATAATTTGATTAATAAAAGATTCTAAAGATGTAATAGAAAAAATACAAAAATTAATATTCTGCAACAAAAGTAAATTTATTTTTTTAACATCATTTTTTATTTCAACTTCAAGTCTTCTTATTTCCTCTAGACTTTTATATGTTGAAAAAAGATAAAACTCAATTGGATTTGGTGCTGGAAACATTATGTTGGGGAATTTTACAGATCCTATATCTCCATGATTCATAACAAAAGTTGTCCCAGGTTCATGTCTTTTAAGTGGATCTTCAATAATTTCTCCGTCAAATAAATGAGAAATATTTAATATGTCTTTTGGTTCAAGGTTTAAAGTTCTTGGTTTAAATCTTACTTGTATTTGGTTTGATTTTAGTTCACTCATATTATTTATATATACAAATATTATTTACTATAGGATATAAAACTTGAAAAATTTGACCTAAAAATACACCAAATACTATTGCATAAATTAATAAAACTAACCAGTGATCTTTACCGTTGTTTATCTCTCGAAATATCTTAAATGTTCCTTTTTTATTCAAATCATTTTCTGAATTTTTATCACCAAATAATTCTTTATACAATGTTCCAATAAATATAATAATTGTATAAAATAACCCAAAACCTATGAATACTTTTAGTGAGCTGTCTGAAATGCGCAATTCCATTGGAACTTTACAATATTCCTGAGCAATGAATATGATTAAAGAAAATCCTGCACCAGCAATAAAAAGAGATTTAAAGATTGACATACCAGCTTTAATCCAAATTATTATAAATAATATAGACAAGAAAAATAGAACTATAATTGTTGTTAAGCTATTCATATTAACACCCAAAATCTTTGATAGCATACCTATAAAAATAACACCAATAACAAAAATTAAAAATTTAATGAATTTATCTTTTTTTTCATTCTCAAATTTTTTATCAAAAATTAATTTAACCTTTTTATATAATTTCATATTTAATTTAAATCTATTAACTTATAGAATTTAAAGCACTAGGAATTATGTTTTTTGCAAAATCAGCATATTTTGTTTGTAATTTTGTAAATTCTATTAATTCATCTACGTTTATTTTATATTTAGTTATGTCTTCATCACGAAGAACAATCGTCATTTTTTCACAATAACTCTTGCCTGAACATGAAGCTATGAATGACCTAACTATTTCTTTATAAACTTCCTCTCTTTGCATTTTGAGTCTACCATTACCAGTTCCAATAAGAGGGATAGATATATGTTCTTTTGCTCCATATGAAGATATATAAGACCATAAGCCACCTAGTGTTCTTGATAGTCCATCTTCATCTGCTTCAACTCTAGAAGCATTCAGTTTGTGCGAGTTAACGACAAAATAAAAAGCTTTTTTCTTATCATCGGTTTCGACTCTCACAGTAGTTCCAAGTATGTATTTTCCATCATTTTTTTGATCAGAATAGATTTTGCTCCTAAGTTCTTTGGATATTTTTTGTTTAATAACGGAATGTTTTCCGTCAAAGTATTTTTTAATAATCATAGATTTTACACTGTGAGCAACTTGAACACTTCCATTAAGGTTCATATCAAAATCAGAATTAACAGGTACAATATAGGCAGATTTAACTTTTTCAATACTCCCTATATTTATTGCAAGTTCAATATCACGGTTATTTATTTTAAAAACGAAATTATTTTTTGGTCTATTTTTTGAGATACTATAAATAAAGGAAATGACTATAGCTATTATTAAACTAGATGTTTTTTTAAAAATAATTGCTGTTGACTCAAAAAATGGGAAAAATTCTACTAATGCAATAATCACAGTAAAAAGACCTAAGACGCTTAATATGTCTTTAACCATAGACCAAATTCGTTTTAATTTAAACCATCTGCCACTTATCATAGATTTAGATCTGTATAAACTGATTCCTTATAATGATATGGTTCAGATTTTCCTTCTCTCGTATATGATTCATGAGAGGATGGCCATTTTTCTATTGCTCGTTGTATTATAGCTCTATTAAATGACACATGGATAGCCAGTTTATTTTCTCTAAGTATTAATGGACACCTTGTTTCATCGATAGATCTTTTCCCATTTAGATTTACGGCTATTATAGGTAGACCTAATTTTAAGGCTTGTTCGATTTCCCATCTCACGTATGTATTTTGGAATTTTGTTTTTTCTCCGATAAGTAGAATAAATATTTTTGAATTTTTAATTCTTTCTCTCAAGGCTGTTTTTATTGAATCTTCACTGCTCCATGAACGAATTTCATTTAAATCATGTGCATTATTGAAATCAAAAACTGTATTATCATTTTGTTTCCATGCCTGCATTAATCGATAATAGTGAATATCACTATCTGCGTCGAATGCTGTATATATTTTACTTCTATATGCCATATATTAATGTTATTTTTATAATGTGTCCTCAAGATGTTTTTGGGCATACATATTATATACCCCCATGTAAATATTTGACAACAGTTTTGTAATAAAATCAACACTATGTAAAAATATAATGATTACGTCAACACTTTTCAAAAATCATCGATGTTTTTATGATAAAATTCATATTTTAAAGGATATTTTGGAACTAAAAATATGATTAGCTAGAATTCTAAAAATACCTTTAAAATTGCAATTTTTAGGGTATAAATCAACTAAATGTTTGGTATACTTGTGGTATGGAATACCAAGTACAAATTGATGAACCAAAAACAGGACCTAATAAGGGAGATATTATTTTAGAAATAACTGACGTTATGTTACATTCTACTCTTAAGGAAACTAAGTCAGTTGGTAAGACAATTGATAGGTCTATTGAACAAAATCAACCAGGAAGAATTTATTCTAAAATTGAAACTAAAAACCTAAGTAATGAAAATACTGATAATAATAAAATTCAATTTTTAAATATGGTTAAACAAGATCCTAATATGATAGCGATGTTACAGAAATATAAGCAACAGGGTAAACGAGTATTTTTTCATTTTCCTAAAGAAGGAGTTCCTGTATTTGCAGGGAAAGATACAAAAGAATTTATGAAAAGTAAAAATGGCAAGAGAATTATCAGAGGTGTTGCAAAAAATAAATAACAGGATTACAATGTATTTGTTAGTTTCTGCGTAGTAAAAAGTAGAATAGTGTATCGCCACCAAAGCATGCCTATTCCGCGCAAGAAATAAATTGAGTTTAGTCAAACTTCTTTTATTTCGTGTACGGAATAGGCTTTTTCTATATCTATACATTTTATTAAATTTATTAATAAAATAATATGAGTAAACTCATATGGACTACGGTCCAAAGAAAGGTTAATGATCTTATCCCTCAAAAGATCAATCCTCGTAAAATATCTGACAAGCAAATGTCAGATATCAAGAAAAGTTTGCAGAAGTATAATTTAGTTGAGATTCCTGCTATTGATAAAACAGGAGTTATTTTGGCAGGACACCAAAGGATTAGGGCTTTACAGTTATTAGATCGTGGAGAAGAAATAATTGATGTAAGAATTCCAAATAGAAAGCTTACAGAAATAGAATCGAAGCAATATCTAATTGCTTCAAATAAATTAGGTGGTGACTGGGATTATGATCTCCTTAAATCTTTTAACATGGAGCTTCTTCAGCTCGCAGGGTTTGAAGATATGGAAATTGCTAAATTCTGGGATGATGATACAGAAGTTAAAAATGATTCTTTCGATGTTGAAAAAGAATTAAAGAAAATAAAGGAACCTAAAACAAAATTAGGAGATATTATTATTCTCGGGAAACACAAAATTCTTTGTGGTGATTCAACTAAACCAGAAAACTTAAAAAGATTACTAGGAGATGAGAAGGTGTCTATGATTTATAGTGACCCCGTCTACAATCTTGATATAGATTATGATGGTGGAATTGGTGGAAATAAAGAATACGGAGGTAGTGTAAAAGATTCCAGAACTTTTGAAGAATATAAAACATTTATTCGAGAAAGTTTAGAATCAGCACTTGCTGTATCTAATCCGAATACTCACGTTTTCTATTATTGTGATCAAGTCTACATCGGATTAATTCAGGATATATACAGATCGCTTGGTGTATCTAATAAACGAGTGTGCTTGTGGCTGAAGAATTCACAGAACCCTGTACCTAAAATATTCTGTAATAAAGCATATGAACCTGCTGTCTATGGTATTCGTGGACGACCATACCTTGCAGAATCAGTAACAAATCTTAATGAAGTATTAAATAAAGAATTTGGAACAGGAAATGAACTTGTAGCACAAGTTGATGATTTTCTTGAGATTTGGACTGCTAAAAGACTTTCCGCTAAAGACTATGAACATGCAACTTCCAAACCTATAACTCTCCATGAAAAAGCTATTAAACGTTGCACAAAACCGAATGACATAATTTTAGATAGTTTCTTGGGTTCAGGTAGCACTCTTCTTGCAGGAGAACAATTGGGTCGAAGAGTATATGGCTTAGAGCTTGAGCCAAAATTTTGTGACTTGATAATAAGACGTTACGAATTATTTACTGGTAAAAAAGCTCAGATAGAATCCTATGAAGAAAAATAAATCACAAGATCAATTCTTTGAAGAGTTGAGGAAAGTTCCCATTGTCCAAGTCGCTTGTGAAAAAACAGGGCTATCTCGCAATAGTGTCTATCGTTGGAAAAAAGAAGATAGTGAATTCTCAAAAAAGATGGACCTGGCGATGGCTGACGGCGTTGCGTTCGTGAACGACATGAGCGAATCACAATTGCTTACTATGATCAAAGAAAAGAATTGGTCAGCAATTTCTTTTTGGTTGAAACATAGAAATGATAATTACAAGAGTAAGATAGAAATTACTACAAAAGAAGATTTTGAAGAGCTTACTCCTGAACAAGAAAAAATTGTTAGAGAAGCACTTAAACTAGGAGCAACTATTACCAATAATCAAAATGAAGATTATGGAAAAGATAAAAATAACTCCTGAGTTGATGGAGATAATGATTAAGGATCGTAAAGTAAGAACTGAAATCACCAAGAAAAGTCATTGGTTTTTCTTTCATTTCTATTTTTCTCACTACGTAAAATACGAGACTGCTCCATACCAAAATGAAATATTTAATCTTACTCAAAATGAGGACTTGGGCAACTTATATATTGTTGCCTTTAGAGGAAGTAGTAAATCGACAATTCTAAATACATCTTATTCAATCTGGTCAATTCTAGGAGAACAACAGAAAAAATTTGTTTTAATTTTAAGTAAAACACAAACTCAAGCAAAGCAACACATGATGAACCTAAGAAGTGAATTAGAAAGTAATAATCTTCTAAAAAATGACTTAGGTCCGTTTAAAGAATTTTCAGAGGAATGGGGTTCTTTCTCTTTGGTCTTTTCAAAATTGAATGCCAGAATTACTGTTGCTTCTTCTGAGCAAAGTATTAGAGGATTAAGACATAATCAGAATAGGCCTGATCTCGTTATAGGAGATGACGTGGAAGATGTAGATTCAGTAAAAACCAGAGAAGGAAGAAATAAAACTTACGAGTGGTGGACTAGTGAAGTAATTCCAATTGGACAAAAGAATACTAGATTTGTACTTATTGGAAATCTTTTACATGAAGATTCTTTGTTAATGAGAATAAAAGAAAATGTTGATAAAAAAGAAATTGATGGAATATTTAAGGAATATCCATTAATTAGAAATGAAAATATACTATGGCCAGGTAAATATCCTTCAATGGAAGAAGTTGAAAATGAAAGAAGAAAAGCAGGTAATGAATATTCTTGGCAAAGAGAATATTTATTACATATAGTTCCAAATGAAGAACAAGCTATTTATCGTGAATGGATAATGTACTACAACGAAATACCAAAGGGTTTGAAAGACTGGCAAGGATATTCAATGAATGAGGAAATTAGAATAGGTATAGATTTAGCAATCTCTCAAAAAGAAACCGCTGATTATACTGCCATGGTTCCTGCATTAGTTATGGGAGAAGGTAAAGAAACTAAAATATATATCTTACCTAAAATTATTAATAGAAGAATGACTTTCCCTGAGACTGTCGATTTATGTAAAGTGATTCATACTTCTTATTGTGAAAAAGATTGGAAAACCCCAACTTTAGTAATTGAAGATGTCGCTTATCAAAGAGCATTACCTCAACAATTAGAAAATGAAGGTATCACTAATGTAAAAACAATTAGACCTGGTAATCACGATAAAAGAAGTAGACTTGTTATGACTGCTCCAATGATAAAGTCTGGAAAAATTCTTTTCCCTCTAACAGGAGCAGAGGAATTAATTTCTCAGATTGTTCATTTTGGTGTAGAAAAACATGATGACTTAGCTGATGCCTTTTCAAATGTTGTATTAAATGTTCTTGAGGATCCTCCTTATGTGCCCAGATTCTTTTTTGTTTAGAGGAAGCATACGACCACACTACGTATCTTTAGTTTTGCATAGGCTTAGCAAAAGACTAAATCTCTGACATCATTAGGTATGGAAACAACCAATATAGGGCTAATATATAACCCAATAATAGCAACCGAAACAAGGATTAAATATGTGCTGTATGCACGAAAATCGACTGAATCTGATGAGCAACAAGCTTTATCAATAGATTCTCAAGTTAAGGAAATGACAGCCATAGCAGAGCGTTTAAAGCTCAATGTAGTAGCCATAAAAAGAGAATCACACTCAGCTAAAGCCTCAGGTCAAAGACCTGTATTTAAAGAACTATTAGAGGAGATTAATAAAGGTATCTATAACGGAATACTAACCTGGGCACCTGATAGACTTTCAAGAAATGCAGGAGATCTAGGTACTGTTGTTGACCTTATGGATGAAAAGAAATTAATTCATATCCAAACCTTTGGACAAACTTTTTCTAATTCACCAAATGAAAAATTTCTCCTAATGATTTTATGTTCTCAAGCAAAACTTGAGAATGATAATAAAAGTATAAATGTAAAACGTGGACTAAGAGCGAGGGTAGAGATGGGTTTGTGGCCGTGCCGTCCACCAACTGGTTATACAAAGTTTAAAAGAATGGATCAGAAATGTGAATCAATTATTGATCCAGTTCGTGCACCTGTAATAAAACAAATATTTGAAAAAGTTGGTTATCAAAATTGGAGTGGTAGAAAAGTATTTCATTGGCTAAAGCATGATCTTGATTTTAAAACAGAAACTAATATGCATTTAAGTTTGGGTAATTTATATGTTCTACTTTCAAATACTTTCTATTATGGAAAGTTTGAGTTTCCAAAAGGATCAGGTAATTGGTACAACGGAGCACACGAACCGATCATCTCAAAAGAATTATATGATTTAGTTCAAGGACAAATTAAAAGCCAAACCATGGAACCAAGATCTAAACAAAAAGAATTCGCATTCACTAGAATTATGACTTGTGGTTTGTGTGGTTCAGGAATTACAGCTGATGAGAAATTTAAACATCATAAGGATGGAACATCTAGTCGCTATGTTTACTACAAGTGTACTAGGACGAAAGATTCAAAGTGTAAAAGTGGTTACATAAACGAAGATGACTTAATCAATCAGTTACAGAATCTTATTGATGACCTTGAAATACAGACGGTCCCGATGAGAGAAAAGATTACAAGTGAGGTAAAAAGATTTAAGATTTTTGAAAGTATGTTATTAGGAAGAAAAAGCCCTGTGGTTATTAAAGATATAGATATACGTAATTATGCCAAGTTTATACTCCAAGAGGGGTCTATGGAGGAAAAGAGGGAGTTCTTAGGATGTCTGAAAAGTGAGATATTATTAAGTAATAAGAAAATTGAACTAAAGGTTTAGTTTGACATGTATACCCCAAGGGGGTATACTATAAAAAGTATAAATTTAGTTGCATTTAAAAAACAAATGATGATATAATAATTACCTATATGAATTTAATGACAAAAAACAATAAATTTGGACAAGTACTGATTATAATATCAGCTGTACTTTTCTTGTGGATTAGTTCTTTTGGACTACTCTATCATATGAACGAAATGAGACTTGAATCAACTAAAAATAGTTGTTTGTTTAGTGGTTCAGAAGAAGCGTGTGCTATGACTTTCTCCGAACATCTTACTCTTTGGCAAGGAATGACAACAAGTTTACCTCAGGATATTTTAGGTGTAATGAGTATTCTATTATTGATGGTTGCGTTGGCTTTAGTGTTTACTTTTTACAGAAATTATCTTTTCGAATTTACTAGGCGAATTTCTTCTCGGTATCGACTTTATATAAAACAACATCCGCAAATCAATCTTTTTAATTATCTAGGAGAAGTTTTTTCTCGCGGTATTCTTAATACAAAAAAATATAAATTAGCAACAATATAGTTTTGCATTTTACCAAGTTTAGTTTGGTCGCTTTTGGTAAATAATAATGCAAGGCTTTTTTTGTTGTTTATTTATCAAATAAATCTTACTAACGTAATGAAAAAAACTATAATTATCACCCTCCTTATTGTGGCAGGCCTTATAGGTCTAATATGGTTGGGTAGTAAAAATCAAAAACCACCAGTGGAAGACTCTGGTATAAAAAGTGCTCTCACTTCTTCAGAATATGTGTATGATTTTGGTTCTATCTCAATGAAAGATGGTGATGTAACTAAAGAATTTACAGTAACTAATGGAACTGATAAAGACATTGTTTTTCCAACTCTTGTGACTTCATGTATGTGTACAAAAGCTTACTTTGTATCACCTGATGGCGAAACAAAAGGACCTTTCGGTATGCCTGGTATGGGATATGTACCTCCTCTAGACGAAACAATCAAAGCTGGAGAAAGTCGCATAATTAGAGCTGTATATGATCCTAATGCTCATGGTCCAGCAGGAGTTGGTGTCATAGATAGATTCATAACTCTTACTGACACAACTGGAAGTAGTCTCAAATTAGAAATTAAAGCGGTGGTAACGCCATAATAATTATGAAAAAAACAATAACAATTTTAATTGTCATAGTTGTTGCTATCCTGGGAATTATATTCTTGAAATATAATTCTGGTACATCTTCATTCATTTGGAACTTAAGTAATAGTGGTGCATGGCTTCTACCCCTTGTTCTCGTATCGGCACTTCTTGATAGTGTTCATCCTTGTTCATTCTCAATTCTTCTGATTACAATTGCTTTCTTATTTGGGATGCAATTAACTAGAAAGAAAATTCTACAAATAGGCGGAACATATATTGCAGGAATATTCACAGCTTACTTCTTGATTGGTCTTGGAATACTAAAAGTCTTACATATCTTCAACACTCCACATTTTATGGGAAAGCTTGGAGCTTCACTTTTGATTGTCTTCGGATTAATTAATCTTTTAAGTTGGTTATTCCCAAAGTTCCCAATCAAACTAAAAATTCCATCAGTATCTCATACAGCTATGGGAAGACTAATGGAAAAAGCATCTTTTCCCGCAGCGTTCGGGCTTGGTTTACTTGTCGGTATCTGTCAGTTTCCTTGTATGGGTGGACCATACTTAATGGTCATCGGACTATTGAAAGATCAAGTGACATATCTTGCTGGTTCAGGTTACTTACTCCTTTATAACTTAATTCTTATCGTTCCTCTTGTTGCAGTTCTATGGATATCTGCTGATAAATTAGTTGTAAATAAAATACAGGACTGGAAAAGAACAAATTTGAAAGGCTTAAAATTCTGGGCAGGTCTTGCCATGATTATTATTGGAATCTTAATCTTATTTATGTAATTTATGAACAAACTAACAATTGATGAATTCTTAATTAAAATAGAAAGTTTAAAAGAAAAAGCTGGTGTTGACCTATCAACAACAGAAGACTTAAGTCTAGCTGTCATGAATTTAATTAGTCTAGAAGAACATTTCTTTTTTACTGGTGTGAAATTAAACAAAGATGAATATTTTGAAACTTCAAATGAGATTCGAAATCTTCGTAAAGAATTATTAAAAGAATTAATGCCAAATCACGAAGGAGAGACATGGTGTATATCAAAACACCTGCTTTCCTCCACGATGAGGCTAATAGAAGTCGGCAATAAGCTTTCATCTGATGATAAAAAAGATGAGGCAAAAATAATGTTTGAACGTGCATATAAAGTTTACTCGATATTTTGGGCTCTAAAGTTAAAATTAATAGATGGTCAATTAATTAAGGATACAGCAAAAACAAGTTCTAATCTCGAAGACTTGGTCGGCAAATTAGCTGATTGTTGTAATGAATAAATAATATATGGAACACGAAAAACAAAATGAAGTGTTATTAGAAAACAAAGAAGAAATATCAAATCACTTACTTGAGGTTAAGGCGGTTAAAAAGGACCGTATACTTTCTGCAAGTATTTTAATCTCTTCTATTATTTTAGGTGGAGCTTTAATCTATACTGTAGGACCTAAGAGTTCGACAGGACAGAGTGCAAATGCTGCGGGACAACAAACACCATTATCGGAATTAGAAGGAAAAGTTTTACCAGCAAAGGGTGTAACACTGCCTGTGGTTTGGGGCGATCTAGGAGCAAAATTAGTAGATGCTGGCGTTATTGATGCAGATAAATTCAAATCAATCTACGAACAAAGAGGTCAGTTTACAGAAGAATATAGAAAATTACTTCTTGACCAAAACAATGGAAAAATAAAAATAACGAAAGAAAATTCTGGTTATATTTTGAATCTATTTTGGGCTCTTGGTTTAGCGAACAAGAATGAGATATTAGAAAAAGGAGAAATGGTAGATCCTCAGTATGGAGGGGCAAAAGGATTTGCTTCAACTGGAGGTTGGACTATTGCTAAAGGTGGAGCAATGGAACATTACAGTAAACATACACTAGTTAATCTGACACCTGAACAGCAAGCCCTTGTAGATAAAGTATCTCGTGGTATATATCGTCCATGTTGTGGTAATTCAGTTCATTTTCCTGATTGTAATCACGGAATGGCAATGCTTGGATTGCTTGAGTTAATGGCTTCACAAGGTGTTAGTGAACAAGATATGTGGAATACAGCACTAACTGTCAATTCATACTGGTTCCCAAATAATTACCTAACTATTGCTACTTACATGCAAAGTAAAGGTATTGATTGGAAGAATGTTAATCCACAAGAAATGCTAAGTGCACAGTATTCTAGTTCTAGAGGTTATGCCAATATTGCTTCTCAAGTAACACAGCCTAGTAGTCAGAGTGCTGGTGGAAGTGGTTGTGGTTTAGGTGATGCTGGTGCGTCTGCTCCTGCCCCTCAAAGTCAGCAGACTGGTTGCGGGTTGTAATTAAATACATTGATTTATGAAAGAAAAAATAATTCATCAGCTTAAGATTGAAGAAAACAAGATTAAAAGAATAATCAAAGCTATTGATAGTAATAAATGTATAGATGATGTTCTTGTTCATATAAGTGATGCTAAGAAAACATTATTAACTATTAGATGTATGATTTTACAAGAATATCTATTAAAGGTTGCAAAACAAAACAACTTTCCTAAAAATAAAGTTCTTAAATATTACAAATTAACAAACTAAAATATGAAAAACTATTATTGAAATGAATAAAATTATGAAAAATAAAGAATTTAAAAAAGTAAAACTTAAAATCCATGGTATGCACTGTGCAAGCTGTGAAGTCTTGATAGAACGAAAATTCAAAAATGTTTCTGGGGTAGAAAAAGTTAATATTAATCATGCAAGTGGACACGCGGAACTCATATGTTCACAGGAACCAAATCTAAAACAATTAAATAGTCTAGTTAATGATGATGGTTATCATGTAACTACTTGGGAAGATCGTAATGAAAGTATTCCTGATAATCTTGTTAAAAAAAATAAAGCGATTGATTACTTACAGATGGGGTGGATTTTCCTAATAATTGTTTCTTTATATTTTATATTGAAACAATTTGATTTTCTTCCAAGTATTTCTGTTGATGGCAGTATGAGTTATGGTGTTATATTTGTTATTGGATTAGTAGCGGCTGTTTCTTCGTGTATAGCTGTAGTCGGAGGGTTATTATTAGCACTTGCGGAAAAATATAACGAAGCACATCCTAATCTTACTGGAGTTCAAAAATTTAAACCACACATATACTTCAACATTGGACGTGTTTTAGGATATACAGTGTTTGGTGCTTTAGTAGGAGCATTGGGTTCAGTCTTTACACTTTCTCCAAGAGCCAATGGATTCCTTATGGTATTTGTAAGTATCATAATGCTCATGCTTGGATTCCAATTATTAAATCTGTTTCCACAATTAAGAAGATTTAGTCCAAGAATGCCAAAATGGATTAGTCACAAAATTCATGATTTAAGTGGAAAAGATAATAAAGGTGCCCCAATGACGCTGGGTGCCCTAACCTTCTTTCTTCCTTGTGGATTCACTCAAGCATTACAGTTATATGTTTTAGCTAGTGGTGATTGGAAAGTTGGAGCATTAACAATGCTTGTGTTCTCTTTGGGAACAATGCCAGCATTAGTGTCATTAAGTGCGGTATCTAGTTTTGCAAAAGGTGTATTTCAAAAACACTTCCTTCGGTTTGCAGGGGTCTTAGTTGTTATGCTTGCGTTGTTCAACATAAATAATGGGATAACTCTTGCTGGATACAATTTTAATCCAGCCGCAATTTTTGCTTCAAAATCAAGTGGTACAGAAAGTTCCAATATGCCTAAAGCAGAAATAGTGGATGGAAAACAAATTGTCAGAATGAAAGTTAGTGGTTACACTTATACTCCTAATAAATTCACAGTTGTTGAGGGTATCCCTGTTGAATGGCAAATCGATGGAGCTTCTGCATCTGGTTGTGGAAAGGTAGTTGTTATGCCATCCTTGGGATTAAGTAAATATTTGTCACCTGAAGGTATTACAACAATAAACTTTACTCCAACACAAACAGGGACAATCCCATTTAACTGTAGTATGGGAATGATGACACGTGGATCTCAATTTACGGTAATCCCAAACACTACTGGAATCGTTGGTGCAAAAATAGAAACCCCAGTGGAAACACCAACACCAGCATGTGATCCTGCTGTCTCAAAATGTCCAGATACTCAAAAACTCTCTATTGAAGTTTCTCAAGAAAAAGGTGTTTACCCTAGATCATTAACTGCTAAAAAAGGGGTACCGATTGAATTAACAATAAATAATAAAGTTGCACTTGGTGGCTGTATGTCTATTTGGGTTATACCTAAATACAATATTACTATGCCAATGAAAATTGGTGTTATTAAAAATACTTTTACACCGACAGAAACTGGCGTCTTAAATATTACTTGTAGTATGGGGTCGAAAATGGCTGAAATAATTATTAAGGATTAAATAAAATAAATATATGAATAAAAATATTGTTTTTACAATAAAAGGCACTCACTGTAACTCTTGCAAAATATTGATTGAAGATGTTTGTAAGGATATTAAAGGAGTTAAATCGTGTTGTGTGGATGTTCAAACAGGAAAAACATTATTAGAATATGATAAAAATTTTGACTTTGCTGTTTTTAAAAAAGAGGTCGAGGAATTAGGTCAGTATAAAGTAGAAATTAATTAATATGAATACAAATAAGTTATCCTTCTTAATAGAAGGAATGCATTGCGGTTCTTGTGAAATAATTATCAAGAATGAGTTGTCTGAATTACTTGGAGTAAGTGATATTTCTGTTAATTCTAAATTAGGGATAGCCGAGTTAACTCTTGATAGTTCAAAAAATAGCATTGAAGATGTCGTTTCAGCAATAAAACAAGCTGGATATAATGCCGAACTTCAATCTGAATCAAAAACTGAAGATGATAAAAAGGATGTAACAATCTCAACAAATTATTCGGATAGCAAAGAACCTTTAAAAATTAAATTGGAATCAAAAACTTTAGCAGAGGGAAAAGTTTTAGAGGATGATAATGGAAAACATTATTTTGATGGGGTCATTAAAACTGATCGTTCCGCAGAATTTACAATTCCTGAGAACTCTCCTGAGATTGATAATTTGGTTGGTCAGTTGAGTAAAACAACTACTATCGCTCGATTGTTTGATATCGTATCAGGTGAAAGTTCTAATAAAGAAATAGTCAAACTTCCTCAATCTCAAAATAAATCCAGTGGAATAATACCTGTTGTGACTGAAAGCAATTCTAATCAAAGAATCAGTTTGTCTCTTTTTGGTATGCATTGTTCTTCATGTGCAAACATCATTGAACGGTCTTTAAAGAAAGTGCCAGGTGTTAAACAAGCTAATGTTAACTTTGCTGCAGAAAAAGCAAGTATTGTTTATGATCAATCACAAGCAACAACACAGAATTTAATTGACGCTATAGGCAAGGCTGGCTATAAAGCAGAATTAGTTGATTCGAAAGATGGAGATTATGAACGCAAAAAACGTGAAAAACAAACTAATTTATTCTTTAAATTATTTTGGTATAGTTTTGCTTTGAGTGTCCCAATGTTGTACTTCATGCTACTAGATTTCTTTGCCATACCAGGGAAAACAGCAGTTCTGCCGTATGTTGGTATTATTTCTCTTGTATTAACTATCCCAATTCAATTTATAATTGGATCAGGTTTTTATAAAGGAATGTGGTCATCGCTCAAAATGAAAACGTTCAATATGGACAGTTTGATTGCTATTGGTACATCCACAGCTTTCTTTTATAGTTTATTTAATTTTGTAAATTACTTTGTAAAAACTGGATCATTAATAGGTCTTAATGGAAAAATTCCAGAGTTATATTTTGAGACAGCAGCATTTTTAATCACATTTGTCATTCTTGGAAAATGGTTAGAAATAAGAACAAAGAGTAAAACAGGAGATGCTATTAAAAAATTGATGGGGTTACAAGCTAAAACTGCACGTGTAATTAGAAACGGAGTTACCATTGATGTGCCAGTTGAAGATGTAATACATGGTGATATCATTATGGTTCGTCCAGGTGAAAAAATACCTGTAGATGGAAAAATAACGAAAGGAATATCTGCAATAGATGAATCAATGATTACAGGTGAAAGTCTACCTGTTGAAAAGAAAGTTGGAGATAATGTAATTGGAAGTACAGTAAACAAAACAGGTAGTTTTGAATTTGAAGCTACTAAGGTTGGAAGTGAAACGGCTTTAGCTCAAATAATCCGATTGATTGAAGATGCTCAAGGTTCAAAAGCTCCAATTCAAGGATTTTCAGATAGAATATCTGCAGTCTTTGTGCCGATAGTTATTGGTATTGCAATACTAACTTTTGTAGTTTGGTATTTGTTTTTAGGATCAACACTAGCTTTTGCATTAATGGCATTTACTGCCGTAATTGTAATAGCCTGTCCTTGTGCCTTAGGTTTAGCTACACCAACATCATTGATGGTTGGTACAGGTAAAGGTGCTGAATACGGTATCTTAATAAAGGGTGGCGAACCATTAGAAGCAGCTTGTCACATAAATACTGTTGTGTTTGATAAAACTGGTACTTTAACAAAAGGTAAACCAGAAGTTACAGATATTATTTCTTTTGAAAGTACAGATGAAGATGAAATATTAACAATTTCTGCAAGCCTAGAGAGATTGTCAGAACATCCTTTAGCAGAAGCAATTTATACTTATGCAAATGAAGAATCAGTTAGCTTAGATGAGGTTAAAGACTTTTCAGCTATTCCAGGGCATGGTGTAAAAGGTACAATTGATAATACCGAATATTATTTTGGAAATCGTCGTTTGATCATAGATATCCTTGGTCTTTCTATTAGTAAAGTTGATCGCAAGTTAACTAAATTAGAAGAGCAAGGAAAAACAGCGATGATTCTAGCTACTAAAGAAAAAATATTAGGTGCTGTTGCTGTTGCTGACACTGTGAAGCCTACCTCTTTTGAGGCTGTAGCTAAATTGAAAAAAATGGGAATCACAGTATATATGATTACTGGTGATAATGAACGAACTGCCAGAGCAATTGCTTCTCAAGTTGGAATTGAAAATGTTTTAGCTGAAGTATTACCAGAAGACAAAGCAAATGAAGTTAAAAAACTTCAACAAAACAACAATAAAGTTGCGATGGTCGGAGATGGTATCAATGATGCCCCTGCTCTTGCACAAGCGAATCTTGGTATAGCCATGGGTTCTGGAACTGATGTAGCTATGGAAACAGGAGGTATTGTGATAATGAAAAATGATTTAAATGATGTTGTTACTGCATTTCAATTATCAAGAGAAACAATGTGGAAGATTAAACAAAATATGTTTTTTGCATTATTCTATAACATAATTGGAATACCTATTGCAGCCCGTATATTTATAGGTTTTGGACTAGTCTTAAAACCTGAATTAGCTGGTCTTGCAATGGCGTTAAGTTCTATTTCAGTAGTTGGTAATTCCTTATTATTAAAATACTTTAAACCAAATAAGAGAAATTATATATCATTAATTGCTCCGCTTGTGATGGTCCTTGTATTTACATTTGGATTTATAGAATTTGCTAAATTAAGTTCAGGTATGGAAAATGAAGGACCTAAACCAATGGTATCTATTGAGGGTGCATCAACACTTAATACATTTATCGCAAATGGACAGACCAAGATAAATTTTGCCGAAGGTAATCCTAAATTATTTTTAGGAGCAAATAGTATGCCAGGCATGTTGAAAGCTAATCAAGGTACCTTAGTTTTAGGTGATAACGAAATTATTATAGGTTACGATGAAGCAATGATGATGATAAAAGAAAACCTAATCAAAGGATCAGGAGACGTTTTGACAAACTTCTTTGGTTTGCCAAGTGTAAAAATTGTAGGAATTATTGAACCTACTGGAACATTGATTGATAGTTATCATTTCGTAAATAATGCAACATTGGCTAATATGACAAATGGAGCTACTGTTAAGTATGTCGCAGAAAAAGAAATTATAAAAAGTTTCTACTTTGATGTAGCACCTGTTGCTCCATTAATAGAAGTTACAGATTGGTACGGAGTAAAAACATTTATCAAAGATCCAAAAGTGATTGTTGATGAAAGTATCCCAACACCAGAAAAATTAAAGAATAATATTCAAGGATTTAATGAGATATATTTAGGTGATAAAAAATATTTACCTATCTATATTGGATCTAGTGAAGCAAAAATGATGATAGACGCTAAATTGTTTACAAAAGTTGGTGATACAATTGAGAATTTCTTCGGTAATAATGTAATGGTCGCAGGAATATTACCAGAAACTAAAACCAGTCTTGATACAATGCATTTTGTAGGACAAGGGTTTGTATTAGTAAAATAAATTAAATATAAAAATATGAACAAAAAAATTGTTTTTTCATTATTTGGAGTTGTAATAGTTGGATTATCTATTCTCCTGTTGAAAGGTAGCAATATTGTACCCTCCATTAAAGTAAATAATCAGCTTATTAGTAATGATAGTGTTGTTGTGGAGAGTGTAACAGCAGTATCTCCTAGTTGGCTTGTTATACAGACAGAGACTAATGGAATACAGGGTCCTGTAATTGGATATACTAAAATCAATAAAGGTGAGAACAAAAATATCAGTGTTAAAATCGATTCAGGTCAAAAAACTCCTAAGCTCTTTGCTATGATACATGAAGATAATGGTGAAAAAAATAAATTTGATTTCCCTGATAATGATATGCCATTATTTTATAATGGTGAAATGGTTCTCCAATTATTTTCTATTGAATAATAGTTTCAAAGTATTATAATTAATACATTAACAGATTAACACCTAATTAAAATGAAATTATCAAAATTATTACATGTAGCTAGTATTGTTGTAGGAGTAACTGGGATTATTGTGTTTATAAGTGCAATTATCGGAGGTTCTGATAATGTTGTATTTGGTATAACTAAGTTTGATGCTTTGGCTTGTGCTGGTGTAATTATTCTTATAGCAATATGGCTTGGAATCGGGACAATTCATCATGTAATACTTGAAAGAAAAGGAGAAATTCTGTAATTTTTAACAAATAAAATAGTCGTCATTATTAAGATAATTAAATTATAAAAAATTATGATGTACGGAATATATAATGGGTGGGGTACGGGAAGTATGATGGGCTGGTTTGGTGGTAGTATTATGATGGTTTTGTTTTGGGGAGCAATTATTTATTTCATTGTTTGGCTTGTTCATAATAATAAAACAAATGGAGAAAGTGGAAAGAAGTCCATTGATATCTTAAAAGAACGATACGCCAAAGGTGAAATTGATAAAAAAGAATTTGAAGAAAAGAAAAAAGATTTAACTTCTTAAAAATTGAGATTGCTATATCGTGTAGTTATCATAGAGAAAACGTGTTAATATTTAATTATATTAACACGTTTTCAATTTAGTCGGATTAAATATTTTTAGATTAAATAATAAAAAAATATGAATCATAACCATACTCACTCGATGGAAGGAGAAGAGAAAGCGATATATACCTGTGTCATGCATCCAGAAGTTCTTTCTGACAAGCCTGGTGTTTGTCCTAAGTGCGGAATGGTGCTTGTTAAAAAAGAAGAGGAAAAAATGGTTCACGATGTTCATTCTGGACATACGATGAGCAATCCATCAAAAATAAGTTTTTGGCAAAAATTTAAAATGAGTATGTCTATGACTATGGGCATGGATCACACGGGTCTAGCTGGTCGAGAAATGTCTCGTCTTATGGAAATAGATATTCGTAATAAATTCTTTTTTTCTTTGATACTTACAATTCCAATAATTTTATATTCACCTCTAGGAACTGAATATCTAAAACTTAATCTACCATCTCCACTTCCTATTCCTTGGCTTCTTTTTGCTTTAACTACACCAGTATTTTTATATTCTGGATGGATTTTTCTATATTCAACATACTTCGCGTTGCGAGATAAGATGCTTAATATGGCAGTTCTTATTGCAGTCGGAATCACAGCAGCTTACGGCTTTAGTGTTTTACTAACCATACTTGGAAGTAGTGATTCGTATTATGAAGCTGCGGCTATGTTGATAACATTTGTTCTCTTTGGTCATTGGATGGAAATGAAATCTCGTAGAGGGACGACTGATGCCTTGCAAGCACTATTTAATCTTGTACCTCCTCAGGCTAGAGTCTATAAAGATGGCAAAGAAATAATGGTTTCTACTTCTGACATACAACTAGGAGATATTGTTATCCTTAAACCAGGTGATAAAGTTCCTGTTGATGGAGAAATTATTGAAGGTGAAACCGCTATTGATGAATCTTTAGTTACAGGAGAATCAATTCCTACTTCTAAAAATATTGGGGATAAAGTAATTGGAGGATCAATCAATGTTACAGGTTCAGTAAAATTTAAGGCAACAAAAATCGGTAAGGATACTGCCTTAGCTCGAATTGTCGCAATGGTTGAAAAAGCACAAAATTCTAAAGCTCCAGGACAAAGACTAGCAGATAAATTTGCAAAATATCTTGTTATTGCAGCAGTAGGTTCAGGTCTTTTGGTATTTATTATTTGGTATTTTATTATTGGATCACCACTTCTTTTAGCTCTCTCTTTTGCTATAGCCACAGTTGTTATTGCTTGCCCAGATGCTCTAGGATTGGCTACTCCGACCGCTGTTGCTGTTGGTACAGGTCTCGGTGCTAAACATAATATTCTTATAAAAGATGCACCTACCCTTGAGCAGGTTTCAAAAATTCAAGCAATTGTTATGGATAAAACAGGTACGCTCACCGAGGGAAAACCAAAAGTAACCGATGTCGCAACAGTAGAAGGATTCGAATCAAACGAAGCACTTCGTCTAGTTGGTGCAGCCGAAGCAAAATCATCTCATCCATTAGCTGGTGCTGTTTTAGATGAGCTTAAGGTTCGCAATCTTACTCTACCAGAATCTGTTGAGAAGTTTGAAAATCTTTCAGGGCTTGGAGTAAAAGCTGTTGTTGATGGAAAAACTTTGCTGATAGGTACAGTTAAGTTAATGAAAGAGAATAATATTCCATTAGGTGTTTTGGAACAAAAAATAAATGAGTTTTTGGATAAAGGAGAGACGATTATGATTTTAGCTGTTGATGGAATGATTAAGGCTGTTGTTGGAGCACAAGATCCAATAAAACTTAATGCTTTAAAAGCAGTTGAGCGGATGAAAAAACTAGGAATTGAAATTGTCATGATCACTGGGGATAACAAAATGACTGCGGATAAGGTAGCTGGTCAAATAGGCATTCAAAGAGTTTTTGCAGAAGTTATGCCAGAAGATAAAGCCAGTTATGTTAAAAAGTTACAAGAGGAAGGTAAATTTACTGCAATGGTTGGAGATGGAGTTAATGATGCGCCTGCACTTGCTCAAGCTGATGTGGGCATTGCTATTGGTGCTGGTACTGATGTTGCTATCGAAACTGCTAAAGTCGTTCTAATGAAGTCTGACCCGTTAGACATACTTCGTGCAATTACTTTAAGTAAGGCAACTGTACGCAAAATGAAACAAAATCTTTTCTGGGCTTCAATTTATAATGTTTTAGCGATACCAATTGCAGGTGGAATTCTATATCCAAACTTTGGTATTATGCTCCGTCCAGAGTTTGCCGCACTTTTAATGAGTGTATCCTCCATAATTGTTGCAACAAATGCTGTGTTATTGAAACGAGTTGAAAAAGATCTAATATAGGTAATAATGCAAAAAACACCTAATAGGGTGTTTTTTGGTATAAGACATTTTTTATCAAACAACTCGACGTATCTCGTGCTAGCACGTGATGGTGACCCTACAGAGAATCGAACTCTGATTCCATCCTTGAGAAGGATGTGTCCTAACCGTTAGACGATAAGGCCGATATTAATTACTAATTAATAATTACAAATTAAGAATTACTAACTTTATTTAATTCGTAATTATTAATTCATAATTATTATGAATACTCTTATAAAATACCAGAAATTAGGTTATTTTACAAGATTATAATTAATAAGAAAAAAGCCTGATTAATAAATAAATCAGGCTTTTTAAAGATAAGCATTAGAATAAAAATCAAAAAAAGCTTTTTTCGTGAATTTGATTTTTTTACTAATAGGGTAGTTATACAAATCATTTGTTAATTCAGTCTCAAACTTTTTTATTACATCTAGAGATTGAATTTTAGTCTTTCGAAATTCATGCTCGAATTCGTCTTCAAATTCAGAATAGATAATAACTAATTTATCTATTTCTAGCGAATCATAATTCTCATCCATATATTTCAAATTTAAAGTTTAATCTAATTGTTACAGTTTAAAAACAATTAGTCAAAGTTAATTTAAAAAGGTGGTTTATCTACAAAAGATAAACCACCTTAGAATTGAAAAATAAAAATAGTTTAGGTTGGGAATATAACATGTTCATCATCGTGATTGCGATGACGGCTTGATTTGAAGAATGTAAATTCTTCTTCCTTTTCCTTGTTGTTTAATACACTGTCTTGCTCATTTTTATTTTCTGTTTCAACTGGATTTTTTGGGGTAGGTAGCTCGCCAAAATGCAATCCTCTAACTTCTTTAAAGAAATTTTTTTTCATAATACTCTTATGGCATCCTTTATGCCGTTTAAATGATTATTTTTAGAAATATTATCATATAATCGTTATAAATTCAACTATTTTAAATATTATGATTATTTGTTATTATAATAAGGAAGTAAAGTTCCTTGAAGTATATTGACAAATAGTGATATTTGTGATATACTATAAAGGAGTTTGATTGATTAAGTTGGTTAATTTGAATAGGTGATTTAAGAGTCATTTATTCAAATTAACTCACTTAAAATCAAAAATATGAAAGCTGTACGTTTTTACAAGAATGATAGTTATGGAAAATTAACTTTTTCTGTAATTATTAACAAAGAAGAGTTTAGTAAAAAAGTTTCAAATTTTTCCAATCAAGCAATATTTTATTTTTTTGTTCTATGTGGTCTTGTGTCTTTCTTGACTGCTGGATACTGTGTGGAACAAATGAGTATGTCGTTTGATCAGTTTATCCTAATCGTTGCATTAGGTGCCATTGGATCGATTCCTTTAATTATTCTCCATTGGGAGAAAGTTAAAGAATTGTTTGCAATTGCAAAGGAAAAAACAGAGGCATTAATTCTAAGAATTTTTGCTTAAAATAATTAAATTCGGCCCGATTCACTTATGTGTTTCGGGCTAAATTTTTATGTTATACTCTAAATATATGATCCCGTTAGAGATGTGCATGTTATATTATACGGGTAAGTTTGAATTATTTATAAAATTTATATTATTAACTAAAATTAATAAGATACGTCCCATCTAATGAGGGACTATCTCTAATGGGATGACACAAGAAGAAACAGGAATTTTATATATAGTAGCAACTCCAATCGGTAATTTGGAAGATATCACTCTTCGGGCACTTCGCACTCTTAAAGAAGTGGATACTATTCTTTGTGAAGATACTCGCACTACAAGAGTACTACTTAATAAATACGATATTCATACAAAGACAATGAGTTACAATGCTCATGCTACAGATAATAAGGAATCAATAATTATTAAGATGTTGAAAGAAGGTAAAAATTTGGCCTTAGTGTCAGATGCAGGAACTCCGTGTATTTCTGATCCAGGTGTAATGCTTGTTGCCAATGTAAAAAATGAACTAGGCGATGATGCCAAAGTAGTACCTATACCTGGACCAAGTGCTTTAGTCTCTGCATTATCTGCAAGTGGGGTATCATCAGCAGAATTTGTTTTTCTTGGTTTTCTTCCTCATAAAAAAGGTAGAGAGACTTTGTTTAAAGAAATTGCGAATAGTAAAAGAGTAATAGTTTTTTATGAATCTACTCATCGTATTTTAAAAACGCTGTTATCTTTATCAAAACATGCACCAGAATTTAAAGTTGTTATAGGGAGGGAAATTACAAAGCAATTTGAGGAATTTGTGCAAGGTACACCTGCGGAAGTTTTAGAATATTTTACTGTGCATAATGATAAACAAAGAGGGGAATTTGTTGTGATTGTAGAGCCGAAATAAATAATATATAATGTAACAGTTATGAGTCCCGTTAGAAGCCGCGGTCACGGAGAGCGGGATATAAGATTATTGAATTATTAAAAAATTAATATTAAGCATGTTGTGTTTGTTACCTATAATGGTGATCGCGACCTGCTTCTAACGGGATGAGAAAAGAAAAAACATTATTTATTATAGGCTTATGGATTGTATTATTATCATTTTCAGGATTT
The DNA here is from genome assembly GCA_038249055.1 of Minisyncoccia bacterium. Lineage (GTDB taxonomy): Bacteria > Patescibacteriota > Minisyncoccia > Phycocordibacterales > UBA9973 > UBA8515. Next base: position 120,445 of record JBBRWS010000001.1, read on the forward strand.
TCACCTTTTGTGCGCAAGATCTTATTTTCGATTACAGGTTTAGCCATTATGTATCTAGCTTATTTATATTATTTAGAAGTTAAATTTCGTCTATCAAAAGATATAAATAATAGTAAAACATTTGTAGACAATATAGGAAGTAGTGAATAACTATGTCATTTAATAAAAATACAAAAAGATTTATTTTTATTGGCCTCGCAATTTTTGTTTGCGGGGTTATTGTTTATTATTTTTTATCAATGATTTATGGTAATGATATAAAATACGATATAAATCAAAATTTAATTAATAACAATGTTGGTGTATTAAAAAGTGATGTAGAAGATTTAAAAGAGAAAAATTTAATAGAAGAAAATCTTAAAGAGATAGTTCCGGTTACTCACATAGAAACCCCGAAACAAGTAAAATCTCTCTATATGTCTGGCTGGGTTGCGGGGTCTAAAGATTTTGTTACGTCTCTAATAAAAATAGTAGATGAAACAGAACTCAATGCTGTTGTAATAGACATTAAAGATTCTACTGGTCGTCTTAGTTTTCAAATAGATGAGCCTAGTATACAAAAAATTGGAAGTGCCGAAAATCGAATTAAAGATGTAAAAGCACTTACTGCATTACTTCATTCTAAAAATATTTATATTATAGGAAGAATTTCAACATTTCAAGATCCATATCTAACAAAATTAAAACCAGAATGGGCAATAAAGAAAAGTAGTAATGGTGAAGTTTGGAAAGACAGAAAAGGGCTATCTTTTCTTGATCCGACAAATAAGGAGGTACATAAATATCTTGTGTCTATTGCTTTAAGTTCTTATGAATTAGGGTTTGATGAAATGAATTTTGATTATATAAGATATCCTTCCGATGGTAATATGAAAGATATAAATTATAATTTAAAAAATGGTGATACGAGATCTGATAATATGGAAAAGTTTTTTAAGTATCTCAGAGATGAAATTAAAAAAGATATAGATATTCCCATATCAGCTGATCTTTTTGGTTTAACAACAGAAGCAGATGGTGATATGGGAATAGGTCAATTATGGGAAAAAACTATTCCGTACTTTGATTTCGTTTGTCCCATGGTATATCCATCACATTATCCTAGTGGATATTCTGGATATAAAAATCCATCACTTTATCCTTATGAAGTTGTAAATAAAGCTCTAGCAAGTGCTGTAGTTAAAACAAAAGCTATTAACGAAGATATTTCTAAAATACGTCCCTGGTTACAGGATTTTGATTTAGGTGCTACTTATACCAAGGAGATGATGAGGGCTCAAATGAAGGCAACTTACGACAATGGATTAAATTCTTGGATGTTATGGGACCCAAGCAATAAATATACTCCTTCTGCATTAAAACTTGAAACTATTAATTAATTTTGTAATAATAAGAAAAGATGAATAAAAATATTAATTTAAAAAAGTTAGGTTATGTAATAATTTTTCTCCTTGTTATTTTGGGTTTTTTGGGTTTTGGTGTTTATATTGGATATTCTCAAAGACCTGAAATAGAAAAAATTTCTTCTATAGTGAATAAAGAAACACAAGTAGAGACAGGAGCCGATTTTAGTGCTTTTTGGAAGGTATGGAATATATTAAATGAAAAATCAATATATGCTGAAAAAACAAAAGATCAAGACCGTGTTTGGGGAGCTATATCTGGTCTAGCATCATCAATGGGAGATCCTTATACAGTATTTTTCCCACCCAAAGAGAATAAATCCTTTAATGAAGAAATATTGGGTTCTTTTGAGGGGATAGGGGCTGAAATAGGGATAAAAGATAAAATACTTACAATTATTGCCCCTCTAAAAGATACTCCAGCGTTTAGATCTGGGTTAAAAGCTGGAGATAAAGTCATAAAAATTAATAACACTACTACACTTGGGATGACAATAGATGAAGCTATTGATTTGATTCATGGGCCAGGTGGAACTAATGTTACCATTGTTGTTCTTCGTCCAGGAGAAAAAGAAACAAGAGAATTTATTATAAAAAGAGAAACAATTCAGATTCCTACGTTAGATACAGAATTGAGAGATGATGGAATATTTGTTATTAAACTCTATAGTTTTTCGGAAAACTCAGACAATTTATTTAAAGATGCGATTATTAAATTCATAGATGCAAAATCTAGTAAATTAGTATTAGATTTAAGAGGTAATCCAGGAGGATACTTGGGTTCCGCTGTAAATATTGCGTCATGGTTTATAGATGAAGGTAAGACCATATTAATTGAAGATTCTGCGGATGGAAGTAAACCCAAAATTTATAGAAGTCATGGGCCAAGACTGTTCAATGAAAATCTTTCATTTGTTGTATTAGTAGATGGTGGTTCAGCTTCTGCTTCTGAAATATTAGCTGGTGCACTCAAGGAACATGGGATTGCAACTTTGGTTGGAGAAAAAACTTTTGGTAAGGGTTCTGTTCAAGAACTTATAAAAATAACAGAAGATACTTCTCTTAAGGTTACAGTGGCCAATTGGCTTACACCAAACGGAGTTTCTATATCATTATCTGGACTTGAGCCTGATGTAAAAATCCCATATACTTCAAAAGATGCAGAATCAAAAAAAGATCCACAAATGGATAAAGCAATTGAAATATTAAATGCTAAATAGAAGTTTAATGGAGAATGAATCCTGTTAGAATCTACGGTCACGGTTTTGATGGGATAAATAAATATTACTAGTTTAATATAAAATAAGTAGAGCGTTGTTATTTATAAAATAATGACCGCGACCTGCTTCTAAACGGGATGAAAGTTATTTTACTTACAGATATACCAAAGATTGGTAATAAATATGATGTTAAAGATTTTAAAGAAGGTTATGCTCAAAATGTACTTTTAGCTAAAGGATTGGCTTGCCTTGCTACTAAATCAGAACTCGCAAAGATTGAAGACAGAAAAAAACAATTAAATAAGAAAAAAGAAGAAGAAATAGAATCTTTCAAAAATTTAATCTCATCTGTAGGTGGTAAAATTATTAAAATAAAAGCAAAAGCAAATGAGAAAGGTCATTTATTTAAGGCAGTTGGACCTCATGATGTAGTTTTGGCGATTAAAGAAATAACGGGAATTGAAATTAGTGAAAACTCCATAAAAATGGACCATATTAAAGTTCTTGGACAGCATTCTGTTTCAATAAAAAAAGGCGATATGAAAGGGGAGTGTGGAATAGTTATTGAGGCTATTTAAAATAAAAACCCCTAAGACCAGGGTCTGAGGGGTTTTTATTATATAACGTGAACGATTTTCTTAACTGAAGATGTTCTATTGAAATTTACTTTTCTTTTAGTTCCAAATTTAACTTTTCCTTCTTTAAGAGCAAATAGAGTATGGTCTTTACCAAGTCCTACATTAGTTCCAGGTAGAATTCTAGTTCCACGTTGACGTATGATAATTGATCCTGCTTTAGCTTGTTCTCCAGCATAAAGTTTCGTACCGAGGTACTTTGGATTTGAGTCTTTTAAGTTTTTAGCCGAACCTCCGGCCTTCCTATGTGCCATATATTATTATTGCTAATCAGTAGCCAATTTATTAATTATAATCAAGTAAGTATGAGTATACCTAATATTATCTATAAAATCAAGAGGAAGAGTGGTATTGACATAAACTCTATTATGTTTCTTCTTATAATAGTGGGGGTGGGGATAGGTTCCTTTGGTTTAGGTAGAATGTCTGTTAATACTACCATTAGTGAAGGAGTTAATAATGAGTCAAATATTTCAGAAAAAGATAAAAATATTGAAAATATAAGTGATGATGGTATTATAATTTCAGCAGTTCCATTAATACAAACTAGAGAAAAGAGGTATGTAGCTTCAAAAAATGGTAAAATATATTATAGTATTGGATGTAGTGGTATAAGTCGAATTAAATTAGAGAATCAAATTTGGTTTAGTACAAAAGAAGATGCAGAAAAGTCTGGATATACCTTATCTACAACATGTCATTAATAAACATACATATATGAATCCCGTTAGAAGCCGCGGTCGCAGTGTATTTATTATAATGTTGTAAATATTATTAATTATTTTTTGAAGTAGAGTCAGTGAGTTAATTTTTAAAATTGACCGCTACCTGCTTCTAAACGGGATGAAATTATTTTATAAAATTTGTATAGTCGCATCATTAGCTTTATCAATCTTTGTTGCCAGAGATGATATTCTTTCTGTCGTAAATAATTTCTCCTCTTATATAAAAAAGGATATTGAAGAACCAATAATTACATTAGAAGAAAAAAAAGAAATTCAATTAACGGAAAAGGTTGATATGCCGGGAGCTCTTCGTGTAGTAGTGGATGATATAATTAATGGCAATATTAAATTATCTGGAAGTAATATAATAAAATTCACAAATAAATATAGGAATGAAAATGGTGCCTTAGCTCCACTAAGTGAAAATCAAAAATTAAATATCTCTGCAGAAAATAAATTACAAGATATGTTTAATGGTCAGTATTTTGAGCATATATCTCCAAGTGGTGTTGCAGTCGGAGACTTAGGTGATCAAGTTGGCTATGAATATATCCTAATTGGCGAGAATTTGGCCTTAGGTAATTTTAAAGATGATTTAGCTTTAGTTGATGCATGGATGGCAAGTCCTGGTCATAGAGCCAATATCTTGAATGAACATTATACTGAAATTGGAGTTGCTGTTGGTAAAGGTGTTTTTGAAGGCAAAAGTGTTTGGATCTCTGTTCAGCATTTTGGTACACCAAGAAGTGTTTGTCCTCCTGTAGACCAAGTTCTTTATGGAATAATTGACATAAACCAAAATCAAATAAAAATAATGGAAGATAGTCTTGCTCTAAGTAAAGAGAAAATAGACAAAATGGCCATATTTGAAGGGAATACCTATTTTGAACAAGTTAAACAATATAATAGTTTTATAGAAATTTATAATAAATTAATTGCGGAAACAAAAGAAAAAATAATTGATTATAATAATCAGGTGAGGGATTTTAATCTTTGCTTATTGAACTATAAATAATTTTGGTTATTTGTAGTTGGGGGAGTGTTTTTTATCCTATTTAAGTGTTGATAAAAAATATGATAGAGTGTCGCACAATATATCTTTTACGACACTTAATCTTAAAATATAGTTATATATTACTTATATTCTTTAAAATATAATTTTTACTCACCCTTTATCTTTATTCTAAATTGTTTTCACTTATTATTAATTCTAGTTCCACTTCATCCGTAAATAAATATGATTTAATCCCCACTTCACTTGCAGCTAATAAATTTTTTTCTTGATCATCAAAATAAATACAATCTTCTGGATTAAGATTATTTTCAGAAAGTATCAATTGCCATGCTCTTGTGTCTGGCTTAATAAACCCCGTTTTCCACGAAAAATACACCTTATCGGCGGATTCATGTATCCATTGATAATTATTGTAATATTCAGATCTTTCTTTGAAGTTATTGGACAGTATGAATACTTTAATACCACTAGAACGCAATTTTGAGGCGTATTGTATCATTTGTTCCGATGGTATTTCTGACTTAAACCAATAATCCCAAAATTCTGATTCAGAAAATTTCAAATTCAATTCTTCAAAAAATGGTTTCCAGTATTCAAATGTAGGTCTTGCTTTGGGTTTTCGGACTGCTTCCATAATTTCGTTTAATTTTATTTTAAAAATTTCAGCATCAATATGAAAGTCCTTCTCAAACCTATCACTAAGTTTAGGGCTTTGTAAAAATATTCCATTTAAATCAAATATTACTGCTTTTATCATATTTTTTATTATCTTAGATTATCAATACTTCCAGCATCTTTTACTTTTTTAAATCCAAAATTTTCCATTAGTTGTTTAGCCATCATCGATCTGTTTCCAGATTCACAATATAAAAACATTTCTTTATTTTTGTCAATATCTGGGTAAATACCTTCCATCATACTCATAATGTCGTGATGAATTGCTCCGTCTATATGTTCTCGTTCAAACTCCCCTTTTGTTCTCACATCAATTAAAATCATTTTTGATTATTTTAGCGAAACAAATTATTTTTATTCGAATTTGTTTCATCTGTTTTATTAGTAATTACTTTTTTCTTTTTTCTAAATATTTTTTATTTTTTAATTTTTCTGGTAATAAATTATTATTTGTATATTTTTCATAATTTTTACCATAACCAAGTTCTTTGTTAAATTTAGTTGTAGGGTTACGAATATCAAGTGGAATTGATAAATTACCATATTTTTTAACATCCTCTAATGCCAGTAAATAAGCATTATATGCGCTCCTATCCTTTGGGGCCTGAGATAGATAAACTACTCCATGTGCGAGGTTTATAGCACATTCTGGCATACCTATAGTCTCAATAGCACGAAAGACATCATTAGCAACAACTAATGCTGTAGGAAGAGCCAATCCAATGTCTTCTGAAGCAAATATAACCATACGTCTTGCAATAAATTTTGGATCTTCTCCAGATTCAAGCATTCTTGCTAAATAGTATAGAGCAGCGTCTGGTTGGCTTGCTCGCATACTTTTTATAAATGCACTTATTGTATTGTAATGTTCATCACCTTTTTTATCATATCGAAGAAATTTTGATTGAAGAGTATTTTTAAAATTTTCAATATTAATTTCTTTATATAAAGAAATAGTATTTTCAATCATCGCGATTGCTTGTCTTGCGTCACCTTGGGCCATAGAGATAAGCCAATCAGACGCATCTTTTTTTATTTTATACCCAGTCCTTTTTATTATTTTTCGCATGTCTTCATTTGAAAATTCTTCCAAAATAAAAACTCTACATCTTGAAAGTAAAGCAGGAATAACCTCAAAGCTTGGATTTTCTGTTGTTGCACCAATTAATACAAGTCTACCACTTTCAACATAAGGAAGTAAAAAATCTTGTTGAGCTTTATTGAAACGATGTATTTCGTCAAGAAAAAGAATTTTAGGACCTAAAAGAGTACCACTTCCACTTGGAGAAGAATTAAGTATTTGACGAATGTCTTCTTTACCGGCAGAAACTGCAGAAAGCTCGTGGTAGTCAGCATTTAGTGATTTTGCATAAATCTTAGCAAGAGTTGTTTTTCCTACTCCAGGTGGCCCCCAAAGAATAAATGAAAATATATGTTTTTCTGAAATAGCAATAGAAATAGGCTTATTAGGACCAACCAGATGTTCTTGGCCAATAAATTCAGTTAATTTTTGAGGTCTAATTTTTGAAGCTAATGGTTCCATGTGTCTGTATTATAGCTTTATAATGTTATAAATTCCACTTAAATAATAAAACCCCCCAATTTTAAAATCGAGGGGGTTTTATTATTTTAATTAAATATTTTGAAGTTCTTGATCTATCGGTAACATGTCTGTATCACTAGTATCAGTTACATCAATATTATTCAAACTCGTATTTATAGATGTTGTGGAATCTGATACAACTGCAGTATTTAATTCAGTTTCTGTCTGAGTTAATACTTTTTCAGGTTCTGTTTTTTTACTACTATTTTTTATTAAAATTGTAGCCATAACCCCAACGATAATAATAACTATTATCGTCACTATTAAATTATTTTTTTTATCCATATAATAAATTTTTAGTTGTTATTTGTAGTATTATCATTTTCGACCACATTAGAAATTTCATCTTCATCAACTCTTGGAACTTTTGCAAGTGTTGTAGCGGTATCCCTTACCGCAGTGTGTGCTAATTTTATTTTTTCATTTAGAGCTTTTATATCAGAGCCAAATGTGTCTCTTAGTTTTTTCATTTCAGTCCTAAGTGAGGACTCATCTGTTATAGTCTTTGATATTGAATAAGTTTTACTTATTTGTTTTTGTATTTCTGATCTAGCTAATTCAATAGCCTTTTCCGCAGATACTAATTTTGAGGATATTTCGGATACATTTAAAATTTTATTTTCAGCTTTAGAGATTCGTGAATTTATACTAAAAAGTACATTTTCTATTTGATTTATTTTTTCAGTAAGTTGATCTGTTCTTTTTATATTTAATTCCTCTATGTTGCTTACAATTTTTTCGGCAGAAATTTTCTTTTTCTCATCTTTTATTTTTGTAAGACCTTCTCTTAGTTTATTTTTTAGTTCTTCAAATTTTAATTTTGATTCTTCTTTTTTTAGTTCTAATTCTTTTTTAAATTCCTCACGTTTTAACTTTGTTTGTTGCATCATTTGCTCTATTTTGATTTTATACATTTCCCTTTTTGATTCCAATTCATCTCTCATATTTTTTGCTTCATTTTTTGCTGCTTCCATTGCTTGTTCACGTTTTATTTTATTTTCTTCTCTGTTTAAATTATTATTCAACTGAGTATCTTCAGGTGTGTTGTTATCCTCGGCGGAAGCTATAAAACCAAAAATCAAAGATAATATTATGACAATTGACGATATACTATATTTTATATTTTTTCTCATTGTTTTTTGAAGTAAATTACATATTATATATATAATTTACAAGATTAAATTTATAAATTAAAATTAAATTTTTTATTTCATTATTAACTGCGACCGTATTCATAATGAACTCACTATATAATTGTAAACTATTTATTCAGTAAATCAAATAAAGACCCCTTATAAAAAATATATTTTATAAGGGGTCTTTATTTATTTTATAACACTGTTTATAACTTTCCCTGTTTCTAGCGCGGCAATAATATTTTTTGCAGCAATTTCTGCCATCATGTCGCGAGCTGATTGTCTAGCTGAAGCAATATGCGGGGTAAGAATTACATTTGATAATTTAATAAGTCCTGGAGTAAGTTTTGGTTCGAATTCATAAACATCTAACGCTGCTCCTTTTATAGTCCCCTTTTTCAATGCAGATACTAATGCTTTTTCATCAACAACAGGACCCCTTGAAGTATTAATTAAGAAGGAAGTTTTTTTCATCATTTTTAATGATTCTTTATTTATAAGATGATGAGTTGTTGGAAGTAATGGAACGTGAAGGGATATAATATCAGCCTCCTTAAGAATTTCGAAGGTTTCTTTTTTAATTGTTCCTGGAACTTTTTCAATCTCAAGATTTGGAACTATGTCACTGTAAAGAATATTAACTCCAAATCCATAATGAAGCATTTTTGCTACCTCTGTTCCTATTTGTCCTGCACCAATTAATCCCAGTGTTTTACCTTTTAAGTCAGTACCTATCAATAAATATGGATCCCATCCTTTATATTTTCCTTGGCGCATAAATCTATCTCCTTCATTTAGTCTTGTTGTTAACGCTAAAATAAGAGCAACCGTGTGTTCAGCTACAGCAATAACAGACGTTCCTGGAGTATTTGATGCACAAATATTTCTTTTTTTAGCTTCCTCAATATCAATATTGTTGTATCCGACAGAAAAATTGGCGCAAACCTTAGCGGTTGGACAGGAATCAAAAACTTCTTTATCTATAGGGTCTGTTAAAAATGAAATAATACCATCATAAGATTTTTTCTTTAATGCTTTTACAAGTTCTTTTTTTGTTGGAGGGAGTTTTGATGTACCAACGTCAAAACTTATTCCTTTTTCTCTCAACAATTTAAGACCAGCTTCAGGAATTTTTCTTGTAATGTATATTTTTTTATCCATATAAATATTTGTTAATTAATAACCAATTTTAATTGAATCACGATTTTTTTCTGCAACCAAGGAAATTCTTTCCATCATAGCCACTGCTTCTACTGGATATTTACCTTTAGCAGATTCTTCTGAAAGCATAACTCCGTCAGCTCCATCAAGTATTGCATAAGCAACGTCTGAAACCTCAGCTCTAGTTGGGGTTGGGCTATCAACCATTGATAGAAGCATTTGAGTTGCCACGATTACCATTTTGCCAGCTTTTTTACATTCTTGAATTATATGATGTTGAACGAATGGTATTTCTTCGAGAGGAAATTCATTACCAAGGTCTCCGCGGGCTACCATAATTGCGTCCGTTTCTTTTATAATTTCTGCAAGGTTTTCAAAAGCCATTTTTCTTTCTATTTTTGCTATCACTTTTTGATTACCTCCCTTTTCTTTAATAAGTTGTTTAAGTTTGATAACATCAGACGCTTGACCTACAAAGGATAATGCAATATAGTCTACACCTTGTTGTATTCCGAAAGTAAGGTCAGAAATATCTTTTTCTGTTATTACCTCTTCACCTTCTTCTCCACCAAAACGATGTTCAGAACCTTCTTGCACTCTTGGTCCAGATAAATCTTGAATAATAGGAATATATAAATTATGCTGTTCTTTTGATACTTCACGAATATTTTTTATTATTTCTGTATGCCATTCATAAGTACCCCATGAGAAATTTAAGCGAGCGATATCCATATGATGCTTTATTAATTCAGAAATAATTTCTCTACTGTTACTAGCCGGTCCTATTGTTGCTACTATTTTTGTTATAGATTCCATTTTGCGGTGAAGAATGATATTATTTGTTCGCCATTCTTTTATTTATTAAATAATTTATAATTGTTTTTGTATTATATACAAAAACAAACGATTTTTCAAGGCTATAATATGGAGTGAAAAGAAATAACTTATATAAAAACACCCAATATTGGGTGTTTTTATATAAGTTATTTCTTTGGTGGAGTAGCTTTTTTGGGTTTCTTAACTTCCTTGCGAGCACCTGTGCCTTTTGCCATATATTTAAAATTTTTTTATTATTAATAATAGCTACATTGTAACATTATTAAACTATTTTAAAAAATTTATAAATCTATTATATAGATTACTATAGAACAACGTCATTCGGACGTAATGCAATTAAAGATTACTTTATTTGCACCCGCTCCTCACTTGTTGTTATAATAGAAAAATGGGTCCCTTTAGGGGCCACGGTCGCAGTATGTGACGGGAATTATAAATTTAATTTTAACAGATTGCGAGATTAGTAAATAATATTAATCGCGATTTGCTTCTAATAGAATGGATGAAGAAGATGATGTTCAAGAAAAAGGTGAAGTAAAAGAACCAGTTTGCCCTCGTTGTGGTTTACGCTCGTATGACGATATTTGTAAAAATTGCGGAACCCCAATTGTTGATAAAAGTGATGATGAAGAGGAAGATTATAACTGGAGAGAAAAACACAGATAAATAAACACCCCGTAGTATATACTACGGGGTGTTTATTTTTTTTACTTTATAAAGAAAATTTTGTATATTGGGTTTTCTTTGTTAATTAATTTATTTCAAATTTTGTAACAGTAATAATTTGTGGATTTTTTTGGTATTCGTAAGTAAAATTTGCTTTACTTTGAATATGGCCGTCTTCATAAATAATTTCCCCATTATGACTTGGTGGATTTGCAACAACAGATATTGTATACCAAGTTCCACCTAAAACAGGTTTATTGGTTGCTATTATATTTATATTTTCTTTTATATATTTTTCGGTAAATACTTTTTCATCAAGAGTCTCACAATCAATTTGGCTCATTTGCTCTGAGTAAGTAAGATTTGTCTTATCTTTATACACATATACTCCATCTCCCCTATCTACCATTTCTCCAAATCCCACACTTGCACTTCCATCTCCAAAAACGATTTCAAGTTCTTCTTTTACATTCATACCTTCGGCAAGTGAGTTCCACCAAACATTTGCTCTTCGCCCCATTATTTTTTGTTCCAATGGTCCTACTGTTCCTTCAAATAATCCAACCTTCGAATCTTTTTCTGCTGGAATATTGTTAAATTCGCCTTTAATTTTTTCTCCTTCTATGTTTAATATAATCCATGATTTATCATAAAAACCGCTATCTGTCTTTTTATAATTGGAATAACACAGATTAAATATTTTAGGTTCCTCAGCTTTTTCGGTGTTGCTATTTTCAGTTACTATATTATTTTCTGGAGCTATTATTGTAATGGATTTCTTTTTAAAAATAAAACCCGAAATGACAGCACCAACTATTATAAAAATAAGTACTATTAGAATTATTTGTTTTATTTTAAATTTATTCTCCATCACATTAAAAATTTTTATTATTAATAATAAGGTAATTTGACCTATACCACCTTAAATTTTAAGTATTTAATAACTTTCCCAAAAATTTCTAATGGGACAAGTACTACTTAGATTATATCATTTATATAAAAATTTTATATAAATAATTTTGCAATTCGGATTTCTTCAAAAGTTAAATTTATACCCTCTTTATCCAATATTGCTTTAATAGGGCTTAATTTACCCTTTTCATCCCCTTTTAATTTATCGTTTGTTTTTTTTACTGATTTTATATCCTTATCTTTAGGTTTTATATGTTTAATATTAGTATTTGGATATTTTTTAATAATATCTTCTATGTGTTGTATTATAGTTCCTCTTACTAAATTTCTTTCTTCCACTATTTCATTAATATTTTTACCAAGTTCCAATAGTTCTTTAGTAATTTCAATTGAGGGAATTTTTATATCTTTAATTTTTTTATCTTTTAATTTTTTATTACCCGTTTGTATAGTTCCTCCCATTCTATTTATAAAATCTTCTTCAAGTTTTTTCTGTTCTTCTGCCTTTAGTTTTTTAAACAATAATTCATTACTAAAACTTTGGTTCTTTAAATCTTGATCAAATTCTAAAACCTTGGGATCAACACGAAGAGCATCACTATTAAATCCAACCAAACTGATACCTTCTAGCGTTCGTACTCGAGAAAGTGCAACATACCCCATTCCATATGAAAATGTTCGAGAAAGGTCTATTTCTGCGTTATCTAGAGACATTCCCTGGCTTTTATGAATAGTAATAGCCCAGGCAAGACGAAGTGGTATTTGTGATAATGATGCTTTTATTTTTCCATCTTCTTCAATAGCCCATAATTCTTGCTTTAAAGTAATTTTTTTGCCGTTATATAATTCTATGATAGGATTTCCATTTTCTTTGTTAAACCCTATGATTTTACCACGAGAACCGTTTACATAACCCTCCTCAAAATTATTTTTAATACACATTATTTCAGCACCAATTTTTAATTTTAATTTTTCGTGAGCGAGGCAACTTTTTTTCAATATATCTGTTAACATTTCAGGTCCACTTGATGTCATATGAGAAATTCTTTCCTCATTTTCAATTAAAGAAAGTTCGATATTGTTTATATCATCTACATTAACATTGTGCGTATAGAGTTTTGTAGCTTTTACATTATTTTTTAATTCAGCACCAATCCGACTTTGTAATAATTCATAATGTTTTTCTTCTACAGAATTAGTTCTAATTGAATTTAAAATTTCTGTTAAATTATCATCTTCTTGTCTGTGTTGTTCTTCTATATAACAAATTGCTGGATTTAATATCTGCCATGCTTTACCATTAAAAATCATACCACTTTCATTTTCATCGCCACTTTTATTTATAGGTGGTAGTTGGAAAAAATCTCCTGAAAGTATCACTTGTAGTCCTCCAAAAGGTTTATCATTTCTTTTAAACCTACGACAAACACGCTCAATCATATCAAGCTGGCTAGCATGTAACATTGATACTTCATCTATAATAAGTACGCGTGCTTTTTCGAATCTTTTCCAGAGATACTTTTTATCCTCCAATTGTTCTAAATCTTTTTCTTCAAGAAAACTTCTAATACCTATTCCAGACCAAGAATGAATTGTCATACCATTCATGTGGGTTGCTGCAATCCCCGTAGATGCTGTAATAGCTACTGGTATATCATGGCTTTCAAGATATGATATATATTTGTTTAAAAGAAATGTTTTACCACTACCAGCACTTCCTGTTAGGTAAATATTTACTCCAGTTTTCATTATTAAAAAAGCCTGTTCTTGTGTCATATCGAGTAGTATATCATTATTATAGAATTATATTATTCGTACTTTCTAATAATAGCTTTTACTACTGCAGTAATATTTAAATACATTTTTGGGTATATAGGTTTGAAATCTTTATTTGCTGGTTCTAACCATATCTTATCTCCACTTTTTCTTAAATATTTCATTGTGAATTCACCATCTACATCTGCTATTACGATCTGTCCATCGCGAGCGATGTTTGTTTTTTCTACTAGTACCATATCTCCATTTGCGATATGAGCATCTATCATTGAATCTCCATCAACGGTAAGCATATAAGAATTACCTTTTTTATTTATCAAATAGTCGTCGATATTTATGGTATCATTTAATTCCTCACTCACATCTGTTGGAAAACCTGCTTTTACGTAACCCAACATTGGGATAGAATTAAATGATACATCGGCAATAAGACGACCAAGATGATCTTTACTTACTATTCCTTCTTCAATAAATTTATCAACAAGTCTAGCTACTGCATTCTTTGATTTAAATCCAAATAGATTCATCATCTCTGAGTATGTCGGCATTCGCCTATCTCTATTGTAAAAATTAATTAGTTTATCTTTGTAATTGTTGTACATACAACTATAGTATATTAGATATTAGAAAATATTGTAAATCTATTAAGTTGATTAAAAAAATTACCCCAAAAACCCCTACGTGAATGCTGACGGATTTTATGAAGAAGCTGTTTGTGTTCAAGAGCTTCTCTCTTATAATCTATTCCTTTAAGTATTTTTACATCAATCTTTTTATTAATACTATGAATCTCACGTTCTATTATTTTTAAATATTCTTCTTTTCTCATATATTTATATACGTGCCCTGGAGTGAGCGTGCTCTACTTCTAGGGTAATTATTATTAATTAATTGTATATATAGTATATGTGAACGAGCGTTCACAGTCAAGAAAAAACTGTGGATAACTCCTTAACCCGCTAATTTATTTAATAATTTGTTTTTTAGATATTAAATATAAAGTACTTGTAATAAATGCGCCTAGTACATCCATGAACATATCCTTCTGTGCGTCCCAAATATCTCCTTGAGAGCCTAGAAAAGCTGCTCCAGCATCACCTCCCCATAATTCTGCATACCACCATTCTATCCATTCATAAAATACAGCAACGAATGCGATTGCAAAAATGGAATAAGTTACGGCCACTATTTTTTTTGAAACAAGTTGGCGCATTTCCAAATATTCAATAATCGCGATTGCATATAATCCAACCGCAAAATGACCTACTCGATCAAACATGTTTCTTGTAAATCCAAAAAGATTATTAAACCAATCGAATGGTACTAACTCAAAAGTGTAATGCCCTCCTATTGTGTGCATAAATGGTAAAACAAACATTAAAATATATGCAATATTTGAAAAACGAATTCCCTTCCAATATAAATATACAATAAATAATACAAGGGCTAATATAGGAATATTTTCAGCGTACCAAACACTGCGAGAAAACGGATTAATTCCTGCAATAATAAATTCAATAGTATAAATCGATAGCAATAAATGTGGTATATATTTTTTCATTTATAAATTTTAGTTAATTAATAATTTAAATAAAAGATTCTTCTATTTTAATTGGTGAAATATTTGGAAACAATACTTGGCTACGTTTGTTTGTTACTATCATTTCGTTTTGAAAACTATCAAGCATGCATCGACCGACCCTCGCTTGTATTTTTGGTATAAAAAATTTAAGAAATAAACCAGCTATTTTTTCAGGAAGAATTGAAATTCGAATAATTATATTTTTTTTATTTCGAAATTTAGCATATTTTTTTATAAATTCTTCGTACGACATTATTTCGGGGCCTCCAATTTCTATAATTTCAGAGTTATTAATTTTAACGTCAATGGATTCTTTTAAATAAAGAAGAGCATCTTTAATTCCAATAGGCTGAGTTTTAGTCTTTGACCATCTAGGTAAAGTTATTATTGGGCTTTTTTCAACTAGATTTTTAACTATCTCAAATGATGTACTTCCTGCTCCTATTATCATTGACGCACGAAGCTCGATTACTTCGTTATTGTATTTTCTAAGAATATCACCAGTATTATGCCTACTTGAAAGATGATGTGATAATGTATCTTTATCGTTGCCTAATCCACTCATGTATATAACTCGTTTAACTCCTGTTTGTTGTAGTGCACGTCCCGTATTATCGGCAGCAATTTCTTCTTTTTTATAAAAATTATTTATATCTGTAGTTGCCATCATATGTACTAAATAATAAGCTACATCGATATCATTCAATGAATTTTTTATTTGTTCATAATCAAGCACATCAGCGTTTAATTTTTTTACTCTAGATTTATATTTTTCATCTATAATAATATTTGTAGAATTTTGCGAAATAGCAAAAATATTATGCTTAGTATTTTCCAATAAATGTTTTATTTGATTTTTTTCTACAAAACCCGATGCCCCAATAACTGCTATATTCATCCGGTTAGTGAGAAATGACATTATGGTTTCATCATATCTCTATTTATTTTGATAATGTTTCAATAATATATTTACTACGTTTATCTCTTTGTTTTGTTTTTTAAACAATGTCATTTTCTACTACGGGATTCATTTATTTATATTTAGTTAAATAAAAATGAAACTAAATCCCAAGGAAGACTCATGCTAAAGATTACAGCATATAGTACAATAAAAATTATTGGTATATTTTTTTCTATTGATGAAATTCTTCTATATTTAGTAGAGTCCAAACCTTTTCCTAATAGTTCCCATTCAGTTTTAAATAGCGATAGTGGTAATTTCTCTTCTATATTATGAATAACTTTAAATTTAGCTTTATTTAGTTGTTTGTATGAGATAATAATTTCATACCAACAGTAACATATTGCTATACCAACAAATGGAGCAAATAAAAAAATTACAGAAGTATTATTTGTTGGAGTACGTGTTTCTAAATATCCCAGAACAGCAATGATGGCTGTATTTAATCCAAGAAAAAACTCATTAGAACCATTTCTTCTATCACTAGTACTATTGAAGATATGAAGATACATTCGATATTGTTCCAAATAATGGTTTTCGTAATTTAGGTCTTCCCCATCATTATAATTTTTCACCCTAGAATACAACATGCTATCTAATTTATCTTTTTCCATATGGTTTTATTTTTAATATTATAACTTTAATTTTAACAGATATTTATCAAAATGTCAGTATAATAAAATCCCATAGTTATGTATGGGATTTTATTATATATATTTTAAAATCTATTTCATTGAATTCATCTTTGTTTTTGTCTTTGGTCCTACAATACCATCTGCTACTAAATTATTCGCTCTTTGCCATATTTTTATTACCGCAATTGTTTTTGGACCTAGTTTACCATCAATGACTAGATTAAGATTTAAAATCTCATTTAAAAATCTTTGTAATTCTTTAACTGCTTCACCCCTGCTTCCATTTTTAAGGTTTGTTGTTCCAAAATTATAATTTATTCGTGATTGGATGTTTGGACCTGTAATAATAAGTGCTGGTGGAATAGCAATAACTGGACTTGTTGGTGTGGTAGGAATTAATAATGATTCTAAATATAACTTGTATACTGATGAAGAAGAACCACTACTACCTCTACGTACAGCTGTAACAGTTAAAGTTGCAGTTGAAGCAGCTGAAACATTTCCTGTAGCATCAATCACATATAATTTATAATCCCCTACAGTCTCTGGGGCAGTAATACTTGTTGCTGTTCCGCCTGCTGTTGTCATGGTATTACCCGCTGTGAATGTCGTTGTTCCTGGTGGAGCAAACCAAATTGCTCCACCAGTTTCAGAAGCTGAAACAACAGTAACAGTTGCTCCACTTGTTTCAGAAATTGATGTTGCGAAAACTGTGTCCTGGTTTGTTGGAGCAGTATTATCAGAATCAAATTCACTAAAACCAGTTGTTGTAAAAGTTAAAGTCTGAGCTGTCCCATTCCACGTAAAGCTGCCTAATGTTTTACCCCCAACAACAACATCGCTTGAAGCATTGTTAGAAACGTAGCCATCAACAGTACCGGTGTTGTCCTTAACGATTAGTCCTGGTCTAACTGCACTACTCATTTTCATTGTTAAAGTTGCACCACCATCAAAAGCAGCTAGGGCACTAGAATCTACTCGCATAACACTTCCACTAACTGTCATATTTGTACCAAGAGATTGTAATCCAGTTATAGTTGCTGTTTCAGTAAGATTAACTGGACCAGTAAGAACCAAGGTTCCAACATCAACGGCACTAATATTAGCATTAAAGGTAAGATTACTTACGTTAGTAAAATCAAGAATACCCGACCAGTCAGTGGTGGTAGCATTATTTAATTCTGTAATTAAAGTCTTTGGGTCAATACCAAAAACTCCAGTAAAAGATTCACTTGGAAGTGTACCGTAAGTTATATTTCCAGCAGCATCAGTTAATTGAATATTAAGAGGATAACCACCGGCAGTTGTGGGTAATGTTGCTAGTGATAATGAAGATAGTGCTGTATTAAAAGCATAAATATTTCCACTTGGATTTGTAGCGAAATTTATATAATCAGTACCTGGGGTTCCAGTAGAAAATTCTGCTGCATCACAAGTTAAGGCAGAGTTATTACCCGTGATGGATTGTACACAAGCTTTAACTGCTGATAATGGTTCATTTGCAGTAACTGTAAACCTTAAACTTTTACCCGAATAATAATACCAAATATTTGTCGATGAAGACGTTGCAGAACCATCTTGTTTAAGAGTAAGAACTGAAGTAAATGATGGGTCTTGTCCATCAGTAATTGCGGTAGAAGAACTATGAGCTACTACAATGTTTGTGTCCCCATTTGAATCTGTAACACCTACTGCATCAACATATAAACCCTCGGCGGCGCTATAGGTTTTTGCTGGGTCACTAAAAGGTGTACCTGAGAAAGTTAAAGTTATTGTCCATGGAGCCGTTGGTGAAGTAATAACTGCACTAGTGGGAGTTAATGAAGCAGTCCCACCATCACCAACATCAACATGCCATTTTGTATAATCTACAGAAGTTAAATTATGACCAGGATTGGCAATATCTACCAGGATTGTATTTGAAGATTCAATCTCAGATGAAGTAATAACAATATCCTCGGCAGCTTGTACTTTAGAAGTAGAAAATATAAAAACAGTTATGATGATTAAACTAAGAGTAAATAAAAACAAATTAATTTTTTTCATATATTTTTTATTGTTAATAAATTAAAAAACCCGCACTTAATAAAAATTACGAGCTTCTCGAGCTTCAATTTTTTAAACATTAAACTAAAAAACCCGAACCAAAATGGTTACGGGCCTCTTTTAGAGCCTCTTTTTTTATAAACTTATTATATCATTACTTTAAAATTAATAGTAAAGTTATCCACAATCAATTTTAATATTATTTATTTAAATAATATAATCTTTTCTTTTCGGGCAAGCGCTCAATAGAATATCTGAGCATAGTACGAGGCATCTGGTGCACATATATATCAAGGAATGAGGTTAATTTCTTTTCAGATACCTTTTTTCCAACCTCTCGTAGCATCCATCCACAAGCTTTATGAATAAGGTCATGTTTGTCTTTTAAAAGTAATTTAACGATACGAAATGTCCATTCAGACTCCCCTTTATAAATAAAAGCAAAAGTCGAAATAATTGCTATTCGGCGTTCCCATAGATTTTTTGATTTAGCTAATTTTTCTAAAATTTTTGGGTCTTTATTTAATAAAAAATCCCCAATTATATAATGAGCAGATAAATCAACTAAATCCCAGTTATTTATATATTTAGTATTTTTTAAATAAAAATTATATATTTTTCTCTTTATAATTTCATTTTTAGCTTGTTTATATTGATGAACTAAAATAAGTAGAGCAATAAGTCGGACCTCATGATATTTATTCATAAGTAGTTTTGAAATATCAGAAAATGATATGTTTTTGTATTTTGTTGCAAGTATACGTGATAATGGTACAGTAATCCCTAAAAATAAATCACCCTCGCCATATTGACCAGGACCAGTTTTAAAAAATCGTGTAAGGAATGCACCTTTATCTTTATTTCTATTTAATATTATTTCTTTTAGTATTTTTTGATTCATTTTTTATTTTAACTTCAAAAAAATTATATCATTTTTATAAAAATATGTATTATTTAACGTTATAAATCAATAATAATTTATTTGACCCCTTATATAAAATAACATAGAATTAAGATAAATCTCGTAAATTTAATAAATAAAAGTTATGGACCTTAAAATGTCTTATATCGTGTATTTCCTCACGGGAATGGTTATTTGTATGGTTATTTTTCTGTTTTGGGGGAAATTTGTTGAGAAAATTTTAAGGGCTTATGGTTTTCTCAATAACTCTTTTTCAAGATTTTTAATTTTTGGACCAATTTTTTCTTCAATTGCTCATGTTTTAATAGAAGGAAGATGGGAAAAATTAAAAATTATTTACGAATATTATTTTGTAACTGAAAAAACCCTGATCTCTGGTAAAATCATTAATATTACTGAAGATAAGTATGACATGCCACTTATTTCATCAGAAATTAATGAAAATATTGGTACAGCTAGTTTATCTACTCCATTAACAGATTATATTGTTAAAATTGAAAAAGATGACGGAGAAGTTGTTTTAATTGATTTTGATATTGATTCAGATTCTTTTAAGAAAATGAATCTGAAAGTTGATGAAAAAGTAGTAGATATACCTTGTACTAAAAAAAAGTTTGATAAATTTTTTTATTTCAAAAGTATTACTCGATGGTAAAAAATTAAAAAAATAATTTAACTTTTAAATTAAAAAGCCACCCTAGAAAATTTGAGGTGGCTTTTTTAATTAAATATTATTTTCTATATTTTTTGGTTCTCCATTTGTCAGCTATTTTAATTCTATTTAGGGAACGTTCTAATTCTGTTTCAAAATGCTCAAAATCTACTATTTCATTATTTTCTGCTTGTTTACGCAACTGTTCAGCACGAGCTTTTGCTTTTTCAATTTCAATATCAGAAATAGAAGAAACATATTCAGCAAAGTCAGCTAAAATTGTAACAGTTGTTAAATCGTTTTCTTTTTTAGTTTCAATAAATCCACCAACAACCGCCATTGGTATATGTTCACCACCCGATACTGCTACAATATCTCCACTTGCAATAGTTGCGATAAGAGGAACATGGTCAGGAAGTATTGTTATTTCCCCTTCTGTAGTAGGTATTGTTACTTGATCAACTAATTCTTCTAAAATTAATTTTTCAGGTGTGACAATTTTTAATTGTAATTTTTTACTCATTTTTAATTTTTTTATTTGATTAAATAAATTTTTCTCTTCGAGGTTGGACCTCGGGCTCTTTTTGAGGTACAACCTCAAGAATAAAAATTTACATTGCTCCTCTCATATAAAAATCATTTTCAGGTAAAGCATCATGCTTACCCTCAAGAATTTCTTTGAATGAACGTATTGTTTCTGATAGTGATACGTATTCACCTTTTCTTCCTGTAAATTGTTCTGCAACGAAGAAAGGTTGAGATAGAAATTTTTGGATTTTACGGGCACGAGATACAAGCTCTTTGTCAGAATCTGAAAGTTCTTCCATTCCTAAAATTGCGATGATATCTTGTAAGTCTTTATATCTTTGTAGAACACGTTGAACTTCACGGGCAACTTCATAGTGATCTTTACCTACGATATTTGGATCAAGAATAGTTGAAGAGGAGTCTAATGGGTCAACAGCTGGATAAATACCTAGTTCTGAAAGTGAACGGTTAAGCACAACAGTAGAGTCAAGGTGAGAGAATGTTGTAGCTGGAGCTGGGTCAGTAAGGTCATCTGCTGGAACGTAAACAGCTTGAACCGATGTAACAGAACCTTTATCTGTTGAAGTAATTCTTTCTTGTAGGTTTCCCATTTCTGTTGCAAGAGTTGGTTGATACCCCACAGCTGATGGAATACGTCCCAAAAGTGCAGATACCTCTGATCCTGCTTGTGTAAAGCGGAAGATATTGTCTATAAAGAAAAGAACGTCTTTATTTTCTTCATCACGGAAATATTCAGCCATTGTAAGACCTGAAAGAGCAACACGAAGACGAGCACCCGGTGGTTCATTCATTTGTCCGAATACCATGGCTACTTTTGGAAGAACTCCAGACTCTTTCATTTCATGATATAAGTCATTTCCTTCACGAGTTCTTTCTCCAACTCCGGCAAATACTGAGTATCCTCCATGGTTTGAAGCGATGTTGTGAATTAATTCTTGAATAACAACAGTTTTACCAACTCCAGCACCACCAAATAATCCAACTTTACCTCCCTTAAGAACTGGACAGATTAAATCGATAACCTTAATACCAGTTTCAAGAATTTCAACTTTTGTAGCCTGAGAAACGTATTCTGGAGCTTTACGGTGAATAGGGAGACTCTTGTTGCTATCTTTTAAAGGTTGACCATCTATTGGTTCACCTAAGACATTGAACATTCTTCCTAGTGTAACTCCACCAACAGGCACAGAAATTGGAAGGCCAGAATTCGTAACTTCCATTCCGCGAGAAAGTCCATCTGTTGAATCCATGGCAACTGCACGAACTGTATTTTCTCCGATATGTTGCTCAACTTCAAGAACAATAATTTTTCCGTTATTGTTTATAGATAAAGCACTATAAATATCTGGTACGCCATTTTCAAATATGACGTCTACGACTGGACCAATGATTCTTTTTATTATACCTGTTGTTTTCATAAATAATTTATAATTTTAATAATGTTTTAATAATGTTTTTAGCTAACCGATGCCATTCCTGCACTAATTTCTGATATTTCTCTTGTGATATTTGCTTGGCGAGCTTTATTAAATACAAGAGTTAAGTCGTCTATCATTTCTCCGGCAGCTTCGTTAGCATTTTTCATTGCGACCATTCGTGATGATTGTTCAGAAGCATTTGATTCGAGCATCATTTGGTATATTTGCATCCTAATCAATTTTTCTGCAAGCATATCAAGTAATTTATCTGTATCTCCTTCAACTAAATATGGTATCTCTGACCCGTTTTTAATTTTTTCTTTTATGTTTACTTCAATAACTTCCTTTAATTCTTCTTTTGATATTGGTAAGATTTTTTTTATTACAGGTTTTTGATTTAATGCTGAAATAAAATCTGTGTAAGCTATATAAATTTTGGAATATTTTTCATTTTTAAATTCGTTTGTAAGATAAGTTGAAAGAGGAATAATATCTCGCATGCTTACATTATCGGGTATTTCTGTAAAAGTAGCGACAACGTTTTGTCCTGTTCTGCGCATTGCACCATCACCTTTTTTACCCACTGTTATAATATCTACTTTTTGATTACTTACTTCATTTTTTATTAAAGAAATAGTTTTTTTAATAACTTGAGAATTATATCCTCCACAAAGACCACGATTTGAAGTGATAAGAACAATTAAATACTTATCATTGTTGTTACTATCCATAAAAAATTTATGGGACATATTTTCAATTCTCTCAGATAGTGAAGTTAAAATTTCCCAAGAATAAGAAGAGTAAATACGTGATGCTAATGTTTGAGACACAGCGCGTTTCATTTTTGAAGCAGCAACAAGCTCCATCGCTTTCGTGATTTTCTTTGTACTCTTCACTGACTTTATTCTTCTTTTAATTTCTTTTGTTGATGCCATAATTATTTACGTGGAATTGAATGGTTCTTTTCTTAATGGTCTGGCTTTTACCCTTATCCAGCTTAAGAAAAAAATATTTCAATGTAACACTTATATTATTTAGCAAATGATTGCTTAAATTCAGTTATTACTTTTACTAATTCTTGTTCACCTTCATCTGTCCACATTTTTGTTTCAATAACTTCTTTGTAAAATGATTTAGCATTTCTTCTTGCATATTCTGTTAATCCTTCTTCAAATTCTTTAATTTTATCAATAGCAATATCATCCATATATCCTTTTGTAAGAGCATATAGAGTTACAACTTGGTCTTCTGTTTTAACAGGAGCATATTGAGGTTGTTTTAGGACTTCAACTGCACGCTTACCACGTTCAAGCTGGTTCTTTGTACCTTCATCCAAATCTGAACCGAACTGTGAGAAAGCTTCAAGTTCACGGAATTGAGCCAAGTCTAGCTTAAGAGTTCCAGAAACTTTTTTCATCGCTTTTATTTGAGCAGATGAACCTACTCGAGAAACTGAAAGACCTACGTTTACAGCTGGGCGAATTCCTTTATAAAACAAATCTGTTTCAAGGAATATTTGTCCATCAGTAATTGAAATAACATTTGTAGGAATATATGCAGATACGTCACCTGATTGAGTTTCAATGATTGGCAATGCTGTGATAGATCCACCACCGTATTCTTTATTTCTTCGGCAAGCACGTTCTAATAAACGGGAGTGAAGATAAAAAACGTCTCCAGGAAAAGCTTCACGACCTGGTGGACGACGTAGAAGTAGTGAAATTTCACGATAAGCAACAGCGTGTTTGGAAAGATCATCATAAATAATTAAAACATCTTTTCCTTGGTCCATAAAAAATTCAGCAATAGACACTCCAGTATAAGGAGCGATATATGAAAGCGCTGCAGATTCTGATGAGCCAGCTGAAACGATAATTGTATAATCCATAGCTCCACCTTCTTCTAATCGAGTTTGAAGTTTACGAAGTTTTGAATCTTTTTGACCAATAGAAACATAAACACAAATCATGTCCTGACCTTTTTGGTTTAAAATAGCATCGATTGCAATGGCAGTTTTACCTGTTTGGCGGTCTCCAATAATAAGCTCACGCTGACCTCGTCCAATAGGAATAAGGGCATCAATAGCTTTAATACCAGTCTGAACTGCTTGGTTCACTGACAAACGAGTGATAACTCCAGGAGCAACTTTTTCAATAGGGTTTGATTTGTCTGTTTTAATAGCACCTTTTCCATCAATTGGATTTCCAAGAGCATTCAATACACGACCTATTTGTGCGTCTGAGACAGGTACTGAAAGAATTTGACCTGTAGCTTTTACTTCATCACCTTCACGAATTTTTGTAAAGTCACCAAGAATAATAACTCCAACGGAATCTTCTTCAAGATTTAAAGCAACACCAGTTTCCCCATTTGGAAAAGAAACCATTTCTGAGGCTTTGATATCAGAAAGACCAGATATTTTTGCAATACCATCAAACACTTCAATAACATGACCTACTTTTTCAGCCTTGGCATCATCCTTAAAGCTTTCAATTTGTTTTTTTAAGTTTTCTACAATGTAATTTTTAGTCATATTATTATTTGTTTATAAGATAATTTTGTAATTTTTTAATTTTATTCTTTAGTGTTGTATCTATTATCTCATCTCCTATTTGTATTTTTATTCCTCCTAACAATTTTTCATCAATTTCAAATTCCAGAAATGTATTTTTTGCTTTATATCTTTTTTTAATAAAATCCTCTATTTCAATAATTATTTTTTGCTCAATTTTGGTTTTGGAACTTATTTTTGCTCGAATCACTCCTTCATTACTATCTACTATTTTTTGTAACTGATTTATAATTTCTTTGGATTTGCTAATTAAATGTTTTTTTGAAATCATATCAACTGCATTTTTCATTATAACATCAAGTTCCACACCCTCTTTTCCACGAGAGGATTCATATATTGCAGAAGCTATGTTGTTTATTGAAATACTTGCCATATAATTATATTTTTTTTATTTGATTGATTGCTTGTTCCTCATATTTTTCACTAGGATGAGATTCAAGTAATTTCTCTGTAGCCTTAACCACAAGAGATACAATCTCATTTTTAGCATCTTCTATTATTTTTGCTTTTTCTGACTCAAGAATTTTTTTACCATTTATTATCATAGTGTCTACTTCTTTTTTAGCATTCTCAATCATTTCAGACTTTTTATCTTCAGCTTCTTTTTTACCTTCTTGAAAAATAGTATGAGCTTCACCTCTTGCATTGGATATAATTGCATCATATTCTTGCTTTGTATTTTTAAGTACTTCTGCGTTCTTTGCTGCATCAGAAAGCCCCCCTTCTATACGCTCTGTTCTTTCCTTCATCAATTTTTTAAGAGGCTTAAGTGCTAAAAATTGCAAAACGAAAAGAACAATAGCAAAGTTTACAACTTGAGCTATTATTATTTTCCAATCTATGTGAAATGTTTCAATAAATGAATCCATGGTTGAAATAATTAAGAATTAATAATTAAATTTGAGGTCCAACCTCCGAAGCCAGCTAGAGGTTGGACCTCTCTTTGCTCCTTACTCCTAGTCATTTGTTATATCCTAATCTGAATGAACGATAGAAATTCGGACGTATTAGGAAACAAATGGCCAGATGTAAATAGTAAAAACTATTTAATTGAGAAAGCGATAACAAGTGCGTAAATAGCAATAGCTTCAGCAAAAGCTGATGCTAAAAGCATAGGCACAAAAACCTTACCAGAAGCTTCTGGATTGCGACCAATAGCTTCCATGGCCTTAGAACCAATCATACCAATAGCAATAGCTGGTGCTATAGAACCTAAACCAATAGCGATTGCCTTTGCTAACATTGTGATATCCATATGTTTTTTTTAAATTAATTAATAATGATTGACCTCCTTTTAATGTGCTATTTCTAGCTTTCCCTCTTTTTCATGACTTTCTTCATGTTCGTCATGGTCCATACTTGCTATTGTGTAATATACCAAAGTAAGGATTGCAAAGATAAAGGCTTGTATAACACCAACGAAAACTTCAAGAAGTAAAAATGGTGTAGGTAGTGCGTATGCTAGAATTGAACCCATAGATGCGAGAAGTACTTCACCCGCAAATACATTTCCGAAAAGACGGAAGGAAAGCGACGCTATCTTTGCAAATTCTCCTACAAACTCTATAAATCCTACGGCGAACATTATTGGAGCTGTCATAATAACAGAAGGGTCTTTTCTAATCTTGGTAAAAATACCACCAAGAGCATTTAGATTAACATATTTATTTATACTTTTCCATAATCCAATAGAAAAAATTCCAAAGATGTTCGCTCCGAGAACAGATAAGATAGCAAGTGGTAATGTTCCATTTACATCAGCTGTACCACTGCGGATAAGAGGAACAAACATTTTCCCGTGTTCACCCATTTCTATTAGTCCAAAACCTCCAAAAGGAAGTATTCCCATCCAATTGTTTAGAAGAACAATCATGAACACTGAAAATACTATAGGAAAAGCTTTGTTTGTGATTGCCCTACTATTTGTAACTTGATCACAGAGAGATTCTGCTCCTTCTATCATTATTTCAAAAAAATTTTGAATCCCCTTTGGAATTTTTTTAGTTTTTATTTTTATTATAATAGCTAAAATCACTAATATAAATACAACAATCCAGCTTGTAAACAAAGCATTTGTGACTGTAAAATTACCTATATGAAAAATAGGCTCAGCATATAAAGTGGATTCATGTGATATCTCTTCTTTTAGAGCACCAGTTTCTACTGGGATTTCATTTGTTTCAGTTATAATATTTTCTGCGTTTTGTATACTCATAAATTATTTTAAATTTTTTTCTTTCTCCTCTTTTTCTAAATTTCTTTTATAAATCTTTGCCTCCCCCCATATTAAGTAAATAGTACAAATAAAAGATATTCCAATTAAACTTAAGAAAAATAAATTTGTAGTTTCATATTTTTCATCTAAATATTTTCCGATATACGATGCAATAATTACAGGAAAAGCTATATAGGCAGAAACTTTTGAAAATATAATAACGCCTGGTTTCCACCAAGCACCCTTAGTGTCATTTTTCATAATAGTAAAAGGCCCTAAAAGCCTTGTGCGTGTGGAAGGAATCGGACCTTCGACCTCTGTCTTATCAGGACAGCGTTCTACCACTGAACTACACACGCAATATTCTAACAATATAAATTAACGTTAATATAGATAATTGGTTCTAAACGTTCAAACCAACAACTACACACGCAAATTTAATTCAAAATTCAAAAAAGAACATAGGGATTATACCAAAAAATTGCTTAATTTGCAAACAAAAATCCCCTATTCTTTCGAATAAGGGATTTTTATTAAATAATGTTACTTATCTATTTCCACGGAAACCTCCACCACCTTGTGGACGCTCTTCCATAGGACGAGCTTCGTTAACTGTAAGGTTTCTTCCTTCGAAGTCCTTACCATCAAACATTGAGATTGCTGTAGTTGCATCAGCATCGTTTTCCATTTCTACGAAGCCAAAACCCTTTGAGCGACCTGTCATCTTATCCATAATAATTGTTGCGGAAGCTACTGCTCCTGCTGCACTAAAATGAGCTTTGAGCTCATCGTTAGTAGTCTTATAAGGAAGACCACCAACATATAACTTTTTTGCCATATATGACAATGTGCTTCTCATAGCGATACTTTCATATCAACTAATTGAAGAAAACTAATTTATAAATGTAATCGCAAAGCCCGATTTCATTTACATTCCTCAATGTTTAACACAACGAAGGATGAAATTAATACCAAAACAAGTGACAACTACTGTCCGCAATTATAACAGACATACAATAATTAAGCAACCATAAAATACAATTAAGAATTAATAATTAAGAATTAGGAATTATAATAATGCACTAGAATTACTACGTAATTTTAGTGCATTATTTGGGTTATTTTAAATTCCTAATTCTTAATTCGTAATTGTTAATTAGTAATCAGGACAATAAAAAGATGGGTAATACTACCCATCTTTAAAATTCTTACTTAAATATTTTTTTATATTTAAGTATTGCTAAGCCTCCAAACATCAAGACTATTAACCCTAATATTTGAAGGCAAAATAGTAGGCCATGAGTTTTTAAAAGAATACCAAATGCTCCAAGAGCAATAAATTGAGCTAATCCAGAAATAGTAGACTGAATTGAAAGTACAGTAGCTCTGTTTTCTGAATTTAGGTGTCTATTTATAAATTCTCCAAAAAATGGTCCCATAAATCCCCTAGCAACATTTTGAAAAAATACCATTCCTACACAAAATACGGAAGGAAGAGAACTCATTACGATTATTGGTATTGCGATTAATAACACCAATAGTATTATGATATTTGTATCTTTTATTTTATTGCTAATATTGCTAACATTTTTACTAAAAAACCAAGCAACAATATTTAAAACAAAAAAAACAATTCCATAATACTTTAAATCAAGATTAA
This sequence comes from Minisyncoccia bacterium, assembly GCA_038249055.1. Lineage (GTDB taxonomy): Bacteria > Patescibacteriota > Minisyncoccia > Phycocordibacterales > UBA9973 > UBA8515. Next base: position 149,421 of record JBBRWS010000001.1, read on the forward strand.
CCAATTCGAAATAAGGATTATATGTAAAGAACCAGATTTTTGAAGTAACTCCAATTAGAGTTACAAAAAATATAATCCATTTTACTTTTTTGTGATTTGATACAAAAAGCAAACTAACCCTCATTATTCCTACTTGTTCTCTTGGAGTATATTTTTTATCCACTAATGGTTCTTTAAAAAAGAACACAATAAAGGCAGAAAATACAACGCCAGGAATAGATAAGATTATTGGTAACCGAGTGTAATACTCTGCTAAATATCCAACAAAAATTGAACAGATAGCTGTAATTAAAAGTCGATTACCCACAGAGTCTCCTTCAATTTTTTTGTACTCTGTTTCCCTTCCTAGTAATTTTAAAGAATCATATAGAAATGCTGAGTCTGCTCCAGAACAGAGAGAAAATCCAACCATCCATACAATATTTGCAATCCATGCACCCATTGGTGAATGCATAGTAGAAAATAAAATAGTACTAAGTGCAAGTAATAGCGATCCAGCTAATATTGTCTTTTTTCGCCCAAACATGTCAGCTATTGCTCCCATAGGAATTTGTAAAAAAATTGTACCTACTAGAACAATAGATTCCATAAAATAGATTTCTGATAATTTCATATGTCCTAAATTCATAAGACAAGATATCAGAATAGGACCCCACATAAGTGGTTCACCAAAAGTTTTGTACAGCTTATAAAGCTCTACATTACGGAGTGCATCTTTTTCTTTCATGATTTTTTCCTCCTATTATTTAATTGTTAAAGAACTATTTTATTACTAGGCTAAATAAAAAATATCCCGCTTTCTATTTAGCCGGGATATTTTTAAGACTTTTTACAATTAAATTTGTTTAATAGTTTTTGGGTAAATTAGAAATGTCGCGGCTAAATATAAAGTTGTTTGCGTATTTATTAAATACGACGAATCCGGCCATTGGTGAAATGGTCCAGATATTTATATTTAGTTTGTGGCATCTTTTGCTCATGTATTAATGGTAACACACATATGTATTACTGTAAAGATATTTAAATGATTAAATTAATAAAACACCATTTTGTCTTTATAAAATGGTGTTTTATTGGTAAATTAGTACTTTTATTCTTCCTCTTCTTCTCCTGATTCACCTACTACTCCACTTGAAAGCGATTCTATTATTTTATTTATATTTCCTTCCATTATCCCAGGTATATTTGACCACGATTGTTTGATTCTGTGGTCAGTAACTCTATCTTGTGGAAAGTTATATGTACGGATTTTTTCACTTCTATCATTTGTTCCTATTTGAGCCTTACGATCTCCTGAATATTTTGCTGCTTCTTCTTCATCTTTCATCATCTGAAGTTTAGCTGTAAGAATTGCCATTGCTTTTTCTCTATTACCTAGCTGGCTTCTTTCTGTTGTACAACGAACATCTTCTCCTGTTGGTTTGTGTATAAGTCTTACAGCAGTTTCAACTTTATTTACATTCTGACCACCAGCACCACCTGAACGAGAATATTCTATTTCTATATCCGCAGGGTTAATAACTATAGTCGTTTTCTTTTTTAAAGGAAGAACTGCGACGGATGCAGTAGATGTATGTATACGTCCATTTTTTTCTGTACTGGGGATTCTTTGTACTCGATGAACGCCAGTTTCGTAACGAAGGAGCTTGTAAACATCTTTACCCTTTACTTCAATAGAGGCCTCTTTATATCCTCCTGCACTACTTAATGATTCATTTAGTATTTTCCAGCTCCACTTATTGATTTCAGAAAATCTTTCATACATATGAGCAAGCTCCCATGCAAAAAGAGAAGCTTCATCTCCACCTGCTCCAGCACGAACCTCAAGTATTATTTCATTTGGAAATTCTTCTTCTTCTATTTCTCTTTTTGCCATTTCTTCAAGTTGTCTTTCAATTGCATCTTTTTGGAATTTAATATTTTGGATTTCTTCATCAGCCAAATCACGAAGACTTTCGTCACTTCTTACCATTTCATTTACCTTTTCTTCTTCTCCTAATAGTCGCTCATATTCCAGAGCGAAATAACTAGTTTTGTGATCTTTCTTTAATTGTTCTAAATCAAATTTCATACTATGTTTGTTTATTATAACATCAAAAATAGATAAAAATAAAAACTAGTCTTATCAGAGGGGCTTGTGAGCGCGTCGGCGCGAACACTGAACGAATTTCTACCAAGAAATTGGTATACCCTCTGAGAAGAGCTAGTTTTAATTTTTTATAGTTACTTTTTAGTTTTTCCAGATGCAGCAACACGCTTTTTGAAACGGTCTACGCGTCCTGCTGTGTCTAGTACTTTTTCATTACCAGTATAGAAAGGATGACATTGACTACAGATTTCAACATTTATTTTGTCCATAGTAGAACCAACTTCGAAAGTTGCTCCACAAGCACAAGTTACTGCTGATTTATTACTATATTTTGGATGTATATCTTTTTTCATATGTTATGTGATATTATCACGATTTTATTAATCTTGCAATGGGTCAATCATGTTTATTTGAATATTATTGGCTTTTGCCATAACTTGATCTCCATAGAAAGTATTTGCAGGTTTTTTACTGTCACATGCCCGTCCTGAATAATATCTACATGCTGCATTTCTTTCTGCTGTCCATGTTTGAGCTCCTGCACCTAAGTCAGTTAAATATATTGATGAAGCTACGAATGCGTCCTTTGGAGACCATGGATCTGCAGCTTTTACTCCTAATGCTTGAGCTATACGATTTTTCAATATTTGCCAAGTAGAAGGAATAAACTGAGATGGCCCCATAGCTCCTCCATAACCTACACTTCCAAAAGGACAAGAAACTAGAGTTTTGTTTGGGTCACGTCCTACTAGTGCTGTTATTTCTAAAAATGGTTTTATGTCTCGAGTTGGCTTCATTACATTTGAGAAAGCAGTACCTCTCAAACTTACTCCTGCTCCCGTTGTCATATTTGTGACATAACAGGAACCTTGGTTGGCACCAAGATTACTCTCTTGAGTTAAAATAGCAAGAAGAAATGCAGGTCGGATACCAGTTTGTTTTGATGAGAAATTTGCAAATTCAAGTGCTTTTGAAAAAGGAATAGCAGAAGTATCTCGAAGATTGAATAATGCTGTTAAAATTTCACTACGTCTTTTGGCTTTTTCCGCAAGAACTTTTTGATATTCTGATTCTTTATTTTTACTTATTGAAAGAAGTTGTTTCTTTTCAGTTTCACTCAGTTCTACTTTTGCTTTTGCATGTTCTAGTTCCATTCTTGTATCCGTTTCTTGGTTTTTCTTTTCCTCTAGATTCTTTTTTTCTGATTGAGTTAAAACTCTGACTCCCCTTATTTCATCTACAGAATTTTGAATACTTTTTTTAATTGAGGCAAAAGCATCTATGTCTCCATATGCATCAGAAATACTATCTTGAGATAGCACTAAAGAAACGATAGATTTGTCATCTATTTCTCGTTCCTTTCTAATTAGTTGAGCCAGAGACTCTTTTTCGTTGTCAATTTTAGTAGATAAAGCTTCTATTTTTTTATTTTTAGCATTTATTTCACCTCCTAATTTTTGGATTAATAAATTTTTTGATTTTATGTCTAATTTTGATTTTGCAATTTGTGTTTTTAAAATAGAAATGTCTCTATCAATAGAAACCGACTTTCCTTTTTGTCCTTCCAATTCTTTTTGTTTAATTGCTATTTCTTGTTCCAGTTTAGCTAGTTCTGATTCCAATCTAACTTTATCAGCTTGTGCATTATCTAGCACAACATCTGCTATTATTGTTGGTACTTTATATATTAATATTCCCACAATAGAAATGAAAATAAGCACAACTGAAAAACGTTTTTTAAATTTAAAACTCATACTTTCTATTATAACATAAAAAACCCTCAGAAACTTGTTCTGAGGGTTTTTTATTTACAAGAAAATATTATTTTGCTTTTTCAGCACTTTCTTCTTCTTCTTTCTTGCCCTTCTTTTCAACTTCTATTGAAGATAAATCAACAGGTGCAGATTCCTCAACTTCTTCTTTTATTGCAGAAATTAAAGCTACAACTTCATTCTCGTCAGTAATCATTTTTACACCTTTAGGTAATTTAATATCTTTTATGTGAATTTGATCATCTAGAGCAACAAGAGTAGACACATCAACAGTTACATTATGAGGAAGGTCTTTTGGAAGTGCTTCGACATCTATTTCGTGTATAACTTTAACTAAAACCCCTAGACTATTCTTTTCTGCAGGAGCTAATCCGATAAATTCAATAGGAATAGTTACTTCTACAGGTTTATTCATATCAATGGCTAGGAAATCTACGTGAATAGGAAATCCTTTTACTGGGTCGACTTGAATATCGTGGATAAGAACATCGATATTTTTTACTGCCTCTTTTTTAGATTCATCTCCTTTTACTTCAAGTACTATAGTACTTGATTCACCTGCTACTTTTAATATTTTTTCGAAGTCGATAGCTGGCACGGAAAGCATAGTGTTTTCCACACGAGCGCCATAGACAACAGCTGGTACCATACCGTTAGATCGTATAGATGCAAGCTTATCTGTCTTACTTCGCAATGTTGCGGTTAATTTATTCATGAGTGGAATAATAACATCAAAATTCAAATATTGCAACTAAAATTTTCCCCCAGATATTGGCTTTGCCACTATCTGGGGGTTTATATCTTTATTGTAAACAATATATATAAATGTTATTGTTTATTTAAATTTCGTTAAACCTTTAAATTCATAAATAAGTATGAAAACTGGAGACGGCAAGTATATTATGAGACATCTTCGGAGCCTTATAATAATAGAATTATTAAAATGTCTAGCAATCTCTATTTTAGCAGCACTGCTAATTACTCTCCCCACTATAAATTTTTTAAGTCATTTAATTTCAGATTATTTTGATGACGAAAAATATTTATATATTAATTTAATTTTGGCTACAATATTTAATTCAGTTTGTTTATATTTTATTATTTTTAGTTCAAAAATAAGAGATATAAGAAATGATATTTTAAATATTATAGAAAAGAAATTAGAAAGAAAGATTAAAACTCATGCTGATGATGTTGAAAATTGGAAAAAAATTATCAATGAAATTAAAGTTCATCGTTTTGACTAATCAGTATTTGAATTAAAATCAAATATTAAATGCAAAAACCGTTACTTACCTTTTGGGCAAGTAACGGTTTTTAAATTAATCATTTTTTTTGATTAATTAGTTTTTTATTTCCGGTTTTTTAATTCGAAAAATGAAAAATAAAGTAAGAAGTGCTTCCATAATTGTAGTTATGGACCAAAAGAAAGGGTTTGTAAATAAATTTGAGGTTATCCAAACAATTCTTTTGTATACAGGTTCTGCTGAATTTGGAAATGAAATTTCGATAATCATACCCATCAGTAATACTATTAAGGCCGAAACAATAAAAGTATAGCCATAGCATAAAATTATGGCGAGAGTAGATTTTCCATCCTCAGTAAACACTTTAAGAATAATTGCAAGCATAAATATTGCGGATGATATTAACAAAATAACGGAACCCAAAGCCATGATGACATTTGAGTCTTCAATTCCACAACTAAGATCGGAAGTTCGTTGACATTCAGCTACTCCAACCAGAAACATAGCCAGACCAATAACAATCACTGAAAGTAATACTTTAATTTTAGTTTTCATTTTTTTGATTTATTTTAACCACAACAGTATGGTTCTTTAAACACCAAAGATAATTGGCATACAAAGAACCATAATGTTGGTAATCAATATTATTAAAGAACTACACTCCCTGTAGTATAGCATAAATAGTAGATAAAGTCAATCTAAAATAGATTATATCTATGTAATATATACCTTATTCCCAAAAGATTAAAACCAAAGATATTATTCCAAGTGACATTCCTATTAGTTGTATTTTATTTGTATCTTCATTATAGAAATAAACTCCAATAATCAGAGCTATTATTGCTGAAGCAACCCCGAAGATGATAGCTCCCCTGGCTAAGCCTGATCCGTTTTTTATAGAATTTAACCAAAACATATTTGCAATAATATAAGCGAGAAGAGCTCCAGCCCATAAATACCAATGACCTTTTAATGAATATTCTTTAGCAAAAATATCAGCGACTATTTCAAAAAATATTAAAAGCGATAGTGGAATAATCCAAATCATAATATTTTAAATTCTACTGAATAATTTTAATCTTTGCTCAACAACTTTTTCTATGGCATCAACTGCGGGTTTTAATATTTTATATGGAGCTACTTCATTTGGAAATTCTTCCAAATATTTTTTTAGTGCATCTTTATATGCAACACGAATTTCAGTATTAATATGAATTATAGAAATACCAGCTGCGATAGCACTAGTAAAGTCCTCATCTGCTATACCCGACCCTCCGTGAAGTACGAGTGGTATACCGCAAGTTTCTCTTATTTGTTTGATCCTTTGAATATCTAGTTTTGGATTGCCACCTTTTATCATGCCATGAATATTTCCTACAGACGGAGCAATTAAATTTATTCCAGTTTTTTCTACAAAGTATTTTGCGTCGGAAGGAGATGTCATCGTAGCTTCTGATACACCTTCTGGGATTGCATCGAGAAGTTTTGAAGACTGACCAATAAACCCTAGCTCAGCTTCTATGAGGATATCTCTTCCCTCTAGGAGACCTAATTCTTTAGCATAGTCTACGCATTTTTTTGTAAGAATAATATTTTCTTCAAGTGGAAGTTTAACTGCATCTATAATAGCTGCATCATAACCAGCGTCTAATGCATTCTTTACTGATTCAAAACTATAATGATGGTCGGCATTTAGAAAAATTGGATAATTATCATTCTCACGTATTTCTTTTATAAGTGCAGCTACTTCATTTCTACCAATAAATTCTTCTTCACCCTCTGATACCCCGATGATTACAGGTAAATTTAATTTGCGAGCTGCATTGTAAATACCGTGCAAGGCTTCAATATTTGAAATATTAAAATGACCGATGGCTATTTTTTCTTCTTCAGCTTCTTTTATGTATTCTCTAAGAGTTTTCATACTTTATATTATATCATGCCGTTGTTATATAGAGTACTATATAACAACGGCATTCGGACGTAACGAAAATACATTGGTATTTATTTGCGTCCGCTCCTCACTTGTTGTTATATAGATTACTATATAACAACGGCATTCGGACGTAACGAAAATACATTGGTATTTATTTGCGTCC
>JBBRWS010000002.1:0-150384 GCA_038249055.1 Minisyncoccia bacterium
AGATATAGTTGCAACTAATACATTAGCTACTCCTCAATCAGGAACTGTGGCCGGAGTTGTTCCTTACGGTGGTAGAACATTCTATCTATATAATAATTCTATTGAACTTGCTCAAACAACTGTAACTGCAACTTGTGCTACTGGTTCATGGAATGGAACAATATGTGCACAAAATGTACTCACTCTAAACGCCTCAACTGGAACAGGTTCTGGAACATATGGAGGAACAGCTGCAGGTGCAGTTAACTATGGAGCAGCAGTATCTGTTACTGCAACACCAGCAATTAGTTCTAATTTTGTAAAATGGTCAGCAGCAACAGGATCCGCTGTAGCATGTCTAAATCAAACAACATCACCATGTTCATTTACAATGAACGCAGCTTCTTCTCTTACTGCAGAATATATTTTGAAAACAAATACGTTGACTCTAAGTGCCTCAACCGGAACAGGTTCTGGAACATACGGAGGAACAGCTGCAGGTGCAGTTAACTATGGAACATCGGTATCAGTAACAGCTACACCATCAGTAAGTTCTAACTTTGTAAAATGGTCAGGAGCGACAGGGTCAGCTGCAGCTTGTCTAAATCAAACAACATCACCATGTTCATTTACAATGAACGCAGCTTCTTCTCTTACTGCAGAATATATTTTGAAAACTAATCTTCTTACTATCATTTCACCGGGTAATATATTAAGTCCAGATTACACTGTAGCTGCTCCAGTCAATGTAAGCTATGCAGTTAATTACAATGCACTTCCAAAAGTAACTACTGAAGGTTGGGCAGGTTACATAGCTTCAATGTTAGGAGGATGTGTTGCTACAGGTACATATCAAGCAAATTTAACTTGTACTCTTCCTGCTATGGTCTCACCTCAAACAGTAACGGTGACATATACAATAGTTCCACATTTGTTAACCGTATCAAAAGTAGGAACTGGCACAGGGTCAGTATCATCAGTTCCAGCAGGTATTACTTGTGGTGCAGATTGTACAGAAAGTATTAACTATGGAAATTCAATTACCCTAACTGCAACACCAGATGTTAGTTCAACATTTACAGGTTGGTCAGGTGGAGGATGTTCAGGAACAGGAACTTGTGTTACCACTATCACTGCTGCAACTACAGTTACTGCAACATTTACAATTAAGACAAATATTCTTACGGTGGCTAAAAATGGAACTGGTACAGGAACAGTAACAGCAAATACGGGAACTATTACTTGTGGAGCTGATTGTTCTGACCCATACAATTATGGAACAGTTGTTACTCTTACAGCGACACCAACAGTAACTATACCAACATCAGGTTCAGTGTTTGCCGGATGGTCAGGTGGAGGTTGTTCAGGAACAGGAACTTGTGTTACTACAGTAATTGCAGCAACAACTGTAACTGCTACATTTAATCTAATGATTGGTTCAATCACTCCAGCTGCACCAACATGTCTAATTGCTGCCGGTGCAAATAATTGTGACGTAAGTCTATCTTGGACAACAACAAATCCTATTCTTCCTCTTGCTAATTTATCAGCGGTAACTTCTTCTTATCCAGTTGCTAACACTAACATTGGAACAGCGAATGCAGGTGGACCAGTTACTGCATATGTTGGACCATATAGTTCAAGAACATTTTATTTGTATAACAATTCAATCTTACTCGATACAGAAATTGCAACTTCATCATGTACTCCTGGAACAACATGGGTAGCAGGAGCAACTGCAACAGTAAAGGTTGTTGCAGCAATAGGAACAGTAGGTGCATGTGTATCTCCAGGCGGTACAATTAGTGCAAGTCCTAGTCCTTGTAATATTGCTTTGGGTGCTTCTAGTTGTATTACTACCTTAACTTGGGATACAACAAATCCTATTGGTGTTTCAGCTGTAACTACTGATCCAAGTGTTACTGTTGCAACAGGAAATAATTCTGGTGCAGGATTTGTATCTGGCTCAAAAACATATGCTATAACTCCTCCTGGTGGTGGAAGTAGAATATTTTATCTATATAACAATGGAACAATAAGAAATCAAGTTACAGTACCTGAGCCTACTTGTGTTTCTGGTTCATGGAATGGTACAGCATGTGCAAGTGCACCTTCAATATCATTACCAACGGTCACTGCAATAACACAAACAGGGGCAACTCTCGGAGCAACTGTTACGGCTCTTGGTTATCCAACAACAATTTCTCGTGGTACATGTTGGGGAACAACCGCAGCTCCAGCTACAAATTGTTTAGCAGAAGGAGGAACTACTGCAACTTTGTTTACACAAGTTAGAACTGGAATGACTCCCAATACTCTCTATTATTATCGTGCTTATGCAACTAATACAACTGGAACTACATACGTAGATGGAACATTTACAACATCAGCTTTAGCAATCTCGGCAACTGCATCACCTGTAACATACAATGTTCTTCCAAGTGCTGCTTTATCATTAACATACACAACAGCAACAAATACTGGAACATCTCAATGTGAGTTGCTAGATAGTTTAAAGACGACAGTCATTAAAGCTTATCAAGCAAGTCCAGTTGCTCCAACAGTAAATACACTTACAACAACTGCTTCTGCAACTCCAGGTTCATACGGTTATTATGTAAGATGTCAGAATGTTTCATTCCCAACGTATACATCAGATTCTGCATTAATTACAGTTAATGTTATAGCTGTAAATGTTACTCCAACTACAACAACATTCAACGTACTTCCAGGAGCAGCAGTATCATTTGCTTATACTTCAGGATCAACTCCAGTAGTTGGTACGGTACAGTGTAGACTTATAGACAATACTTCTCCGACTCCTCTAGATTTAACAGCATATCAAGGAGCTAGTCCAATAGTTTATTCAGTGCCGAATGCGATTGGTTCATATGGATATCGTGTAAAATGTCAAAATACAACATTATTAACTGCTCTCGCAACTTCTTCTTTGATTACTGTTAACACAGCTTGTCCAACAGGAGTTATTACAGGTCAAACATTTAACGGAACATCTTGTGTATTCCCAACTGGTAATATTACCGCTACAAATTGTAGTATTTCTAATTATGCAAATACTTGTAATACAAGTTTGGGATGGAGTACTACAAATCCAATCGGCACATCTAGTGTCACAACACCTACAGGTATTACTGTGGCTACAGCAGATACAAGCACAACAACTTATCCAGTTGTGTTTGGAACTAGAACATTTTATCTATATAACAATCAAAGAGAATTAAAAACAGCAACAGCGACTGCATCTTGTACAGTTGGGGTAAATGTTTGGGATGGTTCAAATTGTGTACCTCCAACGGGAACAATTACAGCTGGTGGTTGTACGATTGCTTTAGGTGGTACAAGTTGTAATGTAACTTTGGATTGGCATACCTATAATCCTTTGACTGGATTTACTTCAATTGTTAAAAATGTTACTGATAGTGTTAATGTAGAGACAACATTAAATACTGGTACAAAAGTAATTTCTATTACGCCTAATAGTAAGACATATGAACTTTGGCATAATAATGTTCGTCTTAATAATGGAGGAGATCCAATAGTACAAGCAAGTATAACTCCAATTGCATCTTGTGCTCAGGATACACATTGGAATGGAACTACTTGTATCGTTGATGTTATTGGTGTAGGTAATACTGAATTTACTATAAATCCTGCTTCTTCCACAATCTTTAAAGGTAGGTCAGCAACTCTAACATGGAATTCACCTTTAGCCACATCATGTACAGGTACTGGATTTAGTACAGGAGCAGGTAGCCCTGTATCAGGTAGTATTATAGTATCTCCTAAAGTAACAACAACTTATACTCTTAAATGTATAAATGCATCAACGCCTGGGGGAACTAACTTCCCAATAATAACTAAAGTTATTATTCTAGATATAAAAGAAAATTAAATAATTAAACATAAAAAATTCCACACATCGGTGTGGAATTTTTTATGTTTACTAATTTTTTTATCTACTGCTTATTATAATTTTTTTAATATTAAAAAATAATTTCATTAAACATATCTGTACGCTATAGCGTACAGATATGTTTAATACTTAAGATATAAAAAATATTTTTTATATCAATAAATAATTTTATTCCGCAGTAGATTTTGGTATTGCCCCGATGTAACATCGGGGCAGGCCAAAGCCCTATACTAAAATTCACTACCGGGTTGACCCCCACACCTATATTTTTATAAATTTACATCAAATCTGTTTATCAAAAATAAATTAAGTTCATATTATTATATAAAATATCTATTATGTAACCACAATAATAAAAATATAGGCGTGGAGGTTGACATTCTCTCCAGATTTGATAGTATGGAGGTCAATCGTAATTCGTATTAAATTACCTTTTAGGTAAGGCGAATTCAATTTATTATTAATAATTTATGTTGGTAGTTTGAATAAAGTGAGGTTTCTCGTACATTTTATTCTTGTTATCAACCAATAAAAATATATGGCAGTAGAAGAATTTAAAAGAGACAAGCCACATGTGAATGTAGGTACTATTGGTCACGTTGATCACGGCAAAACTACATTAACAGCGGCTATTTTGCAAGTTTTAGCACGTCAAGGAGGTGAATATGGTGCTAAAATTAAAGGTGTTGATCAAATCGACTCAGCTCCTGAAGAAAAGGCTCGTGGTATTACCATCGCTCTTTCTCATAATGAATATTGGACACCATCACGTCACTATGCTCACATTGATGCTCCAGGACATGCTGACTACATCAAAAACATGATTACAGGTGCCGCTCAAATGGACGGTGCAGTTATCGTTGTTGCTGCTACAGACGGAGTTATGCCACAAACACGTGAGCATATTCTTCTTGCAAAGCAAGTTAACGTTCCTAAAATAATCGTATTCCTAAACAAATGCGATATGGTTGATGATCCTGATATGCTTGAACTAGTTGAAGAAGAAGTTCGTGAACTTCTTACAAAACAAGGTTATGATGGCGTAAATGCTCCAGTAATCCGTGGTTCAGCTTTGAAAGCTCTTGAATCAGCAGACAATACAAATGAATGGGCTGTTAAAATAATGGACCTAGTAAATGCTCTAGATACATATATCCCAGTTCCTGAACGTGATGTTACAAAGCCATTCCTAATGCCTATTGAAGATATATTCTCAATTGAAGGACGTGGAACAGTTGTAACTGGTAAAATCGAACGTGGAGTTATCAATGTTGGTGAAGATGTTGAAATTGTTGGTATTAAAGATACAGCAAAAACAACAGTTACTGGTATTGAAATGTTCAACAAAAATTTGAAACAAGGTATGGCAGGAGATAACGCTGGAATTCTTATTCGTGGAATAAAGAAAGAAGATGTTACTCGTGGTCAAGTTCTTGTTAAGCCAGGTACAGTTACTCCTCATGCTGAATTCGAATGTGAAGTTTACATTTTGAAAAAGGAAGAAGGAGGACGTCACACACCATTCTTTACTGGTTACAAGCCACAATTTTACATCCGTACAACAGACGTTACAGGTGAATCAACTCTTCCAGCAGGAGTAGAAATGGTTATGCCAGGAGATACTGTTAAACTAACAGTTAAACTCGTGACTCCAGTTGCTCTTGAAGATACTATGCACTTTGCTATCCGTGAAGGAGGTAAGACTGTCGGTGCAGGAGTCGTAACAAAGATCATTAAATAAGTTTATTTATTCCGTTCTTTTAATTACAAACGTATGACAACAAAGAAAGTTCCCACAATAAAAAAAGGAAGAGAAGATGTAGTTGTCCAACTACGTATAAGAGTAAGAGCTTACGAGAATAAAATTCTTGACACTTCCGTCAAGCAAATTATTGATACCGCTCTACGTTATGACGCAAAGATTGTCGGACCAATTCCACTTCCAACCGAAATCAAAAAGTATACTGTAAACCGAGCATCGTTTGTATTTAAAAATGCTCGAGAACAGTTTGAAATAAGAATCCATAAGCGTGTCATAGATATTTTGAATCCAAATCCAAAAACTATCGAGGCACTCACAAATTTATCACTACCATCTGGTGTTGATATTGATGTGAAAATGATGTAATTATATGAAATTTATCCTTGGAAAAAAACAGCATATGATGCAGTGCTTTCTAGAAGACGGCACCGCAGTACCCGCAACAGTGATATCCGCTGGTCCACTTATCGTGACTCAAGTTAAAAGTCCTGATGTAGATGGCTATACAGCAGTACAGGTTGCATTTGAAGAACAAAAAACAAGCCGAGCAACAAAGGCGCATCTTGGACATGTTCTAGCATCTCAAATAGAAAAAGAAGGTGGTGCTTATAAACATCTTCGTGAGTTTAGAGATATAGAAGATATAAAAGAAGGCGACAAAATTACAGTTAGCGCATTTGCTAAAGGTGATATAGTAATAGTTTCTGGTGTTTCAAAGAGTAAAGGATTCCAGGGTGTTGTTAAACGCCATGGTTTTCATGGAGGACCAAGAAGTCACGGACAAAAACACTCTGAGCGTGAACCGGGTTCTATCGGAGGTGGTCTTCGCAACAAAGTTCCAAAGGGAATGCGCATGGGAGGTCGTATGGGAGGTGATCGTATTACAGTAAAGAATCTAGAAATTATTGGAGTAGATCAAGAAAACAATCAATTACTCATTAAGGGTGCGATTCCTGGCCGCCGTGGAACGCTCGTAGAAATTATTGGATAATTTTATGACAAAAGAAATAACAAAAAAGAATAATAAAACTACAGCGGTAAAAGAAAAGAAAGTAAAAGCTGTTACTAATTTAGAAACAGAAGTTTACAATCAAAAAGGTAAATCCGTAGGAAAACTCGCTTTACCTGAAACAATTTTTGGATTATCTTGGAATGCTGATTTAGTTCACCAAGTAGTAACTGCAATGCAAGCAAATGCTCGTACTCCAGTTGCCCATACAAAAGACAGATCAGATGTTCGTGGAGGTGGTAGAAAACCTTGGAAACAAAAGGGTACAGGACGTGCTCGTCATGGTTCTTCTCGCTCTCCAATCTGGAAAGGTGGAGGAGTAACTCATGGACCACGTAATGAAAAAAGTTACGAACAAAAAATAAACAAGAAAATGAGAATCAAAGCTCTCTTTACAGTACTTTCTGAAAAATTCCGAAAAGGCCAGATTTTATTTGTAGAGGAACTTTCTCTTAAAAATATAAAGACAAAAGACGCTGTTTCAGTTATCAAAGATTTGAGCTCTGTTTCAGGTTTTGAAAAAATTACAGGTAGTAAAAAAGTAAACCTATACATAACAACTCCAGCAAAAACTGATAACTTAAAGAAGAGTTTTGCGAACATTAAAACAGTAGAGATTGATGAAGTAAGAAACATAAATCCTGTTGATCTACTTACTTATAGATATATTATCATTTCACAACCTAAAGAAAGTATTGCTTTCCTAGGTGGTAAAATAGAAAAGAAATAATATGGCAACTACAAAAATAAAAAAGAATAAAGAAGTAAGTAAGGTAGATGAGAAAGTAGAAAAGAAAGGCAAAACACACCCACTTATAAAAGGACCTCGTATTACTGAAAAGTCTGCTATAGATGCTGAACATAATGTTTATACTTTCAATGTTGCTACAGTCGCAAATAAAAATGAGCTTAAAAAAGCCATCAAGTTTGTATATGGAGTAACACCAGAAAGAATTTCAATCACAAAAATTGCAGAAAAGAATGTTACACGTCGTGGAATTACAAGTACAAAACAAGGAGGAAAGAAAGCGGTCGTACATTTGAAGAAAGGAGATAAGATAATATTTGCATAATTATGAAAACATATAGACCAACAACTCCATCTAAACGTCACCAGACTACTGTATCATATCGTAATGTGCTAACTACAAGTACTCCAGAAAAATCTTTAACAAAAGGTTTTAAAAGATCTGTCGGAAGAAATAATCAAGGACGTATTACTACTCGCCATAAAGGAGGTGGTCACAAGCGTCTTTACCGTGAGATTGACTTCATGTACAACAAGCATGATATTCCTGCAAAAATAACATCAATTGAGTATGATCCAAATCGTAATGCATTCATAGGACTTGCTTGCTACGCTGATGGAGAAAAAAGATATGTTGTCGTTCCTAAATCAATTAAAGTTGGAGATAAATTTATAGTTTCACTAACTGCACCACTTGCAGTTGGAAACCGTTTACCTTTAAAAATAATCCCAGTTGGTACATTTGTATACAACATAGAAGTAAAAGCTGGTAATGGGGCAAAATTGGCTCGTGCAGCTGGAGTATTTGGACAGGTTGTCGCTAATGACTTAGGATATACAAACATAAAAATGCCATCTTCCGAAGTTCGAAAAATTTCTGAAAATGCATGGGCTTGTATTGGTGAAGTTTCAAACAGTGAATACAAACTTCAAAACTTTGGTAAAGCAGGACGTTCTCGTTGGAAGGGTATTCGCCCAACAGTTCGTGGTACAGCCATGAACCCAGTTGACCATCCACACGGTGGAGGTGAAGGACGCCAAGGACGCGGATTACGAAGAGCTAAAAGTATGTGGGGTAAGCCAACAGGAAAAGGCCAAAAAACACGTACTCCAAAGAAATATTCAAACATGTGGATTGTCTCAAGACGAAAAGTTGGAAAGGCAAAATAACAAGTATTAACTTGTTGTCCCATCTTCGCTCGGACATTATGAATATGATTACACATTCATATGCTCCTCGCTCGATGTGAAAGATGTAGTATTAAATTTAAATTCAAAAATTCTATCAACAAAAAATACCCGAAAGGGTATTTTTTGTTGGTTGTATTTGATATAATTATAAAATGGATGAAGAAAAAACAATAAATGTATCTTATTCTAAATTATTTTTAAAAACAATATGGAATACTTTTAAACAAATATTTAAATATCTATTTACAAATGTATTGATTTTCGCGTTTTTATTTTTAATTGGATTTTCTGTTTACAAGGGGTGGATATCAGAATATTTTTTACTTCTTTTTCTACTCATATTTGTTTATAAATTTTTTTTAATAGTTAAATTTATTTTCACATTAATTTTAAGAAATTTTAAAATATCAAAAATTGGAAACAGTACTTATGAAATTAAATTAAAAAGTATTGAAGATATAAAGGAAAATTCTCAGTGATTTAAGTATGAGATAACATATTAAAAAAACCGCTTTAATCAGCGGTTTTTTTTAGGTTTATTTATTAAGCACTATAATTTTTATGCACCTAATTTTAAAATTATATGCTAGCCTCTTTTTAAATAACGAACTCTTTCGAGAAGTACAATTTTAAGTGAAAATTTAATTTCCAGAAGGGTATTATATGATGTATAATAACCATATGGGATTCGAAAAATTTAGAAATTTAGCAGTTGGAATCGCGGCGACAGCTGCTTCTATTGGAGTATCTCCAAAAGAAGCAAATGCTACTAATTTAGATAACGTTAATTCAAAAACTGAGATTTTTCATGATATTAATAGTGCAGAGAAAAGTGAAGATGCAAAAGAGTCTATGGATAACAGACAAATAAATTCATTTAAAGAATTAAAAAATATTTTAAAAGATTATCAGCCTGCTGTAGGGCAGATGTCTATTAAAAATATTGAAGATATATTTAATAATGGAATTTCACATGGATTTAGATATTATATTTCTACAAGTGTAGGTCAAACCTCTATATCCGCTAGTTTAACTGCTCAAGAACAATTAAAAATAGGGAATCACGGTATTCCTGTTAGAAAATTTACATTTAATAAAGATTTATCAAATAAGAATGTTGAAGTTTTAATATTAGCAGAATATAAATAGTATATGGAAAAATTACCTGAGAAAAAAAGATTTTCAATTGTTGCTCGTCTTATAAGTACTAATCATGCCTGGCGTGGTTTAGGTATATTTTTTAAAACCACTCATAATTTATGGTTGCATTTATTCTTTGCATTTATGGCCGTATATTTAGGTTTTATTTTAGGCCTCTCTTCTGTTGAGTGGGCTATTATAATTTTTGCTATTGGACTAGTTATAGTTTCTGAAGCTTTTAATACGGCCATTGAAATTGATATAGATTTAACATCTCCAAATTATCATCCATATGCACGAGACACAAAGGACGTAGCTGCAGGAGCAGTTTCAATAGCCACTATTGTTGCCGGAATTATGGGGCTATTAATCTTTTTACCAAAAGTAATTACCCTATTATATTAATTAGGTGTACGGGTTGACTTTATTTCTACATTTGCTAATATAGACCCACGAGCTCAGTGTGAGCTTGTTTATATTTATACAATATGACACGATCACTTAAAAAAGGACCATACGTAGACGAAAGGCTATTGAAAAAAATAGCCGGCAAAAAGCCTATTGAAACAGGTATGATTAAAACCTGGTCTAGGGCATGCCAAATATCCCCAGAAATGGTTGGTTTCGTTTTTGGTGTTCACAACGGAAAGACTCACGTAGAAGTATTAGTTAGTGAAGACATGGTTGGGCACAGATTAGGAGAATTCTCACTTACACGCAAATTTGTCAGACACGGAGGTAAGATGCAGAAAGAACTAGAGATGAAGAAGAAAGAAGCCGAGATATCAGCATCCAAATCAGCCAAGGCCGCCGTTGATTCTAAGAAAAAATAATCTTAAAATATGAAAGCATTTCTAAAAAATTACAGACAGTCACCCCGCAAGGTTCGCCTTGTAGCGGAACTCATCAAAAGCAAAAGGGTTGCTGATGCAATTCTAATTCTTGATACTTTATCAAAGAGAGCATCAGGTCCAATTCAAACTTTACTTGCTTCAGCTATAGCAAATGCTAAACAAGCAGGTGTTTCCGTAGAAGGACTTTTTGTTGAAAATGTTACTGTAAATAAAGGTATAGTTATGAAGCGTAGTATGCCTCGTGCACGAGGAAGTGCATCTCGAATAAACAAGCGTACCAGTCATGTTATGCTTACTCTTATAGAAAAAGCATCTGATGATAAAAAGAAAAAAGGTTCAAAAAAGATTGAAAAAGTAGAAAAGAAAACAGTTAAGCCAGCAGTTAAAAAGTCGGAAAAAACTAAAAAAGTTGAAGTAAAAGCTTAATATACATTTATGTCAAAAGTCGTTCACCCATATGCTCATAGACTAGTAACTCTCCGTGATTGGAAATCACGTTGGTTTGCTGATAAAAAATACAAGACACTATTACAAAGTGATGTAGTTATTCGTGAATTTTTAACAAAGAAATTACGTGGTTTTTATATCTCTCGTATTGAGATTGAACGTAGTGTTAAAGCTACTAGAATCATGGTTTACACTTCACGCCCAGGTATGATTATTGGACGTTCTGGTGAAGGTGTTAGTAAGCTAAAGTCAGAAATGGTTGCAGCTCTTAACAGAAAGGGTATCGCAATTCCAGAAGATTTTAAATTTGATATTATAGAAGTTACAAATCCTGATGCAGATGCTGCAATTGTTGCTTGTTCTATTGCTGAAGGCCTAGAAAAACGTTTACCATACCGTCGTGTTATCAAACAATCCATTGAAAAAATAATGACAGCTCGTGGAGTAAAAGGAGCACGTATATATCTAGGTGGACGTTTAGGTGGAGCAGAAATTGCTCGTAGTGAACAAATAAAACGCGGTTCTATTCCATTGCAGACTTTCCGTGCAGACGTTGACTTCGCTCGTGAAAAAGCACACATGAGTTATGGAGATATTGGTATTAAAGTTTGGATATACCGTGGAGAAGTTTTTTCCGCACCAAGTGCAGCTTCTACTGTAAGTAGAAATGATAAAACAAATTAATTAATTTATATGTTAACACCAAAAAAAGTAAAATTTAGAAAGTGGCAAACTGGCCGTACTGATATGTCAAAGGTAACTCCTGACACACGTGGTATTACTGTTGCATTTGGATCATTTGGCTTAAAGGCAACTTCAGGTGGACGTGTTCGTGCAAATCAGATAGAATCAGCTCGTAAGGTTACTTCAAGAACATTAGGTAAAACAGGACGTATGTGGATTAGAGTATTTCCAGACAGACCTTTTACTGCTAAACCAGCAGAAGTAGGAATGGGAAAAGGAAAGGGAGACCCACAGGGATATTGTTTAGATGTTCGTCCAGGCCGTGTTTTATTTGAAGTAGATGGAGTAACAGAAGCTGTTGCTAAAGAAGCTCTACGTAAAGCAGGAACAAAGTTGCCAGTTACTACTCGTATAGTTGCGAGATAAAATTATTTATGGATACAAAAATAAAAAAATTAAATAAAGTTTTAAAGGGTGTAGTTACTTCTGATAAAATGGATAAAACCATAGTAGTTGAAGTTTCTCGCTTTGTTGAACACAAAAAATACGGAAAGCGTATAAAGAAAACAAAAAAGTATAAAGCTCATGATGAAACTAATAGTAAAAAAGTCGGAGATACTGTAGAAATTGAAGAAACACGTCCAATTTCTAAGGATAAGAAATTTAAAGTAATAGCATAATAATTATATGATTCAAGATGGAACAGTAGTAAATATCACAGACAATGCCGGTGGTAAAATCGGAAAGGTATTCAAGGTACTTGGATCTTCACGTCGTCGTTATGCTGGTATTGGAGACAGAGTTATAATTTCAGTAAAGGTAGCAGAACCAAGAAAGACAATAAAGAAAAAGGATGTATGTCAGGCTGTGGTAGTAAGAACAGTTAAATCATATCGCCGAAAAGATGGTTCTTATATTCGTTTTGATGATAACGCAGTAGTTATTTTAGAAAAGGACAAGTTGGATCCTAAAGGTGGTCGTGTATTTGGTCCTATACCTCGCGAACTTGCTGAACGTGGTTACCAAAAAATTATTTCATTAGCCCAAGAAGTTATATAATTTTATGAAAATAAAAAAAGGAGACAATGTAATAGTTATAACTGGAAGTAATAAAGGCAAAAAAGGTAAAGTTTTAAAAGCTATGCCATCCGAGAACAAAGTTATTGTTGAGGGAGTTAATATGAGAAAGAAAGCTCATAAGGCTAGAAATAAAGGCGATATAAGTCAGATCATGGAAATTGCAATGCCAATACACGTATCAAACGTTGCTAAAAGAGACTAATTTTAAATATTATGGAAACAGTTAAACAAAAAGAAAAAAAAGCATATAGTACACTTAAGGCTAAATACGGTTACAAAAACGTAATGGCTTCACCTAAATTAGTGAAGGTAGTTATTGCAAGTGGAACAGGCTCTGGACTAAAGCGTAACAAGGACCACAACAAACTAGTACTTGAAAGACTAGCAAAAATTACTGGTCAACGTCCTGCTACAAAGAGTGCAAAGAAATCAATAGCTTCATTCAAGATTCGTATTGGTGACCCAGTAGGTGTAATGGTTACACTCCGCGGAGCACGTATGTATGGATTTTTAGACAAATTAATTAATGTTGCAATTCCTCGTACGAAAGACTTCCGTGGTATTGAAAGAAAGATTGTAGATAATATCGGCAATCTAACAATGAGTATCAAAGAACATACAATTTTCCCTGAGACAGGTGATGAAGAATTAAAAGATGTGTTTGGTCTAGCGGTAACAGTAGTTACAACAGCAAAATCAAAAGCAGAAGCAACAGAATTCTTTGAGCTTATAGGTGTTCCATTCAAAAAATAGTTACTTTAAAATACTCCCGAAAGGGAGTATTTTTTGTTTATTATTAAAAACTTGTTTTCAACTATAATTTTTTAATAATACTTTTAACTTTTAAAAAATTAAATATTTTTTTATTTAATACTTCATGTAAAAAATTTAAAGTTCTTTTTTTTCCAATTAGCCATACAAAACCAAGTATAATTAATATAGTGGTTCCTGGTATTGGAGTAGGGTAAAATATTATACCAGTTCCTATAAAAATAACACCTATTGCTTTATGATAATTTTTCCATTCATTCATATATTTATTTAAAAGAAGAAACCCATTTTTTAAAATTATCTATAAATATTCCTTCCTTAAGCATTTCAATTTGATGAGGTAGGTGAGTCCAAGAAACGTGTACTTTTATATTTTCTTCTTTAAGCAATTTAATTAATTTTTTACCGTTTGAAATTGGTATTACTTTATCTATCTTAGACAGGGTAATAGAAAATTCTGTATTATAACTTTTATTTTTAAAATAATAATCAGGTGAGATTTCTTTCCAGCATTTTTTTAAAAGAGGCAATGTTGTTTGATGTCTTGTTACCATGTCATTTTTTAATTTTTGAGTACTTTCTCCTTGCCAGAAAGCTTCCGCTAAATTATAACCTGGAACAATTAACATAACATTTTTAATGTTAATTGTATCTGAAACAATCATACAAAATAACCCACCTAAGCTTTGACCATATAAATAAAAAGAACGAGGTTTTTTATCTTTTAATTTATTTAAATCCCTTATAATTGTATTAATTAAATACTTAAAATTCTCTTTTGTTTTGATTGGGTCAGAATTTAAGATTTTATCTGGATAAGCATATTGGAGATACCCGTATTCATTCGGAATTGATTCTCTCATTAAGTAATAGAGAGATTCATATGATGACCAGCCATCTACTAAGATAATAATATTATCTTTATTTAATCTTTGGCTAATCTTCGTAATTTTAATCATGTTTTATAATTATATATTCTCCTGGTTGTTTTAACAAATATAGATTTAATTTAATTGACTATGTCTACTATGAAAGGATATAATGAACGTATTAATATTAAAATCTAGTTAAAAGTATGAGTCAATTTGAAATGCATAATATGGGTAAAAAGCCTGAAGCGAGTATCACTGCTGAAAATAATTCTGAAATAAATAAACAAAACTTAGAAAATAAAAAAGAAGATATTCTTTTTGAGCTCGGCTCGATTCAAAAAACGTTAGAATCACTCGAAAGCAACGAAGAGGGGTATGAATATGAATATGCAGATACAGGAGATTCAATGATGACTCTCGATAGTATTCTTGGTTCTAATGAAGCATATAAAGAATCTTTAGTAATGAGAAGAGAAGCTTCTGAAAAAATTATGCAAGGTAATGCTGAAGAAAAAAAAGAAGGAATAAAAGAAGCTATGGCTTGGGTTGAAAAAGTTAAAGGATTACTTTAATTTTTTTAAGAAATAATTTTATTAAAATAAACCTTATAAATTAAGGTTTATTTTAATTTTTATCTATTATTTTATATTATATTAAATTTATAACGTTGCAATAGATTATATTATGTGACATCATATATTAAAATTTTAAACTTAATACATAAAAAGATGAAAAAATTAATAATTGCTATTTTTTTATTTTTTATCATTTCTGTATCAGTTTCTGCTAAAAATTCCAGTAAAATTTTTATGGAATTAACCAGAATCATGATGATTTCATACCCCGAAGGAACAATAGAATACCAAAAAGCAGTATTTCCTTGTTGGAAAATTAATAATGGTGTTTTTGTTTATATTCCTGAAAAACAGTTATTTATTGGAAAATTTAAATATTACAATTTTTCTGTAAGTAGCAAGAAGACCGGTTTGTCGTGGATGGGGGTCAACGAAAAGGCCAGTCGAAAAGAAAAAAGGCGTATTGAAAAAGAACTTTTAAGAGCTATTAAAGCCAGGAGGTAAGGGTATCTTAAATACCCAAACAAAGGGGCCACATGACATATCATTGTGGCTCTTTTTAATTTATGTATTTACCTAGAAACTAGTCACTAGCTGCTGTACCTAATTTTATTGACACTATCAATGATAATTTATACAATTAAATTAAATATGTATATACGCTGTCCTGAGAGTTTTCTCAAAAAAATGAAAATTGCATGCATGCAGAAATAAATCTAGATGGAGAAACAAAACACTAACATGGATTGTTAAAGGAGCGTATCGCGTGTTGATAGTCTTCTAATAAGCAACCTCACAAGCCTGCCGCTCAACGATGCAGGTTTTTTTATTGTCGTATTTTGATTATCAATTATCTTCCAAAATCTTGTTCAAGTTAATTATAACCTTATAAATTAAGGTTTTACAAGAAAAAAGGTAAATATATATTGACAAATTGGCTTAAATATGCTATTATATAAAAACAACAGTTCTTTGATATATTTGATTTTAATTATATTTGTTAGCTGCTTCAAGGATCTTGAAGGATTTTTGAAACAGTTAACAATTTATACTAATTTAAAATCAGACGAAATGAAATTAAAAGAAGAAGCATTTATGTTTAATCTTATAAATGCAAGTTATCGTAGAAAAATGGTTATCTTTGTTATTAATATTGTTGTTGTTGTAATTTCAGCAATAATTCTTATTAATAATTTTGGATACTTTGAACCCAAGATGCATGGTTTGAATATTATGATCCCAATAGTTATTTTTGGATTTTCTTTAGGTAGAATTCTTGTTTATGCTTTTGAAAAAGGATTACCTTGGTCTATGAAGAAAGATCAAATCAAAGCATTAAAAGAACAATCAGACGCTAAAGCAGATTTCGAAGACCTAAGGTTTAATGTTCCTCTTCATGAATATTTCCTATAAATAAGGATATTCATCAATTTCTCAAATAGAGCAAACAGTTTTACTGTTTGCTCTATTTTTTTAAATTAGAACCTAGAAACTAGCCCCCTAATCACTAATTAATTTGACATCTTTAAATCCATTTGCTAGTATAGGGGGACATGAGTTTTAGATCCGTTTGTCTCCTTCTTTGCCCGTCTCAAAGAGATTAGGGAAGGACTAGGAAGAAAATAAACGAGATATCCTAACTTATGTCTAGTCGCTAGTATCTAGCCCCTAGAAGCTAATTATTTATATATGGCAAAAAAATCAGTAACAGCAAGACATTTAAAGAAGTCAAAATTTAGTACACGAGAAACAAATCGTTGTTTTCGTTGTTCCCGTGGACATGCTTATATGAGAGATTTCGGTCTATGTCGTATTTGTTTCCGCGAACTAGCAAACGAAGGTATGCTTCCAGGAGTACGTAAGTCATCTTGGTAATCGAAAGTAATAAGTAGAATAAGATTTAAACAAAAATATATGGACCAAATAGCAAACATGATGAATATGATAAAGAACGCAGGCCGTGCAAAGCACGAGTTTGTTGTTGTTCCTCATTCAATAATTAAATTTTCTATAGCAGAATGCTTGGTAAGAGAAGGTTATCTTAAGAGCGTTACAAAGAAAACAAAGAAAGGCTTTCCAATAATAGAAGTAGGTTTAGTATACGCTGAAGATGGAACTCCAAAGATTATCGGAGCAGATCGTATTTCAAAATCATCATGCCGAGTATATAAAGGAGTTAAAGATATCAAAAGAGCTTATGGATTAACAATTCTTTCAACATCAAAAGGTATTTTAACTGAAAAAGAAGCACGAAAAGAAATGGTCGGAGGAGAAGTATTGTTTAAAATTTGGTAATTAATATATATGAGTAGAATTGGAAAACAAACAGTTATAATCCCCGCAGGTACAGAAGCTAAACTTTCTGGAACTACTTTTTCCGTGAAAGGTCCAAAGGGCTCACTTACACGTGACTTTCCAGGAGAAGTAACTTTACATATAAATGGTAATGAAATAACTTTTACTCCCAATAAGCAAAATGACCGTACAGTAAATTCACTATGGGGTACATATGCTTCACATGTTAAAAACATGGTTATTGGAGTAAACGAAGGTTACACAAAAAAGCTTATACTAGAAGGAGTTGGTTTCAAGTCAGAAGTTGCAGGAAACATGCTCAATCTAGCCTTAGGTTTTTCACACCCAGTTAAAATAACTATTCCAGTAGGCCTAACTGTTACTGCAGAAAAGAACAATGTTACAGTTACAGGTATTGATAAAGAACTAGTTGGTTCATTTACCGCATCTGTGAGAGCAAACAAGAAACCAGAACCTTATAAAGGAAAAGGATTCCGTTATTCAGATGAAGTTATCCGTCGTAAGCAAGGTAAGAAAGCAGCATAGTAATTACTAATTAAAAATTACTGATTACTAATTTTAAATACAAAAATATGATTAATAAAAAAATAGAAAAAAGAATAAGACTAAAGAAAAAAATCCGTACAAAGATCAACGGTACAGCAGAATGTCCACGTCTTTCTGTTTTTCGTTCAAACAATTTTATGTACGCTCAAATTATTGATGATATAAATCAAGTTACTTTAGCTTCAGCTTCAGACATTAAAGTTACAAAAGGAACTAAAACAGACCGTTCAGTTGCCGTAGGGGAAGAAGTTGCAAAGAAGGCCATTGCAAAAGGTATAAAGTCTTGCGTTTTTGATCGTAATGGTTTTAAATACACAGGAAGAGTTAAGGCGCTTGCAGATTCTGCACGTTCCGCAGGTCTAAAATTTTAATATAAAAATATGGATACAACAAAACCAAAACCAAATACAGGTAATAATAGAAGTTTTAGTAAACCAGCTTATGGAGCTAAAAGAGAAGGTAGTGATACACGTCGTTCACGTCCATCTTTCGAACGTCCAAAGCCAGAGTTTGATCAAAAAATGGTTTCAATTCGTCGCGTTACTCGTGTGGTAGCCGGTGGACGTCGTATGACATTTGCTGTCGCAATTGCTATTGGAGATAAAAAGGGTTCAGTTGGACTAGGAACTGGAAAGGGAGTTGATACTGCTATTGCAATTACAAAAGCTCTTCGCCAGGCAAAAAAGAACATGTTCAAAATAAAGACAACAAAAGAAATGTCTATTGCTCATGAAGTTTCAGCTAAGTTTGCAAGTTCTCAATTGTCTATCATGCCTAACCGAGGAAAAGGTTTAGTGTCAGGAAGTACTGTTCGTGATATGCTAATATTAGCAGGTATAAAAAATGTAACTGCAAAGCTTCACTCAGGTAGTAAAAATAAATTAAACAACGCACGTGTCGCTTATAAGACACTTTACATGCTTAGAGAAAAGTCATCTGCAGTAAAGTCAGTTCCTTTCGTTGCTGAAGCAGTAAAAGAGGAAGCAAAGGAAGAAGTTAAATAAATTTAAATTATATGCAATTAGATACACTAAAAAGAAAGAATCCAAATAAAAAAGCCCAACAAGTTGGACGTGGAGGTACTCGTGGTAAGACATCTGGCCGTGGAGGTAAAGGTCAGACAGCTCGTGCTGGTAACAAACGCCGTCCACAAATCCGTGATATCATAAAGAAACTTCCAAAACTTAGAGGATATCGTTTTAATTCACCTTCAATCAAATCATCCCCAGTAAACGTAGGAGATTTAAATATTTTTGAATCAGGAGCAATCATTACTCCAGCATCATTATTTGAAAATAATTTAGTTCGTCGCGTAGGTGGAGTAGTTCCTCATGTAAAGATTCTAGCAAAAGGTGAAATAACTAAAAAACTTTCTATTACTGGCTGTACTGTCTCAGTGAGTGCTCGTACAAAGATTGAGAAAGCTGGTGGAAGTGTAAAATAAATACTTGTCCCGTTATAAATTTAACGAAACATGTTTTATAGCTTAATTAGAAAATGCAGAATGATTTAAGATTGTCGTTTAATTATAAAGTAATAAATTTATACTGGGATGGAAATTGTTTGGAACAAAATAAAAGCAATATTTACAGATAAAACCTTAAGAAATAGGGTTTTGTTTGTGTTTGCTGCTTTAGCTGTGTTCCGACTTTTGTCAGCTATTCCTGTCCCAGGAGTTGATGCCATAAAGCTTCAAAATTTTCTAAGTAATAACCAATTAGCCGGTGTTTTAAATATTTTTTCTGGTGGAGGGTTATCAACTCTTTCTATAATTATGCTCGGAGTTGGTCCATACATTACATCTTCTATTATAATGCAGCTTTTGACCATCATGTCACCTAGACTTAAGGCGATGTATCAAGAGGATGGAGAAATAGGACGCAAAAAATTTACACAATTTAGTAGAATGATTACCGTTCCCTTGGCTATAGTTCAAGGTTTAGCTTTACTAGTTTTATTGAGACGCCAAGGTATTATTTTAGATGTTTCAGCTTTTGGTATGCTTGTAAATCTTTCAGTTGTAGTTGCCGGTTCAATGCTTATAATGTGGATTGGTGAATTGGTTTCAGAATTTGGTATTGGAAACGGTGTTTCATTAATAATCTTTGCAGGTATTGTTGCTGCTATGCCAAAAGAAATATGGAATTTCTTTTTCACTTTTGATATTTCTAAATTACCCGTATATCTTTTATTCTTAGCAACTGGTTTATTAATAGTTGCTGGAGTAGTTGTTGTTACAGAAGCAGAACGTCCTATTCCTGTGACTTATGCAAAACAGGTTCGCGGTGATCATGTTTCTGGAGGTACTCAAACATATCTTCCACTTCGTATCAACCAAGCAGGAGTAATTCCAATAATTTTTGCACTTTCAATATTAATGTTTCCACAATTGATTGGTAATTTCTTGGCTACTTATACTGGATTTTTGAAGTCAATTTCAGTTGGACTATTATGGTTTGTTCAAAATACATGGCTATATTCACTATTCTATTTTATCTTTGTATTTTTATTTACTTACTTTTATACTGCTGTTACTTTCGACCCAGAACAAGTTTCAACAAACTTACAGAAGAATGGAGCATTCGTTCCAGGTATTCGTCCAGGTGCAGCTACAAGAGACTATATATCAAAGATACTAAATCGTACGACTATGATGGGGGCAGTCTTTCTTGGCTTAATAGCAGTTCTTCCTCTTATCATAAGAGCCATAACTGGAATATCAGCCTTTGCAATTGGAGGTACAGCACTTTTGATTGTTGTGTCTGTAGTCCTGGATTTAATTAAAAAAGTTGAAGCGCAATTATCAATGAGAGAATATTAAAAAAGACCCTGTAATTCGGGTCTTTTTTTATGTTTAATTAATTTAGTATATAATATCAATATGAACAAACCACAAACATTTATATTTTTTGGAATAGTTGGTTCTGGAAAGGGAACCCAAGTAGATTTATTAGAAAAGTTTTTAAAAGAAAAAAATATTTCAGATGATATTTTATTTACTTCAACAGGTAATGAGTATAGAAAATTAATTAATAGTGATACTCTTACAAGTAAAATTGTTAAAGTTAATCTAGAAAAAGGATTTCTACAGCCTGACTTTTTAACAATTAGTTTATTTACTGATATTTTAATTAGAGATTTAAAGGAAACCACTACTTTAATAGCTGATGGTTTTCCTCGCACTGTTTCTCAATCAGAAGCATTTGAAGATATGATGAAATTCTAT
This sequence comes from Minisyncoccia bacterium, assembly GCA_038249055.1. Taxonomy (GTDB): domain Bacteria; phylum Patescibacteriota; class Minisyncoccia; order Phycocordibacterales; family UBA9973; genus UBA8515. Next base: position 21,135 of record JBBRWS010000002.1, read on the forward strand.
GACCGAGATAATGTTAAAATTGTTTACATAGAACTGAGTAGAGAAGAAGCTGTTAAAAGAATGAAATTAAGAGCACGCTCAGATGATACTGATGAAGGTATTAAAAACCGTTTTGATGAATACGTAAATAATGTTGTTCCTTCAATGGATTATTTTAAAGATAAAAATGGTTATACTATATATACTATAAATGGAGACCAAGAAATAATTGATGTTCATAAGGAAATTATTAATAAAATTAATTTTAATCTTCTTTAATTTATGCAAAAAAATGAGCCAATAATTTTATCATTAGGGGGATCATTAATAATTCCTGATCAAATAGATATTAATTTTTTAAAAGATTTCAAAGAATTAATTTTGGCTCAAGTTAAAAATGGAAAGAAATTTATAATTGTTACTGGAGGAGGTAAAATTTGCAGGAATTATCAAAAAGTAGCAAAAGAAATTTCAAATCCATCAGACGAAGATTTAGACTGGATCGGAATTGCATCTTTGAAACTTAATGCTGAATTACTAAGAGTAATTTTTGGTGAATATTCACATGATAAAGTAATAGAAAATCTTTCTGATAATTTAAATTTTGAAAAACCAATTATTATTGGTTCTGCTTATAAACCAGGCCAGAGTACAGATTGGGGTGCTGTAATTGCAGCTGAAAATTTTGGTTCAAAAATGGTAATTAATCTTTCCAATATTGATTATGTTTATGATTCAGACCCTAAACAAAATCCAAACGCTAAAAAAATAGAAAAAATTTCATGGGATGATTACAGAAACATAATTCCTAAATATTGGAATCCAGGATTAAATTCTCCTTTTGATCCTATTGCTTCTAAAAAGGCAGAAGAGTTAGGGGTGGAAGTTCACTTTATTTTAGGTAGTGATTTGGAAAGTCTAAATAATTGCATAGAAAATTTACCTTTTACTGGAACAACAATTAATTAGGTTCTAGTGGATAGTGATTAGGTTATAGTAAAAATACATAAATATCTAGGGCCCAAAGCTACGCTTTGGGCCCTAGATTTACAGATAAATAATAAGTTTATCTTTACCATATCAACGCTATAGTGTTGATATGGTAAAGATTCATTTGCTTATATCTATTATTTATTCTAATATCTTATATATGTCAGTAATAATAAAAACTCAAAAAGAAATAGATATTATTCGTGAAGGAGGTAAAATACTAGCCAAAGTTTTAGCACAAACAGCTAAACACGTTAAACCCGGTATTACCACAGGTGAGCTTGATAAGTATGCTCATGATTTAATTAAAAAAGAAGGTGGAACTCCAGCCTTTTTGAATTACAAACCAGAGGGGGCCTCACACGCTTTTCCAGCATCTATTTGTATATCCGTTAACAACGAGATAGTTCATGGTATTCCAACTAAAAACAGGATTTTAAAAGAGGGAGATATAGTTTCACTTGACCTTGGCGTGAAGTACAAGGGCCTTTTTACCGACCATGCTGTTACTGTTGCTGTAGGTAAGGTTTCAAAAAAAGATCAACAGTTAATGGCAGACACAAAAAAAGCTTTGGAAGTTGGTATCATGGCAGCACGAGGTGGAAATACTGTTGGTGATATTGGTCATGCAATTGAGTCATTTGTTAATAGGAGATATGGTATTGTGCGAGAGCTTGCAGGTCATGGAGTTGGAATAAAGATTCACGAAGATCCTTATATTCCCAATTATGGTAAAGCTGGAAAGGGACAGAAATTGATTCCTGGAATGGTTGTAGCTATTGAGCCTATGTTAAATCTCGGAAGAGATCACATTCTTAGTATGGATGATGGTTATACTATTAAAACTGCAGATGGTTCTCGAAGTGCTCACTTTGAACATACTATTCTCATCACAGAAGGTGATGCAGAAATTTTAACTATAGTATAAATTGTAGAGGTTGTACCTCTCAATCAGTAGATTGACCTACTCGGTACGGGAGCCCAGTAGGTGATTGTACTCAATCAAGGTCCAACCTCTACAATTTTAAAATAAGATATTAAATAGACGTTTCGCGGAATTGATAAAATTATTTCCTCTTTACCCCAGAGGGGCCCTACGAGATAAATAATTTTATCAATTCCGCTTCACTAATAATTTATAGGTTTTTCCTGCTCCATTTTTATTTCTTATGGTATAATTATTCACATGATAGAAGGACTTAATTTAAATAATGCACCAAAATTTAAAACTCCTCAAGAAGAGTTAGATTTTTTACGTGCACACATAGCAGAACGTGAAAAGATTTTAGGTGACAAAGGTAAAGAAGTTAAAAAAGAAGAAATAGCTCATGATGCAATTTCTGAATATAGAAAATATAACCCTAGTGATGTTATGCACAAATCAGCTGTTATTAAAAAAAGTGAAATAGAAAACTTGGTTTTAAGATTGCATCCAGAATCCCATGATAATAAAATGGAAGAATTACTCGGCATTTTGCTCGATAAAGGAATATCAAACACATTATCAATTATTGGTGCAATGAATAATCCGCACTTAGATGATGATTTCCATCGTTTCCTTGTTCAATATTTACATAATACACACAAGATTCCAGGGTTAAAGGAAAATACTCCGCTTTTTAAATCATTAAATATGGCACTTTTTGAAATTTCACTTCCAGATATGAATGACAATGAAGCAAATAAAAAAGGCTTAAAGGAATTACTTGGTGCTATGGAACAGTTTTATGCTGGAATGCATTCAGTAGGAGAGGGACGGGAAAATTTTAATCGCAATCATTTTACTCTTGAAATAGCAGTAGCAGAAGGTAGTGATAGTTTTATTTTTTATGCGGCAGTTCCATCTGAAAAATCCGATTTATTTGAAAAACAATTATTTGGAGTTCATCCTGAAGCAAAAATCCTAGAAGTTACTGATGATTATAATATCTTTTCAGAAAATGCTTCAGTTTCTGGATCATATGCAACACTCGCCCGTCATAATATTTACCCCATAAAACTTCATGATGTTATTGATCATGATCCACTAAATATTATTTTAAATGTTTTTACCAAATTAAAGAAAAATGGTGAAGGTGCTGCAATTCAGTTTTCAATATGCCCACAAGATGATGAAATAATGAGGGAATTTCATGAAATTTTATCAAATGTGAAAAATGGTATGTCTGTTCGAACAGCTTCAAGCACTACTCGCCAAGTTGCAAAAGAATTTAAAAGCCTAGCCAGCGAATTATTTTTTGGAGCATCAAAAAAGAAAGAAGAAAAAAAAGTAAATGATAAAGCTGTAGAAAATATTACAGAAAAAATGAAAAGTACAATAATGGCAACCAATATTCGTATTATTACTTCCGCAGAAAATCACCAAAGAGCAGAGCAAATTATTTCTGATATTGAGTCATCTTTTAATCAATTTACAGAAGCAGATCGCAATGGATTTAACTTCAATCATCCTGAAGGTAAAAATTTAGCAAATTTAATTCATGAATTTTCATATAGAACTTTTTCAAATGAATATTCTATGCCTCTCAATTTAAAAGAACTTGCCACAGTATTACATTTTCCATATGGTGTTGTTTCGTCTCAGCTTAAACAAGCAAAAGCAGGCTTTGCTCCAGCACCCCTTGAAATGGGGAATGAAGGAATTCTGCTTGGTATAAATAGTTATAGAGGTAAAGATACAGAGATTCGTATGTCTCGCGAAGACAGAATGCGCCATATGTATGTTATTGGTCAAACAGGAACTGGTAAAACAACTATTTTGAAGAATATGATTGCTCAAGATATTAGAAATGGAGATGGGTGTTGTTTTATAGATCCACACGGAAGTGATATTCAAGATATTTTGAGTTATGTACCTAAAGAACGAATTGATGATGTTGTATATTTTGATCCTGCATATACAGCGAGACCCATGGGGCTTAATATGCTTGAATTTGATCCTAGATATCCTGAACAGAAAACTCTTGTTGTAAACGAGCTTATGGGTATTTTTAATAAACTTTTTGACATGAAGGCGGGAGGAGGTGCAATGTTTGAACAGTATTTTAAAAATTCCGCCTTTCTTGTTATGGAACATCCAGAATCTGGGTGTACTTTGCTTGAAATTGGTAGAGTTCTTTCCGATAAATCATTTCGTGATATGAAACTTTCTCATTGTAAAAATCCTATCATCAAACAATTTTGGCAAGGAGCAGAAAAGACTACTGGAGATCAGGGTCTTGAAAACTTTGTTCCGTATATTACATCCAAATTTGATAACTTTATCTCTAACGATATTATGAGACCAGTTGTTCTCCAAGAGAAGTCGGTATTTAATTTTAGAGAAATTATGGATAATAAAAAAATTCTACTTGTAAATCTTTCAAAAGGTAGACTTGGAGATATAAATGCAAACTTGATAGGTCTAGTTCTAGTAGGTAAGATACAAATGGCCGCACTTTCTCGTGTAGATATGTACGGACAAAAAATGAATGACTTCTATCTTTATATAGACGAATTCCAAAACGTGACAACTGATTCGATTTCATCAATTCTTTCAGAGGCTCGCAAATATCGTCTATCTTTAACAGTTGCCCATCAATATATATCACAACTTGAGGAAAATATTAAAAATGCAGTATTTGGAAACGTAGGTTCAATGGCTATATATCGTATAAGTACAGAGGATGCAAATTTTGTTGAACAACAATTTAAACCCACTTTTACCGCTTCTGATATTGTAAAATTAGATAACTTTAATTCATATGTAAAAATGCTTGTGAATGGTACGCCAACAAAGCCATTTAGTATGAAATCGCACTGGAGTATGACAGAAAGAGGAGATATGGAAGTAGTAGAAAAAATAAAACAATTATCTTATCTCAAATTTGGCCGCCCACGAGAAGAAGTTGAAGATGAAATAATGGAAAAATATAAACGAGATTAAGATAAATAGAACTTAAATTTATTTAGGTCCAATTTGTTTATAGGTACTATTTCTGATATAATACCCTTATTATTCAATAACAAAATTCAAAAAATATGGAACCCATACATGAAAAATCACTCATTATTATAAAGCCAGATGCAGTTCAACGTAACCTAATTGGTGAAATAATAAGTCGTATTGAAAGAAAAGGTCTCAAGATTATCGGTATAAAAATGATAAGTATCAGTGATGCATTATTAGATGAACACTATGCACACATTAAAGATAAGCCATTTTTCCCTGGTATTCGTGATTTTATGGAGTCATGTCCAGTTATTGTTATGGCTATTGATGGTATAAATACAGTTTCAGCACTTCGTCTCCTTGTTGGTCCAACAAAAGCTTGGGAAGCAAACGCAGGTACAATTCGTGGTGATTTTTCGTTATCAACTCAATCAAATATTGTCCATGCTTCAGATTCAATTGAAAATGGAGAAATAGAAGTTACTCGTTTCTTTGATTTACCAGAACTATTCTCCTATAAAAAAATAGATACTGATTTTATCTACGCTGAACATAAGAAATAATTTACAAATAAAAAAACCTCGTTAAGAGGTTTTTTTATTTGTATTATACATATAATTTTTTAAAAAAATTCAAAACTCAATTTGAAATACTGTCAAAAGTGTGCTCTTTTAAAAAAGTACTTGCGCAGTTTTGTTCTAGGAGTATACTAAAAGTAGGATTATTTGAAATGTGTTACCTAGAACAATTTTTTAGGGGATAAAGAGTTTTGATAAAAAACTGCGAATAATTATTTTTACAAATTTTTATCATCCTTGGTCCCACCTAGCTTTATGCTATGGTAATACGGCCTTCGATAGTCCTAATAAACAATTCTTCCGAGAGGAAGGATTTTTTATTTTTAGAGGTCCAACCTTGATTGAGTACAATCACCTCACGGGTCGGGGCCAGATTTGCCCGTGAGGTCAATCTGCTGATTGAAGGTTGGACTCTAAAAAATATAATATAAATTTCCGATTAGCAAAAATATAAGGTATAATAAGGCTTATACTTGTCCTGTAATAAATTTTTGATTTAATAATATTAAGTTAAAAATTATACAAGAGAAGTAGGTTAGATTATAGATATACATTATTATTAAAATTTTAGTACTGGGATGGTAAATGAAAAAAATTTAAAAGTCACATTTTGTTCTGGGGCAGGAACTGTTACCGGAGCTAATTTTTTATTGGAAGGAAATGAAAAGAAATTCTTAATTGATTGTGGCTTAATTCAAGGAGAAAAACTAGCAGACGATATGAACTGGGTTACTTTTCCGTATGATGCTTCTACTATTGATATACTTTTTATTACACATGCCCATACTGATCATATCGGAAGAATTCCTAAACTTATAAGTGAAGGATTTAACGGTAGAATTATATCAACCATCCCAACTAAGGATATAACTGCAGTAATGCTTGCAGACACAGCGCACCTTTTATCTCGAGATGTAGAACATGAACTTGATAAAATATATTCAGCTGAAAATATTAAAAGAGCACTTAGTTTATGGGAGACTCTCGAGTATGGTCAAAAACTTAATGTTGATCACGGGTTTCAATTTTCATTTAAAGACGCCGGGCATATTTTAGGTTCAGGAATGTTAGAAATAGTTTACAATGATAAAAAAATAATTTTTACTGGAGACTTAGGTAATTCTCCATCGCCATTACTTCCTGATACAGAAGTTATTAATGATGCAGATTATATGATAATGGAATCATGTTATGGAGATCGTAATCATGAAAAACGCCAAGAGAGAAAGGAGAAATTAGCTGAAGTTATGAATGATAATTATAATAGAAAGGGGACACTTATTATTCCTACATTTTCACTTGAGCGTACACAAGAATTACTTTATGAAATGGATACAATGTTGGGTGATAAAAAAATCCCTGAAATGCCAGTATTTTTAGATTCACCTTTATCAATAAAACTAACTGATGTTTATTTGAAGTATGATAAATATTTTAATGAAGTTGCGAAAAAAATAATATCTACAGGAAATACATTGTTTACTTTTCCTGGTCTTAAGGAGACGGTGGAAACGGATGAATCAAAAGCAATATTACACGTACCAGGACCCAAAATAATTATTGCAGGTAGTGGAATGTCTAATGGTGGACGTATTCTTCATCATGAAATAAATTATCTTCCAAATAAAAATGATACCATTTTACTTACTGGATATCAGTCGTATGGTACTTTGGGGCGGTTAATTTTTGATGGAGCAAAGAAAGTACATATAATGGGACAAGAAATTACCATACGAGCTAAGGTAGCCCTAATTAGTGGATATTCAGGACACAAAGATTCAGATCGCCTTGTAGAATTTGTTGAAAATACAGCTCATACCTTAAAGAAAGTTTTTGTTGTAATGGGCGAACCAAAAGCTTCAATGTTTTTAGCTCAGAAATTGAGAGATAATCTTGGCGTGAAAGCTTTTGTTCCCATAGCAGGGGAGTCAGTAATAATTGAATGTTAAATTAGGATACTTAGTATTTATTAATAAATATGAATTTTTTAAAACAAAATTCTTTTGTTGTTTTTAATCATAAAAAAGGTTTTACTTTTATAGAACTTCTCGTTGTTATTTCTATTATTGGAGTTTTATCAACTGTTGTATTGGCATCTCTAAATAGTGCTAGGGCAAAAGCTAGGGATGCTAAAAGAGAAAAAGATGCCTATGAATTAAGAACTGCACTAAGCATGTATTTTACAGATCATGGTAATTTTCCATTATGTGATTTATATGAAGGAGTTGAGCCAGATGGAGGTTTTGTCGTTAGGTCAAACGAGGCTTTATGGAATAGTTGTTTAGGTTTAAAATTGAATCCTTATATAAAAGAAGTTCCACAAGATCCAAATGGTTCATCTTATTATTACTATAGTTGTAACTCCTCATCCTCGTCATCAGCAACTTGTGGAGAGAGTGGGGTATATTTAAATATTTATTTTAAAAAAAGAATACCAAATTTTTTAGCTTTAACTATAAATTAAAAAACTCCCCTTAGCAGGGGAGTTTTTTAATAATATTTAAATACTTTTTACTATTCTGGCAAATGTTTCTGGATTTTTCTGAGCTAAGTCAGAAAGGATTTTTCGGTCAATTACGATGCTCTTCTTTTTAAGTCCATCTATAAATTTACTATATGAAATTCCAAGTGGGCGAACAGCAGCATTGATACGTGTAGTCCATAGACTTCTTGCATCAGCTTTTTTATCCTTACGGTGAGCGAATGAGTAATTACCTGAGTGTTTCAAAGCTTCTTTAGCTTGTGCTACTTTTGTACTGCGTCCAAAACGGAAGCCTTTTGTTTGTGCAAGTATATTCTTACGACGCTTATGTTTTATTGTTCCTCTTTTTACTCTTGTCATATTATTCTATTTGTAATTAGTAATTCTTAATTAGTAATTATTTACGCGTTTGGTAAATAAGTTCTAGTAACTTTATTTGAAAAATTTTGTTGATTCATTTTTCTTCCACCCAATTGCTTTGTTCGTGATTGTTTTGCGTTAAAATGGTTGAATCCCGGAGCACGAGATAGGATTTTACCATTTTTTGTAACCTTTAAACGTTTTGTTAATGATTTATTTGTTTTGATACTCATAAAATTATTCTATGTTTTTTGATATTGGGGGAGCTATAATCCCTTTATCTTTTTCTATTGTAATGGTTGGACCTTTTGGACCCTTTTTATAATCTTCTGCTATTTTATAATTTTCAGTGATGAGGTGAAGAACACGATCTAGACGTTCTTTTAAGAATGGATCTGGCATATATTTCGAACGTCCTGATAAGAATAATTCTACTTTAATGCGATGACCCTCTTTAAGCCATTCTGAAGCTTTTCTTGCCTTTAGAGCGAGGTCATTATCTCCAGTACCAATCTTTATTTGAATAGATTTGGTTTCTGTCGTTTTAGAGCCTGCTTTGGCTTTCTTTAACTTCTTATTTTGTTCGTATTTGTACTTACCGTATTCTGCTATTTTTGCTATTGGAGGGTTAGTATTGGGAGAAATTTCAATCAAATCAAGACCCAGGGCACTTGCCTGTGCCAAAGCTTCCTTAATACTCAAAACACCCAGATTAACTCCTTCGTTTGAGATTACACGAACCTCTGACGCTCTTATTTGATTGTTTATTCTTTCTCTCAATGTTGTGTCCGATAGAAATAAAAGGTATAAGGCCTTTTGTCCCGACTTCGACTCGGACATTATGTATGAGAATACTCATCCATATGCTCCTCGCTTGTCGTGAAAAATAGATTACCTACCTAAGGCGAATATTATCATATTTATGTTAATATGGCAATACTTGTCCCGTTAGAAGCCGTGGTCATAGTTTGTAATGGGAAATTGATATATTATTGTTAATTATTAACTAAAAATCCGCAAATTGGTATTTATTAATTATGAACACGATTTGCTTTTAATGGGATGCAAGAGAAGATAAAGATAGTTTATAAAAAGAGTGGACAAACACCCCTAGATTGTATAAATGAAGCCAAAAAAGCAAATTCAGATTTACTTCGTTTACCTTTAACTTATGCTGGCCGTTTAGACCCTCTAGCAGAGGGTGTTCTTGTTCTTTTAATTGGAGATGAATGTCTAAAAAAGGATGAATATTTAAAACTACCAAAAGAATATGAGGTTACTATTTTATTTGGTTTTTCTACTGATACATATGATTTAATGGGGAAGGTTATAGATATTAGCACTACGTCGGAATTGTTATTTAAAAGGTCCTCGGACGAGGGGGTAGAGGTCCAACCTTCAATCAGCAGATTGACCTCACGGGCAAATGTGACCCCAGAGGTTGTACCTCTACTAAGAAAAAACGATGAAGCTTTAAATAATCATATTAATTTTGTTGCATCAAGTAAACAAGTGGAATCAAAAGATTCATTTAAAATGGTCTGGCCGAGCCTTAGAGGTACAACATCCGAAGTCAGCTTGATGTTGGACCTCTTGGCGAGGAAATCCGAGGACCTTTTAAATGAATCTTTTGATGGAACGACTAAACAAATTAATAAATTTCTTCCACAATTTACAGGACGTATAACACAATCATATCCACCGTATTCTTCTCGTACGGTAAATGGTAAACCTCTTTATAAATGGGCAAGGGAAGGAAAGTTAAATGAAATTATAATTCCTTCTCATGATGTATTTGTTGAAAGTATTGAAATAATTAATGAAGGTCTTATTTCTGGAGAAGAATTTTTAAATAAAATAAAAAAAGATATAGCTCTTGTTTCTGGAGATTTTCGTCAAGAAGAAATTATTAATTTATGGAAAGAAACATTAAAAGACAAAAAAGAAGAACAATATAAAACTATAACTTTAAAAATATCTTGTGGTAGTGGAGTGTATGTAAGGGGTATAGCTCACGAACTAGGCATAGCTTTAGGTGTTCCAGCTCTTGCTCTACATATAAAAAGAACAAAAGTAGGAGAATATAAAAATCAATAAAATAATCTTTGAAAAAATAGATAAGTAAAAAGTGGAATCAAAATAAGTATTTAAAATGGTCTGGCATTGGTTCCCGTTCCCCTCGTCCGAGGACCTTTTAAATACTTATTTTGATGGAACGATTGATTAACTTATTAATTTCTTAGTTTCTTCAAAAAGTTCATCTATTCTTTCTTTTGTTTTTGCTTCGCCTATTAGTCTTATAATGGGCTCAGTATTTGATGGACGTAAATGAATCCATGAACTATCAGAAAAATCTAAACGAAGTCCATCCAGTTCATTTATTTTTATTTCTTTAAAATGATTTTTTAATTTCTCATATATATCTTCAAGTTTTCCTCGTAGCTCGAGTTTATCTTTTCTAACTTCATATTTAGGTAAAGAATTTACACATTCACTTATTGTTTGATTCCTTTCCGCTAATAATTCTAATATTAAAGACAAGCTCACAAAACTATCGCGTGCCATATTAATAGTAGGGTATATAATTCCACCTCCACCTTCGCCTCCTATAATTGCATTATTTTCTATCATTCCAGCAACAACATTTGCTTCTCCAACTTTTGTTCTCACACACTCACTTTCATGTTTTGTTGCAATATCTTTGTTCATTTGAGATGTAGACATATTTATTACAACTTTATTTTTGGGATTTTTTGATAATATTGCTTCTACTCCTAAAGCAACTGTATATTCTTCAGATATTACTTCACCATTCTCGTTTATTACCACTAGTCTGTCAGCATCAGGGTCATGAGCAAATCCAATATCACATTTTTTTTCTTTTACTAGATTTGCGATATCTTGTAAATTTTCTTTAACGGGTTCTGGTTTATGAGCAAATTTACCATTTGGAATATTATTGAGTGGAATAAGTTCCACTCCTAGGTGTTCAAATAAATACGGGTCTAAAACACAAGCTGAAGCATTTATCATATCAACAGCAACTTTGAATTTGCGAAGACCAATAGCCTCTATATTTATATTTTGAAGAATTTGGTCCGCGTGTTCTTTTGGGAGATTAGAAATATTTCTTTTGAAGAGATAAGGTAAAATATCTCTTATCGAGGTCCTGCGCATGCTATTTAGTCGAGACGCAAAAATTTTTGCTAAAAAATAATTTGGTCCTAAATTAGAATTATACTTTTCAAGTTTTTGTTCATTAATTTTTTTATAATTCTCTTTAATTATTTCAACTTCAGCCTCGCTCGTAAAAAGTGCTTTGTTAGTTACGAATTTTAACCCATTATATTCTCTAGGATTATGACTTGCAGTTATTATTATTGCACTATCATATTTGTGTTTATGAACAGCAAAAAGAACTGTAGGGGTAGGTAATATATCTCCATCAATAAAATCTATACCCAGATCAACAAGTGTTTTTATTATATTTTTTTTTATTTCTGGCCCACTTTCTCGTCCATCACGACCAATAAGAATGGTTGGATTTTCATTTATATTTTCCTTAACAAATATTATAAAAGCTTTTGTATAATTTTTAACAATTTCGTGATTTAAACTTTCCCCCCATATACCTCTATATCCTGAAACTGTAAGTTTTGGTTCATTTTGCATAAATATATTTTATCATAAACAACAGTCCAATACCTCTTTTAATAAAATAATCAATTGTTTACGGTTCTATAATTTATTCCATTATTGGGTAAGTTATGATATTGCTAAATAATCTTTACTTTTGATATAATAAAGTAGCATAAGTTCTATGTGTCGAGTTATTAATTATTAATTTATTAGTTAAAAAATAATGAAAATATTACACACAATTGCGTTTATATTAGTTATAGTTGGAGGTTTAAATTGGTTATTAGTTGGTTTGGTGGGTTGGGATGTAGGTATGATTTTTGGAGGACAAGGTGCTCTTATTTCAAAAATTGTATATATTCTAGTTGGTTTATCATCCGTATTTTTAGTTTTTTCTCACAAGAAAGATTGTAAGCAGTGTGAAGTATCAACACCTATGGCTGCTCCTAGTACTCCAGCAAGTACACCCATGTAATTTGTTTTTTATAAAACACCCGAAAGTTTTACTCTCGGGTGTTTTTAATTGTGATTAGTATTTTAAATATATTTTTTTTGTTATTTATAGTATAATTAGAATATGGAAACATTAATAATACCGTTAGCAATTTTAGTTTTTTTTATTATAATTATTGGTTTGAGAGTTGTGAATCAGTATGATCGTGGAGTTGTTCTTACGTTTGGAAAATTTACAGGGACAAAAGGTCCTGGATTAACATGGATTTTTCCTGGAATTCAAAACATGACAAAGGTTGATTTACGTATAACTACCACAGATATTCCCCAGCAAGAAGTTATTACAAAAGATAACGTTCCTGTAGGAATAAATGCGGTTGTATATTTTCAAGTTCAATCAGCAGAGAAAGCAATATTAAATATTAAAGATTATACTTTGGCTGTTTCTCAGTATGCTCAAGCCGCACTCAGAGATGTTATTGGTGGTATCGAACTTGATAAATTACTTTCAGAGAGAGAGCAGATTTCAGAAGAAATTCAAAAAATAGTTGTACCTGCTACAGAAACTTGGGGTATTTCAGTAACTGATATAAAAATTCAAGACATAGAACTTCCAGCAGATATGAAGAGAGTTATGGCTAAACAAGCTGAGTCCGAGCGTGAACGCAGAGCTATCATTATCCGAGCTCAAGGTGAATTTGAGGCTTCACAGAAGCTTGCTGAAGCCGCTGGTGTTCTTGCCGGAACTCCTGGAGGAATGTCTATGCGTACATTGCAAACTATTGAAAAAATAAATCCAGACCCATCAAAGACTGTTATTTTTGCTTTACCAGTTGAGTTTTTTGAAGGTGTAAAAAGTCTTACAAATTATCTAGACAAGAAGTAATAATATATGAAAGATGAGGCGACTTTTCTAGTTGAAGATGTATTTTTTATACCAAGTAAAGGTACTATAGTTGTAGGTAAATTAACTGATGGTTTTCTTAAAAAAGGAATGAAAACCAATATTAATGGAAAAGAAAGTGAATTATTTTCAATTGAATCACAAAATAAATTACTTGAATCTCTAAATTCAATTGGAGTAATTGCAGGATTACTTTTAAGTAATATTGATATAAATGATGTGAAAAAAGGTGATAGTTACTTTTTTGAGTAGAAAAAACGACTCCCTGTTAGATAATAAAAAAAATAGTAGAGGTTGGACGTCTTCCGTAGATGTACAACCTCTACTATTTTTTTATTTCATTTCTTTTAAAAATCCTTCTACTAAGGCGATTGTGTCAGTACTTTTTTGTAATACTGATTTCCAAACTACAACAATATCAGCATCATTAAAAATTGAACGCTGTACTTCGCGTACAGTATCACCTCCAGCAATAGATATCATTATGTTGTTGTAGCTTCCTTTTATTCGCCTGATTTCATGAAGGGGGATTTGTTTTTCTTTATTGAATTTTTCCTCGTCTACTCCTCTGTGGATTATAACAACTGAAGGGGCTTTTTTTAGTGAACGTAGTACAGAGAGAGGATATTCAACATTCATCATATCTATCATTGCATCCATTCCGTACTCATCACATTTTTGAATAAAAGAATTTAATGTTTCTATCGGAGCAGTTCCTAGGGCGATGGCAGCACTTGCTCCACCACGATATGCAATCCCTACTTCGGTTTCACCTCTATCCATTGTTTTCAAATCAGCTACGATATAAGGAAATATCCCCGAATTATTTGGAATAATTATATTTTGATTTTCAGTTGTTTCTACCTGCAGATTAGATAGTCCTTTAAAAAGTAATGATAATATTCCAGTTGGATTGGGGGTTGCGATATTGGTTCCTAGTCCAAATAAATGCATTTCATAATATTGTCTTATCTGTCTTATTCCTTCTTCACCATATCTTTTTATAAATGGGGTACCTGCTTCTATTATAATACGGTCACTTTTTGGAAGACTAAAAATTATTTCACGAGCATCAGAAAGTGTTCCGTTTAAGGCTACTTGTAAATAATGTTTTTTCGGATTTAATTTATGATTATTTATCTTTTTCATATACTTAAACAGTATACTAAATTTTTATGTTTTAGATAAGATAAAATTCCTCATGATTGACAATTCGTGCATCTATGGTAATATATGAAGAAGTGCTCTAAATCAATAAAATCTATTAAGATGAAAAAAGGTAATGCATTGCAGTTCTCTGCAGATGGAACTGAGTTTGTTTTTTTGTTTTCAAGTGGCATCGAGAGTGCTGCTTTCACATCAAAAAAAACGGGATTCGCTGCTGTAACGGATTTAGCCCAAAAAGGCAAAATCAGTGTTGAAGAATTTTCTAAATTCAGAGACGAAATTCTGGATGCAGAAAATTTGGTTTGGGAAGATTCTGAGCCAGAAAGAATTAGTTTTCTCGGTCTTCTCATTGGGATGGCGATGTCTTCCTCGGGCTCTTCCATTTTGGATCAAATGCACGCACCAGAAGAACCTGTAACGATTGCATATTTAAAGATGTGTGATTGTGGTGGTTCTCACGGGAGAATTTATTGCAAGACGGCGTATACCGGCCGACTTGATTCAAAAGGAGAGGCCTCTGTCTATCTTAATGAATTGAAAAAAAAAGGGCTTGTTGATGACGTTGAATTCGAAAAAGTAAAATCCGAAATTGAAAATTCCGGATTGGACTTGGATGAATAATCTAATTTACGAAATCCCTTTCTAACTAAAATGAGCAGCTCCATAATTTGGGGCTGCTTTTTTTATGCGGGGAGACAAAATAAAATCCACAATCTCTTTCGAAATTATGGATTCTAGTTATAACGCCCTATTAATTAATTTAAGCGTGTTTAGGGTTTTTGTAGATAAGTATGTTCATTCCCTGTACATATATTGGAATTACTAAAGCAAATAAAATATAACTGTTAGCTCCGAATATATTGAAGCACATGTTTACTTTATCAGGATTAAATAATTCATCAATTCCGTAAATTCTTGCCCATACTAATTCAGTGATAGGGGTAAGAAATGCGAGGAATGACAATGGATAGCTCAAGTTGAACTTATCTTTGTCTTTTAGGACAATTAATACTCCACTAAATAGTGGTAAAAGGTACATGAACCAACCAAAATGGTAGTCCAAATAGGGGAATATTAAAGCTAGTGAAATCCACACAGCTATAATTGTTAAGTAATACCCCTTAAAGGCTAATAATTTTTTCGTCATCTATTAATGATTTATCCCGAATAGGCGGGGACCTGTTTTTAGAAACTTTAAATTAAATTGATAAATAAGTCAATATCATTTTTAATATATGAAAATTTATATTTAACTCAACAAAAAAGTTCCCGTCAAAATTTTGACGGGAACCTCTGCAATAATTTAATTTGCTATTTTTTACTGGTAGTACAAGAGGTTTTTTAAATTTAAGACGAAAATTATTTTAAAACAATTGAGGTTAAAAAATAAAAAATCGAATATACTACAAGCATTGAAATCATAACACTCAGTTTTTGAATAAAGTTTAAAAATTTTACTTTATCCGAAAAAAGGATGATCATGACTCCAAAGCAAAATGCTGTGAAATCAAAAAATGAAAACAATGAGCCGTTGGCTCCTATTATTTCTGGTGAATGTTTCAAAAATGAAAGAATACCAGAAATTGAAATAAGCAGAAAACCAAAATAGAAATAAAAATTTTTCATATCAGAAAATTTAATAAATGTTTAAAAAAATTTTACTTTTTACTTTTTACATTAGCTTCAAGTTCATCAAGAATTTTCTTTTTAGCAAGCACTTCTCCTTTAGCTTTAATAAGAGTTTCTTCAATTTCTAAAACTCTTTTAATACCTTGTAAAAAAAAGGGATCAAATATCAAGACTACTGAAACAGAATCTATGCAATACTTACCTAATGCGAATTCTTTTCTTTCATAAAATGTTTTTTCCAAATCATATTTTATATACCCCTCTAGAGATTCCTCTAATGATTTTGATCTTTTGTAAACATCGAAAGAATTTAATTCAATGAGCGTCATTGAAGGGGGAAGTAAAGATCGACTTAAAATAATTCGTTTTACTTTTTCACTTTCAGGTAAATAGTATAATCCAAGCCAAAATTTTTCAGGTGGATTAATTCCAAAAAATTCATCAACAGAGATTCCTTTTTTTGAGTAGAATACATTTATTGATGCCGTAATTATATGGGCATCATTTGTTTTATAGCAATCCATCCTTCCAATCTCTTGTGTTCTGCCTAAATATTTTACTCTAATTACAATCAGAGTAATAATTGAAATTGCTAAAACAATCAATAAAAAGTAACTGATAATTTTTTTCATAATGATTTTGTTTTTAAGTGTATATAAGATTTTCTAAACATCCATTTTAATAGAGGCTTAGAAAATCTTATATATTTAAATTCAAAATTCTGTATTTCAAAGAACTATCTTTATATTATAGCATATTATAGTTAAAAGTCAATGAATCTAAATTAGATAAAAGATTTTAAAAATAACAAAACCCATCTTTTTCAAGACAGGTTTTATTTTATTAGTGCGTATATTGTTTATCCTAGAATTTATATTCCGGAATATCTTTTAGTTCCCCACGCAAAAAGGGAAATAAGAGACCATTGTCGTATGCCAACAAGAGTTTGTCGGCAAATTTTTCTAAGCCATTGTTTCCTTCATTACTGGAAAGCATTGTGTTGCTATTTTTTCCTTTATACCAATAGGTATTATAGGAAAAATTTTTCAACAAGTGCTTATTGAGTTTCAGGTGATTGGCTGTATCGGCGATACAGTCCAATAACATAGGGAATACCCCAGTTCCAGACCACCTGCCGAGCACAAACATATGGGGCAGTCCTTTCAAGAATCCGACCATAATTGGGTCGATGTTACGGAGCCAATTTTGGTCGCTCCATTCCTTTGAAGCTGCGTCATGATATGGGGTCATAATGACCACATAATCAAACAGCTCTTTTGCCTGTCTCATTATCCTCACCAAGTTGGGAGGCATAATGTCCTTACCACGAAACTGTGATAAAGGTCGGGTTCTCCTGTTGTATGTCTGGTAAAACCAGGCGTACTCAGTTGATCCGATAGAATCAGCAAAAAAATTCACTGCACTGTCCGGGGAAGGATCCTCGGCTCTGGTATTGTCCGCTATTTCTTCTTTGGCACTTACGTACCAAACTGGAAAAGCAAAACTCAACTCAGGTAAATGCCTGATGTCAATCACTGAACTGTGATTAAGCAGACCATTTTTGTGCATTAAGGTAAAAGCTTCTCTTACGCTTAAGAACTGCGAGTATTCCTTTTTCAATGAATCGCTCTGGCCAGAAAGGCCATTTTCATTGTACAAAGCAATTGTCTCATCAATCATAGCCTGTTCTGCAACCTTATCAACATCGTCCATAATGGAGCATTTAACTCCTAACGGGCTTAACATTGAGAACGTTTTCTCCACGAAAGTTTCAGCCATCCGGTTTATATCTTCCGGATTGTAGCCACCACCCTGACTCAATACCCAACCAATCTGCTGAATAAATTCAGCAAGGGGTTTGTTTTCGAGAGCTTTAGAGATATCACCTTCAGCGATAATCTTTTTCAACTGGTGGTAAGGGCTAATTGCCCTGGAGAGTCCAGCTATTGCTGTGGTACGCCCTTCTGGTGTATTCACATCAAGACCGGTTTCAATCATTACAATTTTTTCTGTTCTGAACTTCCCAACTCTCTGAGGGTCGTGGTTTAATTCTGAAAATTGGACCAACTGTCCAACTTTGAATTCGGAACTTTCGGAAACTGGGCAAAAAATGTCCCCATTGGTTCCGATGCTTTCATAAGCACGTTTAACCATTCCGATAAATACATATCCAGTATGTACTGAGACAATCTCACCAGTGTACACGGTTCCAACTATTACTTCTGGATTTTCAATAACTAGAATTTCTTCTTGGTCATTCTTTAAATCATTTGTCATTTTCAGCAGTTTTAAATTTTTACAGTTAATTAAAATACAGTTTATTTATGAATCGGTTTTTACTAGGGGAATAACAGCAACTCTTTTAGAAGTTATTCTTTTACCTTGTAATTTGTCAAACAACGATTTCATGTATATTATACATCATTAATATAATAAAGTCAATAGTCTATATTAAAATTTAATTTAACATAGTAAAAAATATTTAAGCTTATAATTTAAAAGACTGAATAATGATTGTCATTATTCAGTCTTTTTTGCTTATTTTTTAGCCTCTATCTTTTTCTTCTGCCATTTTTTCAAGTTTAACTTGAAAGCTACTTTTTTTAACGTCCTCTTTTTTAGCTGAATTTTCTTCTGCCATTTTTTGTAATCTGGATTGAAAATTACTTTGCGTTTTATCTATATCTAGTTCGTTTCTCTCTTTGAGTTGTTTTGGAAGATTAACACAAACAAAATATAGAATATAAGGCCAGAGGAAGAAAAATAAATATCTCAAATTTGCTGGGACTCCAGCAGGAAAATTGGCATTCACTTTGTCTCTAGTGATGTAGTTCCTTTTCAATATTGATATTACAAGTTCGAATATCAAAAGAAGAAAAAAACCAATTACCATATACCAACCGATACAGGATAATACAATTTTGATTGTTTCCATTATTGTGATATTAACCCTGAAAGGCGGGTCACCTATGTTTAATTTAAGGTTACCATGAACGGGGAGGAAGTCAATGAGAGATATTTATCGATAAACATAAAGAGGGGTCTTTGATATAAAGACCCCTCTTTTACAAATTTGGAAAATTTTTAATTAAGACCAGACAATGTCTCGCCAGGGATAAAAGTGTCTTCTGAATTTTGCAACGCAATTATTTTGAATAGAGGGCGAATTGCCAAGACTGACCTTTGTTGAGGGAAACGTAGATGTATTAAAATCCACATTAATTCTTTGCATGCGTCGGCTTCTTTTTCAAGACGATTGAATTTTTCAAAATAATGAAAGTTTTGTTCAGTTGAAATAATTTTAGATAGTGGTTTAATCCAATCCACATTATGTTCATCTTCAAGATTTTTTCCAATGATATTTTCAAACATCATTCTTATTTCTTGGTTTTTTAGGATAGATAAAGTATGCAGTCTTTTTTCAAGCTCTGACATTTCACCTATTTCTATTCCGGATAGAATTTCATCTGTGTCTGGTACAACCTCAAGTTCATCACAGTAAGCCAAGGCTTCCTCAATGATTGTTCCGCTTATTAATTCAATATTTTCCATGTATTCTGTTTTTAGTACGTATTTAATTTGAGATTAACATAAGAGGGGGAGAAGTCAAATAGAGAGGTTTTGAGACAGTAAAAAGAAAACCCGCAAGCGAGTTTCTTCGCGTGCGGGTTATGCCTTTAAGCTTTTGTAATATTTATAGAAACCTTTTAATCTTATAAAGTAAAAAATTTCTACAAAACACAGTATTATTATCATTACAACAAAGGGAATATTGAAACCCACTTTGTTGTTTGAACTAAAGACGACGATTAATGGTACTGTAATTATCCCAATACTGTATAAAATCATTAAACCCAGATTCCATCTTTTTTGGGTTTCTTTTGATACATTGTCGTCTGTTAAACAATCCGAAATACTTTTTTTATTTTTCATGATCTAATTTTAGTTTATTGAATTTTCTTTACCACTCTAAATAGGGGAACAAAGAAAATTCAATAAATTAAATTTAACCAAAATTTTAAAGAGCGCACTCCTTATATGATAGCATGTTTTGTGGTAAAAGTCAAGGGAGAGGTGGCGGGATATCTTCCTCTACGAATGCGGGAACCACGAGTACGTGTTCGGTCACTCATAATTTTCTGGTGAAAATTTGTGCGACCCTCAATCAGTAGATTGACCTCACGGGCGACTCGCACCGTCTTTCGATTCCCGCGGGACCGCGAGTACGCTTATCGAACACTACGTTTTCAGGTACTTTTCGATTTGGTTAACACCAAATAGCGAAAAGTCTTTCGATTTCCGCACTCGAGCAAAGCAGTTTGCTCGCTCATCTCCACATATGAAAAAACATCCTGTAAAGGATGTTTTTTCATATGTGGAGATGGCGGGAATCGAACCCGCGTGCAAAGAGAACTCTTATAGAAATCTACATGTTTAGTATATCCAATTGGGTTTAAATGTTTATTCTAGAGGACATACAAGAAAAATAAACACCGAGCTTTTAATTGTCGGACTTTACATCAAGCGGTTGTAAAATCGTAACCAGATAAATTATGCCCACTCTTTATATCTGATGTCAAAAGAGTAGACACCCGCGAGGCCTAATTAGGCGAATGCGGGAGCAAAATTACCGAACCCAAAAGAGTAAGGTGATTTTACTGAAGCGACTTTGTTTGCACTTAGTCTTTTCCAAGAAGTTTTAAAAGATTCCTGAGTACTTTACATGCATATATAAGAGGATTCACCTTGTCGAAGCCGATCATCCCCCTATGAAATTTTTAAGAAAAATTTCAATTAATAATTACTGATTACCAATGACTAATTAAGAATTCAAAATTAGTAATCAGTAATTGTTAATTATTAATTAATTTTATACTCTCTTCTTATTTCTCTATCAACATCTCGTTTTTTGATAGTTTCTCTTTTATCAAAAACTTTTTTTCCTC
The DNA here is from genome assembly GCA_038249055.1 of Minisyncoccia bacterium. Classification (GTDB taxonomy): domain Bacteria; phylum Patescibacteriota; class Minisyncoccia; order Phycocordibacterales; family UBA9973; genus UBA8515. The sequence continues at coordinate 42,193 of JBBRWS010000002.1, forward strand.
TTGCGACTGCGACAGATACTTTAATATAACGACCCTTACTATACAATGAAATAGGGATAAGAGTCAAACCTTTGATATCGTCCTTCTCTGCTAGCTTCTTGATTTCTTTTTTAGACAAAAGAAGTCTTCTATTTCTATCTGGGTCATACCCAGGGTTGGTGTTATTTTGTTGGTATGGAGGTATATGCATTCCTATAATAAATGCTTCTCCTCCACGAATAACGCAAAAGGCTGCGGTGATACTTCCTTGCCCTTTCTTTATTGATTTCACTTCAAATCCAGAAAGTTCGATACCTGCTTCAAAGGTTTCTTCTATACTGTAATTGAAATGTGCTTTTCTATTATCTATATATGTTGTCACGTGTATATTCTAACATACTATTATAAAATATGGTTTTAGAAATAAAACAAATTGACTATTTATTCCAAAGTAGTAATCTAAAAGAAAAACTTAACACTTGTACTATGAATTTAGAAACAGTTATCACAACAAGTGGCAAAACCATTGAAGTTGATATTTCAGATGATGTTTGTCTCAAGTATGGATTTATCCATGATGATATCGGAATCTCTTTTACGGGATTGGATATCAGAATAAAAGGTGTTGGCCCTGATAATAACGGAGAAAAAGTTTTGTACTATGAAGTTCTTGCTCCTAAACTCGAAGGAAAAGTTTGCTGTTTTGAAAAGAAAGGGAACTTGCTCGACCTAGGTTTCAAGTTCAGCCGGCATCTTTTTCCGATTGAAAAAAGGTTCAAAAAAATTCCTGAAATTTTAATAAGGGATTGGAGAATCGAAATGGCCAAAAGAAATGCGATAAAAATAATTGTATTTTATTGCAGTGATGAATTTAATTTTTTTCCTCATTATCTTCTTCCAGATGAAGATGAAGAAAAAATTAAAAAAATAATATCCCACACGGCACCATGTTCTAGCCAGGGAGAAATAATTGAGCTAATTAATTAGCCCGCAAATGAAAGAGACCCTCTCGTTTGCGGGTTTTCTTTTATCTAATTTTATCCTTTATTTTTATATATTCGTGTGCGTGCCCTGTAGTGAAATTTTATAGAAAAATAATATTAATAATAAAAATAAATTTAAAATTAATCTAAAAAGTCATAAATTATCATGTTTGAAAAATTTCTACTACGGGGTATAATGCAAAGTACTATGGATCCCGTAGTAGAAAATGGCATAGTTATTAAAACGGGATATACATATATAGAAACATTTTTTTACTAAAAGATTATTAAAATTAAAATAATAAATGGCTAACAAATAATGCCATTTTTCACTACTGGATGGATAATAATAAACAAGAAAAAAAGCCAATACAACCAAAAACACCAAACCTCATGAATCAAATCATGATAGCGATATTTATATTTATGTGTATTACAGTTGCTTATACATATTTATCAAAATCACCAGAAGATATTAAAAATTTAACTATTTCAGATGTTGCAAAAGGTATTACCTCAGGAACAATTGAAAAGATAGAAGTCGCTGGAAGTGAAGTAAATGTTACTTTTAAAGATAAGACGATAGGTAAAGCAAAAAAAGAAGTGGAGAGCTCTTTGTCGGAAACTCTTTTTAATTACGGAGTAACACCAACAGAACTTTCATCTGCTCCAATTGAGATTAAAAATGAATCTGGTATTTCATACTGGCTTTTAAACTTGTTGCCATTTCTTTTGCCTCTCATAATTATTGGATTTTTTGTGTGGATGCTGACTCGACAAGTTAAAGGTGCAGGAATGCAAGCATTTACTTTTGGACAATCAAAAGCACGAATCACAGACCCAAATGATAAAAATTCAAAAGTTACTTTTAAAGATGTTGCTGGTTCAAAAGAAGCAAAAGAAGAATTAAAAGAAATTGTAGACTTTCTAAAAAATCCTAAAAAGTTTTTGGATATTGGTGCTCGTATTCCGAAAGGAGTTATCTTGACTGGCGCTCCAGGAACAGGAAAAACTTTGCTTGCTCGTGCTGTAGCAGGGGAAGCATCAGTTCCATTTTTTCATTTATCAGGAAGTGAATTCGTGGAAATGTTTGTGGGAGTAGGAGCATCACGAGTTCGTGATTTATTTAAAATGGCTAAAAAAGCCGCACCATCAATAGTTTTTATTGATGAAATAGATGCAGTGGGGCGTGTTCGTGGCACTGGAGTTGGCGGAGGAAATGATGAACGTGAACAAACTCTAAACCAAATTCTAGTTGAAATGGATGGATTTGAACCAAATGAAAAAGTAATAGTTATGGCTGCAACAAATAGAGCAGATGTACTTGATCCAGCACTTCTTCGCCCTGGTCGTTTTGATCGAAAGATTATTTTGGATTTACCTGACAGATCAGACCGTGAAGAAATTCTTGTAATTCATTCAAAGAAAAAACCTTTTGCTGAAGATGTAGATTTGAAAGTTATTGCAGAGAGAACACCAGGATTTTCTGGCGCAGATTTATATTCTCTTATGAATGAAGGGGCAATACTTGCAGCCCGTGAAGACAGAAAAAAGGTTGCACAGTTTGATTTGATACGCTCTATTGAAAAAGTAATGATGGGCCCAGAGAGAAAGAGTCATTTACTTTCAAAGAAAGAAAAAGAAATTACTGCATATCATGAAGCGGGGCATGCACTCATTGCATCAATACTTCCATACGCAGACCCAGTTCATAAAGTTTCAATTGTTTCTCGTGGGCGTGCAGGTGGTTACACGTTAAAACTTCCACTTGAAGAGAGAAGACTGCAAAGTAAAAAAGAATTTTTAGATGACATTACAATGTCTCTTGGAGGTTATGTTGCAGAAGAAATGGTTTTTGGAGATATTACTACAGGTCCATCAAATGACTTACAAGTTGCGACCAACTTAGCTCGCGCTATGGTTACGAGATGGGGAATGAGCACTGAGATAGGACCTATTGCACTTGAGAGTGATGGCGGACATGTAATGTTTGGACAAGGTGTGAATGAAAAAGAATATTCTGAAAAAGTAAGTTCTCTTATTGATTCTGAAGTTTCAAAGATTATGAATGGCTCATTTGCTGAAGCAAAGAAAATTCTTTTAGAGAAAAGAAATGTTCTTGATATAATTGCAAAGAAATTAATAGAAGTAGAAACCCTTGAGCAAGCTGAATACAATGCATTAATAATTGCCAATGGTATTTTACCGAAGAAGAAAGAAGTAGAATAAAAATAATTACTGATTATCAGTTACTAGTTAATAATTTTAAATCAAACAACCCCGAAGCTTCGCTTCGGGGTTGTTTGCAAATATAGTGTTTTTTCTGTAATATATGAATACCAACATATCCGCCCTTAGCTGTCTTGGTTCCTAAACAGTGGGTTTGATTGGTAAAAGAAAATTTTATTGTATTGTGAGTTTAACCATCCGCCCTTAGCTCAGTTGGTTAGAGCACAGAGCTTATACCTCTGGGGTCCTAGGTTCGAATCCTAGAGGGCGGACAATTAAAAAAATCAGGGGTTACCCTGGTTTTTTTAATTGTCCGCCCTAGCAAGCAAACTACTTTGCTTGCGTCTAGGATTCGAAGACCTTGAGCATGTATCATGAAATTTTAATTTCAGGATACGCGAAAGGTGTACAGAATCTGTAAGATTCGAAAAGCGTAATCGCGGTCCTAGAGGGCCAGAGCGTCTAGGATTCGAAAGACTTTTCATTATCAGCTTTGCTGATTGAAAAGTACCTGGCTACGTGGTAGCCGAAAAATGTACTCATGGTCCTAGAGTATTATAAAAATAGAGGTTGGACGTCTCCCGTAGACGTACAACCTCTATTTTTATATGGTCCGCCCTAGCAAGCAAACTACTTTGCTTGCGTCTAGGATTCGAAAACCTTTTCCTTGTGAGTGTACTCGCGAACGGAAAAGGTGTACTGGTCCAGTAAGGACCGAAAAGTGTACTCACGGTCCTAGTGCATTTTATAAATTAGACTGCGAGGCGATTTAACCATTGACAATATGCATATAATTATGGTATAATAAAAATACAGTTTTATTACTTTGTATATAAAGTATATAATCAAGGTAATTAAAAATTAATAATTAACTCATCTTATTTATGAATGAAGAAACAAAAAATGGTTTAGATTTACAAATGTTTGTTGACCGTTTAGTTGAAGAGAAAAAATATCCAGCAAATTTAGAAAAGGAAGTTGTTGATCAGATAAAAAAAGATTTATTAAGCCAAGTAGAGGATGTAGTAAATATGGTTATCATTAGTAATCTCTCAGAAGAGAAGCTTGGAGAATTTAATGAATTACTAGATAAAGATATTTCAGATGCTGACATGCAAAAGTTTTGCTCAGATAGTATCCCTGGATTAGCTCAACTAATAGCAACAGAACTTATTGTTTTTAAACAAACATATCTTTCATAATTTTATTATTATTTATTAATTAAAATTTCAAATATGGATAATCCTCCTAAAAAAACTATAGATAACGAAAAGGACGAAAAGACCGATATGGTTGATACTGCTGATAAAACCGAGACATCAGTTAATACTGAAAAGACTGAAGACCAAATAAGAGAAGATATAAAAAAGAGTGCTTTAGAAAAAGCAAAAAAAACAGTTACAGTTGTAAATGTTGAAGAATTAGCCGAAAATGAAGCTCGTAAGGCTGCAGATGCAAACATGGCCGAGTCACATGGAAGCAAAAAAATTGGTTTTTTTAAAAAAATGTGGAAGCATACATTTTTTGATGAATATTACAGACAAAAAGAAGTAAATAAAGTTCGTGAGGATATAAAAAATACAGGTAACATTTATACAGGAAGATTAGAAAATAAAGATAAAGTAGCTCACGAGACTACAATGAAGGCGATTTCTGATCGCTTTACTTCCGAATATGAAGGGACACTTGCTGACGGAGAAGCTAAAAAAATGCTAGATGAAAAGGACCCAGAGACTATACAAGCAAAAACTGACATAAAAAATTTACTTGATAGCTATGCTATGGGTAAAATAGATGATGAAGCTTTTAATACTGAAAAAAATAAAATTATAGGAGGTTTAAAGAAAGAAGATTTACTAGAAGGAGCAAATAATTATGCAGACAATCTTTTTGAGATTGCTCAAAATGCACGTCTAGCGGTAGAACACGGAGCAAAGATTGAAGAGTTAGAATACGACTTAGCGATTGTTGTAGGTAAAGCAAAAAGCAGTCTAAAAACAGAGGCTCATTTCAACTGGGTAGATCAAGGTATTGATAAAATGAAAAAATCATACGTTGGTAGATTTATAAGCCCAGCCGTTCTATCTCTTGGTGTTGGTCTTGCTTATTCTATATCAGTTGGAGCAAGTAAAAAATTAATGGCAAGTAAAGCAGCTGCATGGATATCACTAGGAGGTTCAGTTGCGATTTCTGCAGCATTTGCTGGAATGAACGAGAGTCAGCGTGTTGCACTTGAGAGAAAACAACATGGTATTGAAATGGCTGAAGGAGGTATTATTGAAGAAGGAGATAAACGTAGAGAGCAATTGGAAAAATATCAATATACAATGGAAAGTTCAAATGTTCTTGCTCAAAATTTGCGTGATTTAATGTTTGAAAAAGATAAAGATGGTAATGAAATAGTTAAAGATATTAAACCAGAAGATTTACAGAAAATCATGGCAAGTCTAAGTGAAATAGATGCACGTAAATCTCTTAACACAAGAAAGAAGATAGATCTTATTTCATATACAAATATTAGTAGTGTAGAAAAAGAAAGTACAGATCTTACTATTTTGACAGCCAGAGCTAAAGTGGAATTAAAGAAAAGACTTGATGGTGGTCTAAAAAGTGGATTACCAGAGGGTAAAGATTTTGATTCTTATTTGAAAGAACAAACTCAAACCATAGAAGATACTCTTCTTGGTGGTGAAAAAGGAATAAATTCTCATGATAAAGCTTTCAGAAGATACAAGGCAGGTCGTATTGCTAAAAAAATGGCACAAACTGCAGTCGCAGGTTTGATCATTGGAGGAACGATTCAAGAAGTATTTGCTTTCTTTAAAGATGATGTACAGGGTCTTGCAGAAAGTATGTTCCATCAAGATGCTCATGCAACTATGCAGACACCCTTTGAAAGTATTAGAGGTTGGATTTTAGGCAATCCTTCTCATATGGAAATGGGGAATGCGGTCCACGCTGTTTTCAATGGACATGATATAAATATTCCAGAAGGTACAAGTCTGGTTAATAATGCTGACGGAACTTTTGATTTATTAAGAGGTGGTCATGTTGTAACAAGTCATTTTCTTCCAACATTTAATGCTGATGGTGGCTTAGATGCGGCTTCTGTTGCAAAATTAGGGCAAGATGGAATTATTGCAACGGCTACTCATCAAATAATTGATTCTACAAAAGAAGTAACTGGTAATTCTCAAGAATGGTTATTGAATCATCCAGGAGAAACTATTAAAGTTGATCACAATGCATTTATGGATCAAAATACATCTATGACTCCCGACCAATTTCATCCTGGTCATTTAGTAGGAGCTGATGGTAATGAACCTCTTACTCAGTGGGGAGGTATAAATGGAACAGGTGTAAATGAAAATGGAGACACTGTAATGAATATTTCTCAAATGATAAAAGAGGGTTCATATCACGGAAATATTTCCGTGGATGTTCCAAAAGAATTAAATGATGGTAATTTGATGGCATTAATATTTCTTAATTCCACTCATGGTGCTGGTATACCAGTACCAATAGATGCAAGTGGAAATATTATTTTTGATCATAACAATCCGATAATGCAGCAAATATTTAGTCCTGGTCCTGATGGCCATATGGTGTCACATGCTAGAGTTATTGAAATTGTTCAAAAAATGGGGACAGATGCAAATGGAGTTGAGCATGTCCGTGCTCTTAGTGCTGTGGTTGGTGAAGGTCTAGATAAAATAAAAGATATTGTCCCTTCGCATCTTGATATTGCAATAAATAATTTAACTCCAACTCGAGGTACAGAAATGCCATTATTTGTCCCATTGGTTGCTCGCAGACCACTTGGAAAAATAATTTATGGTCCAGATGGTAAACCAATTAAGCCAAGTCCTGAAGGTGACAAAGAGAAAAAATCTACTATTCAAACTGAAGGAGATAAAGATTTAAATACAATTCCAGGAGCTCCGATTGGAGGTGAAGAAAATAAAGATTTAAATACTGTAGCGGCTATTCCAGTAGGAGTAGGAGAGACAATTGAAAAACAAAAAACAATGAATGAAATGAGCAAGGAGGAATACGACGCAATGTATGATGATTTAAAGATGATTAATTTGAGAATTCAATCAGCACAAGGAATTATTACCTTAGAAGAATCAGATTTAAAATCCGCATACGGTAAAAAGAGATATATGGATTTAAAATCTATTGCTCCGGGTGTTCCTGTTCGTTTCAATAAAGATGAGCTAGAAATTATGGGTAAAGAAATTGAAGGTCTTTTAAGTAGTGCAAAAATAGTTGAAAAAGAAAAAGAGCTGACCGTAGAAGAAAAAGGAGGTATTAAATCAGACATAGAAATGTTAAATAAAGCGATTCAAAATTCACAAGGAATTATTGCTTTAAATGAGTCTTCATTTCAATCTGAATATGGAAAGAAAAGATATAGAGAACTTAAATCTATTGCAGAAGGTAAGGGTATAACATTTAATAAAAATGAATTACCCCAAATAGCTACTGAAATGGAAGCCGTACTTCGAGGTCCCAGAAAAATAGAACAAACAGAAGTTGTAAAAGCTCCAGAAGAAACTATTGTTGAAAAAGTAGTAGAACAAGCACCTTCAGAAAAAGTTGAAGAAAAAGTAGTAGAACAAACCGAAGTTAAAAAAGCTCCAGAGCAAGCACCTGCAGAAGAAGTTGCAAAAAATCTAGAAACAGAAAAATTATATAAGATTGAAGATTTATCAAAAATAGGAACAGTTTTTGAAGATAAAAACAATAGTTTTAAAGTTCTAGGGGTTACTAGTTTTTTAGGGATGAATAAAAAAATAAAAATTGAATACACTAATAAAATAACAGGAGAAAAGAAAACAGACTTCTATCCTAAGAAAGATTTAATAAAAGACTTTAATAATGGAGTTGTTAAGATAAAATCAGTAGAATAAGAATAAATTAATAAAAAATAAAAATAGAGGTTGGACGTCTCAATCAGTAAGTTGACTTACTGGGTAAGGGGGACGTACAACCTCTATTTTTGTTATCCAAATTATATTAATTGACAGTAAATATTGATTAAAGGTATCATGGGTATATAAATTATGACACCACAAGAAAAAGCAAAAAAAATTGAAGAGATATATAACGAAGCTATTAAAAAGCTTGAAGAACTTAATAAGGAACGTAAAGGGATTGTAGTGAATTATATAAAAGAGCTTGAAGTTCAAAAAATAAATGCGATTCGGGCATCTATGGGATTATAAATTAATTAACTTATTATGAAGGAACAGTTCAACGAAAAAGATTCTCTGCAAAAAGATATAGAAAGTCAGACAACAGCAGAAGGTATAAAAAGTTTTATAGATGATACCGAGGCATGGGGTGGTCATGAAGATATAGTTCTGTTTGCTAAAAAAAAGCTCGAAGATATTTCATTGAAGGCTAATGCAGCAGAACAAACAAGTGAATCTCATATTGTTCAAATAAATGAGATGGAGGGAAGTGTGGTAGCAGTAGCAGAAAGAACAAAAAATATTGATAAACAAATAGAAGAGGTTAAAGCAAATGCAGCAGCAGAAATTGGAAAAGTTGAGGCTATTGGAGCTGAGATAGGAGAGAAAAGCCCAGAAATAATAATAGATAAAAGATTACAAGAATATACCGAAGGTAATATTATAAAATTTGCAGAAGAAGGAAGACCTTACAAAGTAACAAAAACAGCAGAAGATAAAGGTTCTTATTATTTAGCGGAAATAGAAGCTATTTTAGAACCAGGAGAAGATTCTAAACACAAAGATCATAATTTTGTTGAATTAGAGAAAACAGAAAATGGATCAATTGGGAAAATACTTGCAAGACCTGATTACTTATATAAACCTAGAGAAACACAAAAAGTAGAAGGAGAAAAAAATGCAGGAGAAGTAATAGAAAATAATATAAATAATAATGTTGCAGAACCAGAGAAGGTAGCAGAAGTTCAAAATGAAACAACTGCTGAGTCTGTTGTAGCTCCAGAGACTAAAGTTGAAAGCCCTGTTGTTTCAAAACCAGAAGCTGGACCAGAAAAAGTAATTAGTAAAGGGGAAGAAAGGTATAATAAAATTTCAGATACAATAACTACTCAAAAGAATAAATTTACAGGTTGGATAAGTAGAGGAACTGAAGGTCTTGGAAAATTTATTAAAAAGGGATTAATAGGAGCTTTGGAAGCACCAGAAGATATAACTCATGGTGTAAAAGTTGTTGGAAATAAAATAGTAGAAGAATCAGGCTATATAAAAGATAGCATTGTAGCAGGAGCTACCATTGTTGGTAAAACAACAGTTGAAGGATTTAAATCTATGGGAAATGATTATAATAAATTTGATAAATATAGAGGTGAAAAAGTTGAACAAATAGGAGAATGGGTAGGATTCAGTGCAGCTCAGGCTTATGAGTCAAGTTCAAATTGGATAAAAGAAAAGAAAACAAAAACAGAAAATATTATTAATGGAGTTTCTCTTGCTACAGAAACAGTTTATGAATTAGCAAAAGATAAATCGATTGAAAAATTGGAGAATACAAGAGATAGCATTAAAAAATCTTTAAAAGAACTTAAAAAACATGGTGAAAGCGCATTGGATACAGCTCGATTATGGGCTTGGTATAAAAAAGATGACTACAATAAAAAGAAGAATGCTATAAAAGAAGCATATCTTAAAAAGAAAGGAGAAATAGAATATAGTAAAATGCAGAAAATATTAGAAAAAAATGCTCAATTAAATCAAATTGGGAAGAAAGGAGAAAAACTAGAATATAAAATAGCCGCATAATATTATGAATATACAAGAACTAAAAGATTTTTTTATAGCTAGTGAATATTCTGATGAGACAAAGAAAATAATAGCTGCTATTTTATCTGACAAAGTAGAAGCAACCCCCGAGATGATTTTTCAAATCAAGGAAATATTACAAAATGAACTCGATGCTGATTTTAAAGAAGCAGGAGTTGATATAACAGGTGATCCTGAAGCAGAAATAATTGAAAAAGAGTATGCAGAGGAATTGGATTTGATAGAAAAAGATTTAAATAGTGATATGGAATTTGTAGAGAAGGAATTAAATGAGTTAGATGAACTAAATACAAAAGTACAAGAAATTTCAGATGAAATGGAGGCAGGAGAAATAAAAAAATAAATATAAAATTTAAAAGCGCCCCGATGAAAGTCGGGGCGCTTTTAAATTATTATTCAAAATGAAGTTTAATATTTTTACTTATAAGTGTTTTAGCTAAAAGAGGGGATAGTTTTAAATCAATATCATTTTGTATTATTGCTATTGCCTCTGTTCGTGCAGCTTCTACCATTTTTATATTTTTCATTGCTTCCATCCCAAGATCAGTGATACCCCATTGTTTATCACCACCGAGAAGTCCAGCTCCACGAAGAGATAAATCTAGTTCAGCAAGTTCAAAACCATTAGCTGCTTTAGTTAGAGCTTTCAATCTGTCTATTGTTTTATCAGTTTTAGCATCAGCAAAGAGGTAACAATAAGATTGATAAGTAGAGCGTATAACTCTACCACGAAGTTGATGGAGTTGAGCAAGGCCAAATCTTTCTGCTCCCTCTATTATAATAACAGTTGAATTTGGAATATTTACTCCTACCTCTATTACGGAGGTAGAAACTAATATATCAACTTTATGCTCAGCAAATTCTCTCATTACCTGCTCTTTTTTTTGCTTAGTCATTTTGCTATGCATTATATCAATACGATAATCTTGGAACACTTCTTTCTTTAATCTTTTTGCTTCACTGGTTACCGATTTTACATCGAGTTTTATTTTGTCTTCTTCATCTGTTGTCTCATCTATTTTAGGACAGATTATATATAATTGTCTTCCTGCCCCTAGTTCTTTTTTAATCTTTTCATAAGCATCCAATCTTTTATTTTCACCAACTATTTCAGTAATAACTTCTTTTCTCCCTTCGGGCATTTGGTCAATTATAGATAAATCTAAATCCCCATAAATAGTAAGCGCGAGAGTTCGTGGGATAGGTGTAGCAGTCATAGATAAATAGTGAGGGGAGTGACCTTCTTTCTTAGCCAGTTTCATTCTCTGGTTGGTTCCAAATCGGTGTTGTTCATCTATCACCACAAGTCCTAAATCTTCAAATTCTACAGACTTTGATATTAAAGAATGAGTACCAATAACTATTGGTATTTCGCCGTTTTTAATCCATTTGAGAAGTTGGTTTTTTGCTATAGGGGTCCAAGTTTTAATTTGTTCTCCATCTTTCCATCCTCCTGATTTACTTGGAAATTTACGGCAACCAGAAGAAGTAATAAGGGCAATTGAAATACCTGTGTGTTCAAAATATTTAGTAAAGTTTTCAAAAAGCTGAGTAGCTAAAACTTCTGTTGGTGCCATATAGGCAACTTGTAAATTGCCAAAAGATTGACCAATTGGTCTATTTTTAATAACAGCATATGCAATAGTTGCTGCAACAAATGTTTTACCACTTCCTACATCTCCTTCAACTAAACGCGACATTGGTTTATCCTTTTTTAAATCTTCAAGAATAGTATGTATTGTAGATGTTTGAGCAGGAGTTGGTTTGAAAGGAAATCTAGAAACGAAATCTTTAATATCACTATCTTTAACAATAAGTTTATATGAAAAAAGTTCCTCATATTTTTTACGTTCTTGTTGGCGAGCAAGTTGTATAAAAAATACTTCTTCGAAGGCAAATCTTTTTCGAGCAATCTCTGCGTGTTCTTTCTTTTGGGGGGAGTGTATCCAAACAAGAGCAGTATGTAGAGAGGGTAATTTGTATTTATTTAAAATTTCTTTGTCTAAATAATCTGGAATATTTTTAATACAATCTGACTTTAGAATTTTTTTGATTGCATGGTACATCCATTTTGAAGTAATACCTTTTGATTCTGGATAAATTGGATAACCATATTGGCTACCCCCTTCCGCTTTTTGAAAAAGTGAATCATGTAAATCAATTGGAAGAATATCCTCTTTATTTATTTCAGGGTTTGTAAGTGTTAGTCCATATGTTTTACTTTCTGAAACTTTACCAGTAACACGAACCGTGGAACCTTCTTTTAGCATTTTTGCTAAGTATGGTTGATGAAACCAAACAATATTTATCTTTCCAGTAAGATCAGTGATAGTAGCTTGACCCATAGGAATTTTACTTTTAAAACCTTTTTTTGTTTGTAATTTAGATATGATTCCTATAATTGTAACTTGTTCACCGTCTTGTAAAGTATTTATATAGCGGAACTCACTTATGTCTGTATATCGAGAGGGAAAATAATATAAAAGATCTCGAACCTCCATTATTCCAAGTCGAGTTAATGCCTTTTTTTGATTTATATCTATTCTAAATTGAGATTCTATTTTATCAGTTAATAACATAATCAAGAGGAGAAAAATTATTTTTTGTTTTATCTCCGTAAAGAACAATACCGCCTATAGCTATAAATATAATTAGTAAAATTATAGTTCTTGTTTTACTTAATTCTTTTTTCATGTAAATATTATATCAGAATATTTTATATTGCGGAGACGGCGAGATTCGAACTCGCGAGGGGGTTTGAAGCCCCTGCCTCTTTAGCAAAGAGGTACGTTAGACCACTCTGACACGTCTCCTTAATATACAAAGTAACACAATTATGCTTATTTCTCAATAATATTTTATTATTAAAAATAAATGTGTTAGTATATTGAGGTTAGTAAAAATGAAATACGGAGGCGTGGATATGAAATATAAACTGCTTTATATTTCATCCGTTCAGTTCAAAACTGACAATCTTATGTGCGAAGCACAAGATTGAGGGAAGGGTCCGGTAGGACACGAAGACACGCCGACGAGCTACGCGAGGAGGCGTGGATGAGTGGCTTAAATCAACGGTTTACTAAACCGTCGTCCCCTTAAAGGACCGTGAGTTCGAATCTCACCGCCTCCGCATGTTGAAAAAATTGCCCTTTTATGGGGCATTTTTTCTTATGCGGAGGTGAACAAATGAACTGCTTCATTTGTGTGTGAGATTCGAAAGACTTTTCCTTGTTGTAGACGGAAAAGTACCCGCCGCAGTATCGGCGAATCTCACCGCCTCCGCAAAAAACAGAAAACCCGAAAGGGTTTTTCTTTTTGCGGGCGAAAGAGCAAACTGCTTTGCTCTTGTGTGAGATTCGAAAGACTTTTCGTTCTCTGGTGTTAACCAGAGCGAAAAGTACCTGGCTATGTAGTAGCCGAAAAATGTACTCATGGTCTCACTGCTACATTCGAAAGACTTTTTTTTATTGAAGATAGAAATACCTCAATTAACAAATTGACCTACTGGGCGCCGCAGTATCGGCGAATCTCACCGCCTCCGCAAATAATAAAAATAGAGGTTGTACGTCTACGGGAGACGTCCAACCTCTATTTTTATTATTTTTTTTATTTTAAACTTTCTGCAAGTTTTTCGAGAGAGCTTTCCCAGCCTTCCTTCATACCACTTTTAATCATAGCTTCAAGTGCCGTGTCAGATTCTGGTGCATAGAGGATTGTAAGTTTTGTTTTACCCGCTTCTTTTTCTTCAAAAGTTACCGTTGCTATATTTTCTGATGGAAAATTTGGAGACATGCCGTAGTCGGCTGGTGTTATCATTTCACCGTCTTCATTTGAAAAATAATCAGTAACTACAAGTTTTTCCATTGGTATAATTTCTTTATAAATACCCGCGCTATACATAACTTTGTCCCATTGCGAACCCGCCGGTCCTTGCATGGCAAAAATATATTTTCCGCCAACCCTTAAATCGATTTTTATTGATGGTGCAGTAAATCCCTTTGGCCCCCACCATTTCATAGCCATCTCAGGTATTGTCCATGCTTTCCAAACCAACTCCCTGGGAACATTAAAAGTTTTTTCTATTCTTATTTCTCTTTTATTTGTATTTTCCATATTATTTATTTTTTCAATTAATTAATAATATAAACCTGTAATAATATTTTATCATATATAAATCAATTTAAAACTGAAGTTAAGTTACAATAAACATGCAATTTTGTTGATAACTATTTTAATCTCAAATGAACAGTAGTATAATTAATGTATTATTAATTGTTAATATAATTTATATGGAAAAATCAAATACATTTTGGATTGTTGCAGTTGTAATAGTTTTTATTTTGGGAGGATGGTATTTTATGTCGATGAAGTCTACACAAACAAACTTATATCCATCTAAAAATGTGGATTCAAATAGTTCAATAGAACAAAATAATGTTGAGCAAAAAAGTGCTACGCGTACCATTAATGTTTCTTCGGATCCAAATTTAGGTAATTATTTAGTAGCATCAAATGGGATGACACTTTATATGTTTACTAAAGATGCACCTAGTGTAAGTAATTGCTATGACGCATGTGCTGTTAATTGGCCTGTTTATTCTGTTCCTATTAACGAGCCTCTAACACTTGGAGATGGTATTACTGGTCAGTTAGCCACAATTACTCGTACTGATGGTTCTTCTCAGCTTACGTATAATGGCACACCTCTTTATTTTTGGAAAAATGATTTAAAAATTGGTGATGTAACAGGACAAAATGTTGGGGGTGTTTGGTTCGTTGTTAAGCCATAATTTTTTAATATATAATTGTATAAGCAAAAGAACCTGAAGTTTTTTAAAATTTCAGGTTCTTTTCTATATTTATGTCTCATTTTTTTACCCAGCCAAAATATGCTAGAATGCTTTTATCAGAGTTGTAATCGTGGATATTTATTTCATATTGTCCGCACATAAAAATATAAAAAGGACTCACATTACAAAAATATATTAATGAAATCGCTAAATAATAAATTACAATGGTTTCCAATTTTAACTGGAATTTTAATTATCCTAGGTTTTGTTTTTGGGTTTTATAATATTTATAATTCAATATTTAGTGAATCTTTCACATCTATGGGGCGCGCACGTCTATTTTCATTACTTGTTTTTTCTGGTGGATATATTTTACAATTTTTATTTTTAATAACTTTAAATAAAGGAGTAGACAAAAAGAATTTAAAATTAAACATATTAACGGCATTGGCTGTTGGGTTGTTGGTATTCATTCTTCCTTCCAAGCATGAGCAAGGGTACGATATTTTTATTCATAGTTTTATGGCTCTCATTAGTATGGGCATATTACTTTCTTTAAATCTTAAAGAAAGTCTTTCTCCAAGGATTAATGAACAAACAATTTTTATTTGGGTATTAATTCTTGCATACTTATTTATTGTAAATCAAGTATCATTTATATTATGGATTTTATTTTTACCCATTGGTTTTTTATCGATTTTAAATTTGTACACAAACTGGGATCGCCATATTGTAGTTCGAGTTATTTTGTATGCAATGTTCCTTGCTCTTATTATTGGTGTATATTTTATTCACTTTCATTTTTCCGATCTTGGTTTTATCTTTAATAAAGCGTCATCGTTGACGATTATCGACAGTTTAGCAATTGGTATGTTTATGGGATATATCATCCCATACTTTGCTTTTTTATCACGCCTATGGCCATTCCCTGGAAAACATCAAACATGGAAATCGCATAGAGAAGAATTAAAAGATACCACTAAAGATTTTGCACGATATTTTGATCCTAATAAGAATTTTCCACTTAAAAATACAATTATTGGTCTATTTATTATTATATTTTTGTATATAAATTATATATTCAGATTTATATCTGAAGCATATTTAATTACACTAGTGCTTGTATTAGTGAGGGTATTAGACGTAGTTGTTGAGAAATATTCGTAGACTACATATAAAATATATAAATTATTTCAACTCACTGATAAGTGTGCTAAAATACCCTTACAAAGTTAAATTATTAATAATCAAAATAAAAAATATGGCATCAAATGCAAAGGTTTCAAAGATTATTGGGCGTGAAATATTAGACTCAAGAGGTAATCCAACAGTGGAAGTAGACGTAATACTTTCTGATGGTTCTTTTGGAAGAGCAGGAGTTCCTTCTGGTGCATCAACAGGTTCACACGAAGCAGTTGAACTTCGTGATGGAGACAAAAAAAGATATGGCGGAAAAGGAGTTTTAAAAGCTGTTAATAATGTAAATACTGAAATTCTTAAAAAATTAAAAGGTAAATCTTGGAATCAAAAAACTTTAGATGGAGCTATGATTGAGCTTGATGGAACTGAAAATAAAGGACGTCTAGGCGCTAATGCAATATTGGGAGTTTCAATTGCTTTTGCAAAAGCTATGTCCGTTTCAGAAAAAAAGCCACTTTGGAAATATTTTAAAGATATATCAAAAACAAAAGAAATAAAACTTCCTGTTCCAATGATGAATATTTTAAATGGAGGAAGTCATGCTGAGAATTCTACTGACCTTCAAGAGTTTATGATAATGCCTACTGGCGCAAAATCATTTAAGCAAGCTTTACAATGGGGAACAGAAGTATTTCATGAATTAAAAAAGATTCTTAGGGAAAAGGGTTTGGGTACTTTAGTTGGAGACGAAGGAGGCTATGCCCCTTCATTGCCCGCAAACGAAGCCGCAATTGAAATAATTATTGAAGCTATAAAAAAAGCAGGTTATACACCAGGTAAAGATATAAGTATTGCTATTGATGCTGCTGCAAGTGAATTTTATAAAGATGGTAAATATGAATTGGCAACAGAAGGCATAATTCTTACGAGTGAAGAAATGGTTGCTTTATATGAAAAATGGGTATCAAAGTTTCCAATTGTATCTATTGAGGATGGACTTGCCGAAGATGATTGGCAAGGTTGGGCTTTGATGACAAAAAAGCTTGGAAAGAAAATACAAATTGTCGGAGATGATTTATTTGTAACAAACATAATTAGACTTCAAAAGGGAATAGAAGAAAAAGCAGGAAATTCAATATTGATAAAATTAAACCAAATAGGAACTGTTTCAGAAACCATAGATGCAATTCAATTAGCAAAGAAATCAGGGTTTACTGCAGTTGTTTCTCATCGTTCAGGAGAAACTGAAGATGCTACGATTGCTGACTTTGTGGTAGGACTAGGAACAGGTCAAATAAAAACAGGTTCACTTTGTCGTAGTGAGAGAGTTGCCAAGTATAATGAGTTATTACGCATTGAGGAATCTCTAGGTGCCAAGGCTGTATTTTTAGGAAAGAAATCTTTAAAGGCTTAATATTTTAAATTTATAGATTAAACAAAAAAGACCCTAAGGGTCTTTTTTGTTTGGCATGTAATTATTTGACAATTTCATAAATAAATGTATAATTAATCTAAACTTATTTTATAAATAAAAAGTTATGACGAAGAGAAAAGTAGAAAAAGGTACGGTTGCTGTTAATAGGTATTCACCCGAAAAACTCGCAATGTTTAAGAAAAATATTTTACTTAAACTCGAGGAAACGATTAAAAGTCGGGATTACCACTTAGGGATGATGAGGGGTAACGAAAACGGGACTGATGATACCTCATCTAGTTTTAATGATTTGGAAGACGGGAAATTAACCCTAACAAAAAAAGAGGCAGAAATCTTTTGGAAAAGGGATGTAGCCCTGATTCCATTTTTAAAAAATGCCTTAGTTCGCATCGAAAACAAAAATTACGGAATTTGCTATGAGACCGGTAAATTTATTCCGGAAGAACGCTTAATCGCCGTTCCTCATGCTACTCGTAGTATTGAAGGAAAAGGTATTGAAGAAAAACGTAATTTTTCTAAACACGTAGTTATTAATCGCTAACTTTATCTTCTTAACTTTAACTAAAAATGTAAAACTGGTCACTTCAAACAAATGAAGTGACCTTTTTTAATAATTATTGAATTAATGTTATAATTCAATAATGAAATTCGATTTTAATAAATATTGGATTATAGTTTCATTTTTAATTATTATAAATATTATTTTATTTATAAATATGTCTAAAATGATGGAAACTTTCGTTATAAACCATATTGTAGATACACAAGTAATAAATTAATTAATTTAAAATAAAAATGATAGATAAGACACAATTAACATTCGGACAGAAGATAAAAAAAAATATTTGGAAACACTTATATTTTGTATTTCCTTGGGTTCAAGCTCACTTTTTAAAATGGCATTTAGCTTGGCATGAAAAAGGACGTCAGCCATATCACATAGGATGGCTTGCCCCGGGTAAAACTCTACAAGAATTAGAGCATCATCTTCATAGTGAATGGGGATTTGGAAACCATTTCGTAGCTTGGAAAGACAATGGTCAAGTTCTTTCTTGGCGTAAGCTTGAAAATTTTGATGATCAATATCATATTCGTGTATTTAAAGATGGTGAAATAAGAGGTCACCACGAATATACTCCAGAAAGTAAACCATTTGAACATTTTGGAGAAATAAACGAACAGCCTCGAATTGAAGAATTCAGAAAATTTCTTGGAAATTATATCGTTCAAAGAAAATATATCTCACATCTTAGACCTGATGTGAATATAGCTCCCGATTCAGAAATAACTGTTGATGATAAAAACTATACAAAAAATGGAAGAAAACACAAGAATTAGTGGCTAGGTTCTAGAAAATAATTAGTTTCTAGTAGATAGTGACTAGGTTCTAGAAAAAATGCAAATATAAAATGCCCCGATGTTACATCGGGGCATTTTAACTAATCACTAATCACTAAAAACTATTCACTAATTTTCGTCTCCGGATAAACTATATCCCATAAAGCACTCGCTACATTATGTGGTTTACCTACGAGGGGGAAGTGATGAAGATCTATAAATGGAGCACTGTTACATTCGATAACCCCACATCTTGGTTGGTCCTTCCATGAAATAGATACATCATCCATTATAAAATCTACTCCTATAAGAGGGTCATCAAGTACTTCTGCTACTTTTTCAAGCATTTCTTTATTGTCAGGATGTACAATATCAGTCATATCAGTAATTCCACCTCCTACAGCTCTACTTGTTTTTTGTCCGAGAGTTATTAGCTCATCTTTTTTTGGAATGGTATTTTCATTATGATTCCAGTTTTTTAATTCTTTTATTGCTTCATCATCTAGTTTTAGTTGGTGAAATATTGGTCCTTGTCTGAGAGGATTTTTATTTTCAATTTCTATGAGTTCTTTTATGTTATGAATTCCATCTCCTATTACATATGCTGGTTCACGGCGAAGGCAAGCGATAAGTTTTCCTCCAATTAGAGTTCCTCTAAAAACGTAACCAGAAAGTTCTTCTTCTATCATTACCCAAGGGGAAAGTTGACGAGCTATTTTAAAGGCAGTTAAAAATTCATCCGCACTATTTAAATGAGTTCTAGTATGGCGACTTCGTGAACCAAGATTTGGTTTTGTAATTACAGGTTTATCTAAAGAATTAAAAATCTTTAAAGCGTTCTTTGTAGAATGAGTCACTCCACCACGCGCTACTTTTATTCCAGCTTTTTCAAAGTGTTTTTTCATCTCACCTTTATTATCCATCCATTCCAATCCTTTTGGATTATATATTTTTGGACGAGGTAAAACATCAAAAAATCTTTTATCTTTATTAAATTCTGATACGAAAATATCATGACCAATATTAAAAAGTCTAAATTCGTACATATTTATTCCTCTTTTTATAGCTTCTTCCCAAAGGACCTGTGCTCTACCACTATCATCTTTTTGAGGTTCGTATGTTATTTTGCCGAGTTTTAAAAAAGTTAAAGTTTTTGTTAATCCAGTACCCATCCAATCAAATGATGATTCGGGAATTAATTTACCCATCCAATTTGTCCAAGGTTCAATCAAAACACCCATTAAAATTGAGGTATAAACAATACCATGATTTACCTGACTCCCTCCACAATCAACACAATATTTTTTTGTTTTTTTCATTATCCGATACTAAAATTTATTAATATATTATTATTCTGACTATTAGTATAATAGCATGAAAATTTTTTATTATAAATTTTCAGAGGTCCAACCCCTACTGACAACTAGAAACTATCTACTAGAACCTAATCTAGTGTGCAATTGTAAATCCAAAAACTCTCTTAGCTCCAGCTTTTTTAAGAATTCTCATCATTTCTTTTATGGTTCCACCTGTCGTTACCACATCATCTATCACAATAATGGTTCTACCTTTTAATATTTCTTTATTTTTTATTTCAAAAACATTTTTTACGTTTTCAAGCCTCATTTTTTTATTTGTTATTTTTGCCTGAGGAATAGTATCTACTTTTTTTACAATAATTTCATTTTTTAATTCAAAGACTGCTTTTCCTCCGGAATTACAAAACCCTTTTGCAATCATTAGAGCTTGATTATATCCGCGCAGTTTAGTTTTATTCCTTGAAATTGGAATAGGAATGATATATAAGGTTCTACCAGAAATATCCATTTTTATATCCGAAATATCCTCCAATAGATATTCATACAATAATTTACCGAGTTTTTCTCCCAAATAGCGTTTATTGTGATATTTTAATTCCCATATAACTTTTTTTATTATTGGGTCTTTGTAAGAAAAAATAGTTTTTATATTTTCATCTAATTCTTTATCATTTAGACTTATTTTTGCAATACAATTATCACATAAAATTTCGTTTTTTATCTGACATCCGGTACACTTAATAGGGAACATTATATCTAATAAAAAATTCTTGATTTTATTGGTATAAAAATAGATTTTCATTTTCTTATTTTACAGTAGATATGTTATAATAGATACTGATTAATCATGGATAATTCACTTAAAAAAATTTTTTCTGAAGGGCTAACTAATCTTTCGAATGTTTTCAATTCGGATAAGAATAAAGATGAGGCACTCGGGATTGATATTGGTTCTTCTGCAATAAAAGTTGTACAACTAAAAAAGAAAGGAGGAAAGGCCATACTTGAAACGTATGGAATTCTTTCGCTAGGACCTTATGGTAAAGCAGATATAGGAGCAGTTACAAATTTACCAACGGAAGATATTTCTCGTGCTTTATTAGATGTAATCAAAGAGTCAAACGTCACTACAAATTCAGCTGTAATTGCTATTCCTTCTCTCTCAAGTTTGATTTTCACTCTTTCTTTACCAGGTAATATATCTGAAAACCAAATTGCAAAAATTGTTCCAATTGAGGCTCGTAAATATATCCCAGTTCCTATTTCAGAAGTTGCGCTCGATTGGTTTGTAATTCCACAAGAAGCAGAGTCCTTTGAAACAGATGGAACAGAACAAAGCACCACACAATCAAAAATAGAAGTTTTAGTTGTGGCAATTCACAATGATACATTGTCAAAGTATCAAGACATTCTAAAAAAAACTGATTTACACTCTCAATCTTTTGAAATGGAAATTTTTAGTAATATTCGGTCTTCATTTAATCATGACTTAGCCCCAGTATTGCTTGTTGATTTTGGAGCTTCAAAAACAAAAGTTTCAATTGTTGAAGCTGGAATAGTTCGCGTGTTCCACGTGGTTAATCGTGGTTCTCAAGATATAAGTAAAAACATATCACAATCCATGGGTATTACATTTGAGGAAGCAGAGAAATTAAAAAGAACAATAGGTCTTGATGCTAGAATGGACCCAAAAGTAGAGAATATAGTTCGTTTATCCGTTGACTATATCTTTTCAGATATCAACAGTGTTGTGCTTGCGTACGAGAAGAAGTATAATAAAAACATTAGTAAAGTTATTTTAGTTGGAGGGGGTTCTTTATTAAGAGGGCTACTCGATCGTGCTAAAGAAAATTTTAAAACCGAAGTTACTTACAGTAATCCTTTTTTGAAAACAGAAGCTCCTGCGTTCCTCGGACCGATATTAGAAATTAGTGGACCTGAGTTTGCTGTAGCCGTTGGTCTAGCGCTACGACAATTATCATAAATATATAATTATGGAGAATAATTCATTTCAAACATCTTTTATACCTAAGAAGCCAATAACTTCTGGAATATCAGATAAAGAGCCAAAAAGTCTTTTTACAATAATATCTACTTTTTTGTTAGTAGTTTCAATAATAATACCTACAGGATTATTTTTTTATAGATCTTATTTAGAAAAACAAAAAGTTTCCCTTGCTGCTTCTCTTCTGGTAGGCCGTGATAGTTTTGAAAAGGGAACAATAGACGAATTAAGTTTATTTGATAAACGCATAGAGGTATCAAAACAAGTTCTAAGTAAACATATTATTTTATCCCCGCTATTTACTTTATTGGGAGAAATCACAATACCCGCAATTCAATATACAAATTTTGTACAACAAACAAATGATAAAGGTTTTTCTGTTAGCATAGAAGGTTTAGCCCGTGATTATAAATCTATTGCAATTCAATCAAATGTATTCAGTAGTGCCAAGGGTAACTTTTTAAAAAATGTTTTATTTTATAATCTGACAAAAGATAAAAATAATAATATTAGTTTTAATCTTAAATTTGAAATAGATCCAAGTCTTCTTTCTTATCAAAATAGTATTACACCAAATAGTCTCCAAGTTTTAAATAATTCCGCAACAAATCCATTATCACTAGGGTTAAATAATAAAACACAATAATTTATGAGATTAATCTTTTCAATTTCATTCATAATAATATCAGTAGCTTTATTTTTTGTCTTTACAGACCCTATTTATGGTGATGTAAGAAAGTTAAATACAGAAGTATCCACTTATAATACAGCTCTAAGTAATTCAACTGAATTACAAAAAACCAGAGATACTCTAGTAAATGTATATAAAAACGTAACAAAAGAAGACAAGGATAACTTAGCTCATTTTTTGCCTACTACTATTGGGAATATTGAATTAATCCTTGAAATAGAAAAAATTGCCAATTTATATGGTATGCCTATCAAAGATATCAAATTTGAAACTAAAAGCTTAGAGCAAGGTATAGTAAACAAAGACAATATTGTTGTTGCGGAAAAAGATCCATCTGATTATTTACCATATGGTGTTTTTCCTTTAGAATTTGTGATAGAAGGAAGATATGATACTTTTGTAACTTTTTTGAAAGATTTAGAGCATAACCTACGTTTGGTTGATGTAAAATCTATTTCTTTTTCAGTTCCTCCTCCAACAGCGGGTGGTGCAAATACAACAAACCCAAATATATACACCTTCACATTAAAAATTGAGATTTATTGGCTAAAATAATATGAAAAAAAAATATAACAAATTCTTAATAGTGTCCACAGTATTTCTTTTTATAGGAGGTGTATATTTATATTCATCAAACGATTTAATTTCTGGAGATATTGTTCCTGTAGCTTTTGGTAGCTCTTTAGAATCATCTGTTTTAGCTGAATCAGCTTTAGTTTCATCACCTGTAATGGCGGAAGAGGTTAATTCTGACATATCTTTTCTTGCAACTTTAGTTTCTCTTAAAAATATTAAAATGGATACATCTATTTTTAATTTAGACACATTTAAGGCACTTAAAAATAATGCTGTTCAAATAGAATTAGTTCCAAGTAAACCAGGAAGAGTCAATCCGTTTGCCCCAATAACTGTAACCGAATCAGTTGGGGTTAGTGCAGCTCCCGTTGTTGCTACAAACCAACCAACTGAAGTTACAGACAAAACAGCTATATTTAATGGAACAGTTAATACGGATAGTGTAGTTACTGATACCTATTTTGAATATGGAATAAGTGCACAAGGAGTAAATAATAAAATAGAAATAGCAAAACTTTCACTTGTTGGGAATTTTGTTAAGAATATTGTAGGGTTAACTCCCCAAACAACTTATTTTTATAAAGCATGCGCAAGGATTAATAATATAGCAAGTTGTGGAGATGTAGTTTCGTTTACTACAAAATAAACCTATGGTACTTTTAGAAGAGCTTATAAAACGTGGACTTCTTAAAGAAGAGCAGGTATCTAATGTTACAAAGGTTGCTGAGGAAAAATATAATGGCAACATAGATGAGGCCTTACTCGACTTTAATCTAGATGAAGAAAAAATACTTGAGATAAAGGGTGAAATTTTTGGTATTCCAATCAAAATTGTTGACCCTAAAACTGTGCCAGTTTCAGTTCTTCAGTTAATACCTATTGATGCTGCTAAAATATATCACTTTGTTCCTTTAGATTTAACAGACAGTTTTCTTGAAGTTGGAATAGTTGATCCGGACAATATTCAGGCAGTAGATGCTCTTACTTTTATTACAGCCAAATTAAATAAACCATTTAAGTTATTTTTAATCACTACTACCACCTATAATAAACTAGTAGAAAGATATATAGGGGATACTAGTCAAGAAGTTGATCAAGCTTTAAATGAGCTCGATACTGAAATTGCTGGAGCAACGGATGGAGGTGTAACTATTGAATCAAGTACTAAAACATCAGATAGTCTCAAGCCAGGAGAAGAAGAAAAAATTGTGGAAGATGCCCCTATTATTAAAATAGTGGCTGTTATTCTTCGTAGTGCTACAGAAGGATTCGCTTCCGATATACACATTGAAAATACTGGAGATAAAGTCAAAGTCCGTTTTCGTGTTGATGGAATTCTGCATACATCACTTTTCTTGCCTATCAGTGTTTATAATGGAGTAGTGGCTCGTATTAAAATTCTTTCCAAGCTTAGATTAGATGAAAAACGTAAACCACAAGATGGAGGTTTTTCTGCAAAGATTGATAATCGTAAAATAGACTTTCGTGTTTCTACAATGCCTGCTTATTTTGGAGAGAAAGTCGTTATGCGTATTTTGGATTCCCAAAAAGGTATTCATAAAATAGATGACATCGGTTTGTCAGATGAGAATTTAGCTCTTATCAGAGAAGCCCTAGCTCGCCCTTATGGTTTGATATTAATGACGGGTCCTACAGGTTCCGGTAAAACGACTTCCTTGTATTCTATGTTGGGTGAACTCAACAAAGAAGATAAAAATATTGTTTCACTTGAAGATCCTGTTGAATACAAGATTGATGGAGTAAATCAATCTCAGGTAATGCCAGAAATCGGATACACTTTTGCTTCAGGATTACGCTCCATACTTCGTCAGGACCCAAATATTATTTTGGTGGGAGAAATCCGTGATAAAGAAACAGCGGAACTAGCAATTCAAGCCGCCCTTACTGGTCACTTGGTTTTATCTACTCTCCACACAAACAATGCCATCGGCGCTATTCCACGTTTAATAGATATGGGAATAGACCCTTATCTTATAGCGCCTACTCTTATTCTTTGTATGGCCCAACGTTTGGCTCGTAGAATTCATCCAAATTCTAAACACGAAATTCCTATTGATGAGTCAACTATGCAAATGTTTAATAAACAATTTGCCGATTTACCAGAACCATATAAATCCAGATTAAATTTAGGAAAAACCCTCTATGAAGCAGTTCCTTCTGCGGAAAGTGCCAATGGTCTAAGTGGACGTATTGCTTTGTTTGAAATGTTTAAGATAGATAAAGAAATGCAGGGAATAATTTTGAAAGATCCTGAAGAGATAACTATTTACAATCATGCACGTTCAAAAGGTATGCTCACACTTAAAGAAGACGCAATTATAAAAAGCATAAGAGGAGATATCCCTATACAAGAAGTTTATAATACTTAATTATAAATTAGCTGTAGTAAAACATTTACAATTGTATTATATCGATTACGATAGAACAACGGCTCTCGGACGTCATGCAAACAAATTTATATTTATTTGCATACGCTCCTCGTTTGTTGTTATGTAGGGTACTATAGAACAACGGCATTCGGACATGATGCAAATAAATTGATATTTATTTGCAAATGCTCCTCACTTGTTGTTATAATAAAAGATATGGAAACAGATCTAAAAAATATTTTAATAATAGATGATGACAGTTTTTTGCTTGATATGTATGCATTGAAATTTATTAAATCAAATTTTAATGTTTCTACTGCTCTTGGTTCAGAAATAGCGCTAGAAAAATTACGAGGTGGACTTAAGCCTGAAATTATTCTTCTAGATATTATGATGCCAGTAATGGATGGATTTGAATTATTAGAAAAAATTAAAGAAGAAGACTTAGCTCCAAATGCAGTAGTTATTTTTCTTTCCAATCGAGGCCAACCATCAGATGTAACTCGAGCAGAAGAACTCGGTGCTTCCGGTTATATTGTAAAAGCATCATGTATTCCTTCCGAAGTCATTGAAAAAGTAATTAAAATAGTTAATAGCAAAAAGAAACAATAATACCTGTCCCGTTAGAAGCCGCGATTGTAATTTATATAATAAAAATAACATGAAATCAAACATTGAAAATATTAACAGTTTAACATGTCAGATACGCGAGTTAATCGCGATCTGCTTCTAATCGGGATGGATTATAAAAATTTTATTCATGGATTAATTGAAAATCTAATAGACCAAGATGGGTCTGATTTACATTTGGGAGTAGGTAGAAAGCCCGCCATAAGAATAAACGGACAGCTTATATTTCTTGTAAATAATAATGTTTTAACAGATGTTGATATGACAGGAATTTTGACTGCGCTTATTGGCCCTGATAGATATAAAAAGTTTTTAGAATCTAAGAACTCAGATTTTTCTAGTAACCTAAATGATGGCAAAGTTCAGTTGCGTGGAAATGCTTTTTTTCAACGTGGAATGATTTGTATTGCTATACGTTTAGTTCCAAAACCAAAATCATTTGAGACCTTAAATTTACCACCAATTCTTAAAGATTTTTCTAGAAAAAAACAAGGATTTTTCCTTGTAGTAGGACCAGTGGGTCAAGGTAAATCCACAACTCTATCTACAATGATAAATATGATAAATTCTGAGACAGCTGCTCATATTATGACGATAGAAGACCCAATAGAATTTATATATCAACCAGATAGGTCTATTATAGACCAGAGAGAAATAGGCGTTGACACTGACGATTTTGTCAAAGCTCTAAAATCAGCTTTTCGTGAAGATGCCAATGTTTTGCTTATTGGAGAAATGCGTGATGCTGATACTATTTCTGCTGCAGTTACAGCTGCCGAGACCGGTCATTTGGTATTATCTACTCTACATACAAACAATGCCTCTCAAACTATCGACCGTATTATTGATTCATTTGAAGCAAATCAACAAGGACAAATTCGCTTGCAACTAGCATCAAGTTTGCTCGGTATTTTTTCACAGCGTTTAATTCCTCGTATTTCTGGTGGACGTATCCCAGCATATGAACTTCTTATTAATAATAAAGCTATAGCAAACCTTATTAGAGAGAAGAGAACTCACGAGATTGATACAGTAATAGAAACTTCTTCCCATGAAGGAATGGTAGATATGAATAGATGTCTTATCGATTTAGTTCAGAGAGGGGAAATAAGCCTAGAAACAGCTTATGAATATTCTATTAATCCTAAGGCCTTAGAGCAAATGTTTTAATATATGATATTTAATTATGAAGCAATAACAAGTACTGGAGAGAAGAAAGTTGGAACTATTGAAACAACTTCCAAGGATTTAGCCATTGCCGCAATTCAGCGTCGAGGTTTAATCTTGTCTTCTATTGGCGAAACTGTTCCCAAAAAGAGTATTTTTAGTATGTCATTCTTTAATACTGGTAGTGTCCCCATGAAGGATGTTGTGATTATGTCACGACAAATGTCCACACTCTTTGAATCACAAGTAGCAGCTTTGAAAGCATTCAATTTGCTTGCCGAAAATACAGAGAATAAAGAATTGGCTAGAATTCTAAACGAAGTTTCTGAAGATATTAAATCCGGAGTATATATTTCTGTAGCTTTATCAAAACATCCAAAAGTATTTTCTGACTTTTATGTAAATATGGTCAAGTCAGGGGAAGAGTCAGGTAAACTCACTCAAACATTTTCTTATCTAGCCGATTATCTTGATCGTCAGTATCAGCTTTCTTCCAAAACCAAAAATGCCCTCATTTATCCAGGGTTCGTTATTGGAGTTTTTCTTATTGTTATGACTCTGATGTTTGTTTTTATTATTCCTAAACTTACAATGATTATTAAAGAGTCTGGAATGGAAGTACCATTTTTCACAAAAATAATAATGACAGTAAGTGACATTCTTATTAACTACGGGGTTTTCTTGCTAATAGCAATAGTATTATTTATTATTTATTTAGCTCGATACTCTAGATCTGTTTCAGGAAAATTATATTTTGATAGACTAAAAATTTCACTTCCTATTTTTAAAAACATTTATTCAAAACTGTACCTTGCTCGTATAGCTGATAACATGGACACAATGCTTTCATCAAGTATTCCTATTGTTCGTGCAATTGAGCTTACGAGTGCTGTTACTGGTAATCTTGTTTATGAACATATATTAAAAGATGTTGCAGAATCAGTAAAATCAGGAAGTTCTTTGTCTGAATCATTTTCCAAACACAAAGAAATCCCAACAATAATGTCAGGTATGATTCGTGTCGGAGAGGAGACAGGTTCTATCGGGAATATTTTAAAAACCCTCGGACACTTCTATACTCGCGAAGTGAATGAAGCAGTTGATACTATGGTGAGTTTGATTGAGCCTATCATGATTATTATGTTAGGTTTAGGTGTTGGAATTTTGTTGGCATCAATCTTAATGCCAATCTACAACATCGCAGGTGGTATCGGTTAAAATAAAAATAGATATCCACAGCATATACTTATTATATTGTTTAATTGATTCTATGATATAATAACTATAGTTTTATTATTAAAAGTCGCGTCTTTCGCAAAAGACAAATTATTAACGTTAAATTTTATTATGAATAAAAATAAAGGTTTTACACTCATCGAATTGTTGGTCGTTATCGCAATCATTGGTATTTTGTCTTCAGTTGTTTTGGCTTCACTTAATACTGCTAGAAGCAAAGGAGCAGATGCCGCTATAAAGTCAAACATTAACAATGCTCGTTCACAAGCAGAAATATTTTACAGTTATAATGATACAAATAGCTATGCGGGTGTTTGCGCAGCAGAAGCATCAGCTACAAGAGGAGGTATTCTTACTATGAAGACCGGTGCAACATCTGCTGGTTCAACTGCTGTTAAATGTGGAGATATTGCTGGAGGCTGGGCTATGGAAGCATTACTAAAAGGAGATAGTACACACTATTACTGTGTTGATTCAACGGGTGCTGCTAAATCAACTGGTACCGCTTCTGCTATTGTAGATGGTGCTTCATCGACTGATGTAACTTGTTAATATAAATTATCTCATGTCTCTCGAAAAGACAAATTATAAGAATTAAATATTATTATGAATAAAAATAAAGGTTTTACACTCATCGAATTGTTGGTCGTTATCGCAATCATTGGTATTTTGTCTTCAGTTGTTTTAGCTTCATTAAACTCAGCTCGTAACAAAGGATCAGATGCTGCTATAAAATCAAACTTATCTAATCTTAGGCCACAAGCAGAAATTTATTATGACGATGCAGCAAAAGGTAATGGTACTTATGGAACAGCTGCAAATTGTAATGTAACATCTGCAGGGGTTGCTTCTGCTGGTTGTACAGGTATTCATCTTGACCTTTTAAATGGTCTTAAGGCTGCTGCTTCAGCTTCTGGAGCTACTGTTTACGCAAATAATACTACTACAGCATGGGCCGCATTTGCTACACTAAAGGCAACTGGAAATTGGTGTGTTGATTCAACTGGTGCCTCAAAAGTTTCTGCAGCAGCTGTTGCAACTGCAACTGCTTGTTAATAA
The DNA here is from genome assembly GCA_038249055.1 of Minisyncoccia bacterium. GTDB lineage: Bacteria > Patescibacteriota > Minisyncoccia > Phycocordibacterales > UBA9973 > UBA8515. Next base: position 71,960 of record JBBRWS010000002.1, read on the forward strand.
ATATTTTTTTATTAACGAAAATATATTTTTGAAAAGACAAATTATAAGAATTAAATATTATTATGAATAAAAATAAAGGTTTTACACTTATCGAATTGTTGGTCGTTATCGCAATCATTGGTATTTTGTCTTCAGTTGTTTTAGCTTCACTTAATACTGCTCGTAATAAAGGTAATGATGCTGCGGTTAAGGCAACTCTAAATAATTTACGAGGACAAGCTGCTATTTATTTTGATGACAGCAGTGGTGCATATAGTACTGTTACTTTTACTTTTCCTCTCACAGCTAGTTGTCTCACAGCAAATAGTTTCTTTGCTAATGGAACAGTTGTAAATGCTTTAGCAGCTGTAACTACAGCTGGAGGTACTCCGGTTTGTGTGCTTGGAGGAACTACTGGTCAAAAAGCTGATAAATGGGCAATATCTGTACCATTAAAAGGTGGAGGTAACTGGTGTGTTGATTCAGCGGGTTCTTCAAAATCTGGACTAACTGCTGCAACGGGTGTTTGTGCATAATTAAATTTTTATAGTTTAAACAAAAAACTACCCCATGGGTAGTTTTTTGTTTTTTTTATTAAATTTTATGGGTTTTTTATTATAGATTAATATAATTGTAATAGTGCTAAAAGACTAAGTAAATAAAATTAATTCATTTATTACTGCTCTTCACTTATTGTTATGTCGGGTACGATATAACAACAATCCTAGGGCACTAAAAAAATAAAAAATATTCAATTTGCTTGTACTCCTTGTTTGTTGTTATAATACACTTATGTACATACTAATATTTATTTTTATTTTTTTGATGGGGACGATTATCGGAAGTTTTTTGAACGTAGTTATTTACAGATTTAATACTGGTATGACAATAGTGAAAGGGAGGTCTATTTGTATGACCTGCAACCGTAATTTGAGATGGTATGAACTTATTCCAGTATTTAGTTTTCTTATTCAGTCAGGTAAGTGTCGTCGTTGCGCAAGTTCTATATCTCATCAGTATCCTCTTGTTGAACTTGTAACAGGAATTATCTTTGCGCTTATTGCTTATAAGTTTTTACCAATTCTTTATTTTTCTAACGCGATGTTTCTTTTCTTTATAGTTTTGTACATGTTTATTTTTTCACTATTGATAGTAATATCGGTATATGATTTACGTCACAAAATTATTCCAGATAGATTGGTTGCTGTTTTTATTATTGTTTCTTTCCTATCTATCTTTATAAATTCTTCCCCATTTGGATCTTTGTTTGCAGTGCCAAACTACACTGCTTTGATTGCAGGTCCTGTACTTGCTCTACCATTTGCTCTTCTTTGGTTATTTTCAAAAGGACGACTTATGGGATTAGGGGATGGCAAGTTAGTTCTTGGTATCGGATGGTTACTTGGACTCTCCTCTGGTATTGCTATGGTAATACTTTCATTTTGGATAGGTACCGTTATAAGTCTAATAGTAATGTTTTTATCTAAAAATAAAATGAGTATGAAATCAGAAATACCTTTTGCGCCATTTCTTATTGCAAGTGCACTCGTTGTTTTCTTGTTTGAGTTAGATATTTTTTCTTTAATAAATTTATTTAGTATATAATTATTAAATATTTATAATGTTTAAGAATTTTCATAAAAATAAATATAATGGAGGTGTAACCATGATAGAACTTCTTGTTGTTATTTTTATTTTTATGGTTATTTCAGGAATAACAATTTTTGATTATGGTAAATTTAAATCATCTCAATCAGTACAAAATGTAGCTGATGACATTGCTTTATCTGTTCGAAAAGCTCAAGGTTATGCCATTGGTGTTCATAGTGCGACAACTGGTTCTTTTGACGTTGGTTACGGAGCCCACTTTACTTTAAAGACTACAGCTGTTGGTAATCAGTATTCTGGGACAAATAAATCTTTTGTTTTATTCGCCGATATGGGAGATGCTTCAACTACCACACAAGATAAAATGTATAATTATAACAATGCAACTTGTGGGACTTCTTCAATTGGAAATGAGTGTATTGAATCATTAACTATTTCGGGGACAGATAAAATAAAAGGAATGAGGTATTATGTAAGTGGGGCTTGGGTTGATGTAACAAGTACAGTAGATGGGACTTTGGATATTGTTTTTAAACGTCCAAATCCCGAGCCTATTTTTTGCTATAAAACAACTGTGTCAAAGACTTCTTGTGATGCGAAAGCAGGTATTTCTGCAGTAGAAATTATAATATCAAGTGGTACTGTTCCTGAAACAAACAAAACGATAACTATTTCTAATAGTGGACAAATAAGTGTTACTAATTAAAATACCTGTCCCGTTAGAAGCCGCAATCGCAAAGTAAATAAATTATGAAAACAAGTTACACAAAAATAAATAAAGGATTTACACTCGTAGAGTTAATGGTAGCGACTTCTATTTTTGTTATTATTATGCTTGCTTCTATGGGTTCTTTGTTTACTCTTTTAGATGCATCAAAAAGTTCAAGAGCTTTACGTTTTGCCATGGATAATGTCAACTTTGCGATGGAAAGTATGACTCGCTCTATTCGAATGGGCACTAATTATATATGTATCATAGGAGAAACAGGCATTCCTATGACTAATAATCCAGATAGTACAGCGAATTGCCCAAGTGGTGGGAATTTTATTGCTTTTATTCCTCAGCCATATACAGGGTATGTTGCTGGTACTCGAATTGGTTATAAATTAAGTTTAAGAGCTGATGGTGTTACAAATACAATAAATCGATGTGAAGGTTCAACTTGTGTTCCTATCGTTTCTCCTGATGTTGATATAAAAAATCTAAAATTTATTGTAAAAGGTTCAGACCCTGTTGATGGATTACAAGCAAATGTTTTTATGATTATTAAAGGTTCAGTTATGGTTAAAGGAGTTGAAACTTCATTTTCTATACAAACTTTAGCATCTCAGCGTAATTTCTAAATAAATATACCTGTCCCGTTAGAAGTCGCAATCATAAAGTAAATAAAAATAAATTATGAAAACAATTTACACAAAAATAAATAATATAATAAATCTGACAAGTGGATTGCGAGCGGTTACTTCTAATGGGATGATAAATAATATTTATAAAAAAAATAATAAAATGTCTGGTTTTACTCTCGTTGAAACAATGGTTGCAGTTTTAATACTGACTCTCACTATTGTTAGTTTAATGACAGTTGTTGCCAACAGTTTATTTGCGGCTAGGTATGCAAGAGATGAGATTACTTCAGGCTATCTTTTACAAGAAGTAATCGACTTTATTAGAAATGACCGGGACACAAGTGTTTTCCTTCAAAATGCAGCAACTACAGATGCCGCTTGGGCTACTTTTACATCTCGTTATAATGTTTGTAAAGCATCTACTGGTGGTTGTTATTTTGACGTATTTGGTGGTGGTATATCAACTCCAACTTCATGCTCCGGTGTTACCAATTGTCGAGATTTATATTATGATGCAGCTGCAGATATTACACCATATTATGTGAATGATAATACGACTACAGGAGGGAAGGTAAGATCTGGCTATCAGAGAAAAATAGTAGTTGAAACGACAGGAGATGAAATGGTTATTACTGTTACAGTTTTTTGGAAAAATGGAGGTTTATCTAAATCAAGAACTCTCGTTAATACTTTAATGAAATGGCAGTCATAAAAAAATGATAAAAACTTTTTTAAAAAATAAAAAGAAGGGAGGTTATGCTATTTTATTTACAGTGGTAATAGTTAGTGCTATTTCTGTTATTACTGCTGGTTTATCAAATACAGCCTATAAACAGCTCATACTTTCTTCTTTAGCAAAAGATTCACAGGCTGCATTTTATGAGGCAGATACTGCTTCAGATTGTGCTTTATATGTAGATAGAATAGTGGGTTCAACTCCACCAAACATTACTACCACTGGCGGGGATTGGAGTTGTGGAGGTATCGATTTAGTTATAATTAATGCTTCAGCAAATGGTTATACAATAAATCCAAAATCACCCGCTGATACTTCTACAGATCCTTGTTTTAGAATAAAGGTTACAAAGACTGTTATAGCTGGACCGCTTACACAAACTACTATATCAGCAAAAGGATACAATATTTGTAATTTAACTAATTTAAGAACGGTTGAGCGTGAGGTTCTAATTAATTTTTCAGAATAATTTATTTTATGAATCCCGTTAGAGATGTTTATGTTATATTACTTATGGAAATTTACAATATTAATAAGGCCTATATTAACTGATTATAATTAATAAGATACGTCCCATCTAATGAGGGACTATCTCTAACGGGATGAATGATTCTCAAGTTAAAAACCGAATACAAAAACTTCGGGAAGAAATTTCTCGATTGAGATTTCTTTATCACGTTGAAGATGATCCAAATGTTACTGACGATGTTTATGATTCTCTAAATAAAGAGTTAAAGTTACTCTTAGATAAACATCCAGAATATATAGATTTAAATGCTCCAGAAAATAGAGTTGGTGGTAAGCCACTTGATAAGTTTGTAAAAGTTAAACACGAGATACGCATGCTTTCTATGAACGATGTATTTTCATTTCCTGAAGTATCAGATTGGGAGACTCGAATTTCAAAACTAATAAATAAAAAATATTCATATTTTTGTGAATTAAAATTGGATGGTTTATCCGCTTCTCTAATTTATAAGGACGGTGTTTTTGTTGAAGGGTCTACAAGAGGGGATGGTTTTATTGGCGAAGATGTGACTGAAAATTTGAAAATGATAAATACTGTTCCTCTAAAACTTAAAGCCCCATACCCAGACTATCTAGAAGTTCGCGGAGAAGTAGTAATGCCAAAAAAAGTTTGGGTTTCACTAAATAAAATACAAGAAAAAGAAGGTAAACAACCTTTTGCTAACACCAGAAATGCAGCAGCGGGTAGTTTACGTCAACTAGATCCCAATATTGCAAAAGAAAGAAAACTTGATTTTTTTGCTTGGGATATTGCTCAGTTTAAAAATAATAATGAAGATTTAATTATTGGAAATCATTCAGACAAACATAATCTTCTCAAGGGCTTAGGTTTTCAGGTTGCTCCATATGAAATAAAAGCTAAAAATTTAAAAGAAGTTTTTGCTTTTATTGAAGATATAGAAAAAATTCGTCCAAAATTACCATATGGAACAGATGGGGTTGTTGTGTCTATTGATGAACTTGATTTACAAAATGATTTGGGGGTTGTTGGGAAAGCTCCTCGTTATATGGTGGCTTATAAATACCAAGCTGAGCGTGCTACAACAAGAGTTTTAGACATTTCAGTTAATGTAGGACGTACTGGAGTTTTAACGCCCGTAGCTCACTTTAATCCAACACTGGTTGCAGGTTCCACTGTTTCCAAAGCTACCCTTCATAATATGGACCAAATAAACCGTTTGGATATTCGTATTGGTGATACTGTTGTTATTCAAAAAGCGGGGGATGTTATTCCTGAAGTTGTTGAAGTTTTAACTAATTTAAGGAATGGAAAAGAAAAGAAATTTAAAATGCCAGATACTTGTCCAGTGTGTGATTTTAAAATTGAAAGGAAACAGACTTTGGTAGTTTCCGCTGATAAAGCTCTCTCTCGCAAGGTCCTCGGACGAGGGAGGACGAGGGGCCAGACCATTACTCCAGAGACTTTATCAGCTTCAACATCAAGTGTTGCGTATTATTGCACCAATAAACATTGTCCTGCTAGAAGTAGAAGAGGGTTACAACACTTCGTGAATATATTTGAAATATATGAAATTGGTCCAAGAATTCTAGATAGATTAAAAGATGAAGGACTTGTAAGCGATGGAGCTGATTTATTTACACTCGAAAAAGCAGACCTTTCGGGGCTGGAACGTTTTGGGGAAAAATCAGCAGATAATATAATATCTTCTATACAGTCGCATAAAAAAATATCTCTTTGGAGGTTTATTTATTCACTTGGAATAATACACGTTGGTGAGCAAACAGCCAGGGATTTAGCGGATAATTTTGGATCTTTAAAAAAAATAATGTCAGCTGATATTGAGACTATAAATAGAATTGAAAATATTGGACCAGTCGTATCGCAAAGTATTTTTAATTATTTTAAAGATAAAACAAATTTACACTTTATAGAAAAACTTATAAAAAATGGAGTAACTATTTATCATGAAAAAGCAAAAAGCCTTAAGCTGTCAGGTAAAATTTTTGTTCTAACAGGAACTCTTTCTACAATGTCACGGAATGATGCAAAGAAAAAAATCATTGAACAAGGTGGAAGCGTTGCATCTTCGGTATCCTCAAATACTAGTTATGTAGTGGCGGGAGATAAGCCAGGAAGTAAATATGATGATGCAAATAAAATTGGGGTCAAAATACTCAATGAAGAAGAATTTTTGAAAATAATCTAAATATGTTATTCTAAATATATGCTCCCGTTAGAAGCCGCGGTCATGATATCTAATTGCGGGGTGTAAAAAAATATTATTTAAATTAATTATGCAGGTTGGTTTCATTATAGAATTGACCACGACCTGCTTCTAACGGGATGCAACTAGAAGATATTAAGAAATTAGCCCAACTCGCTCGTATAGATATGAGCGATGAAGAAATGACCAAAATTGCAAAAGATTTTGATCCTATTTTGGCGTATGTATCTCAAGTGCAAGAAGCATTGAAATTAAGTGAACATATTTCTCTTGATAAAGAACCAGAAAATTATTTTTTACACAATATAATGCGTGAAGATAAAGTTACAAATAATAGGGGAGAATATACAGAAAAAATTATGGCGGAGGTTCCCGACACAGATAGTGGATTTATAAAAGTAAAACAAATATTATAGATTAGTTTCTAAAAGTTAGTGACTAAGTTTTAAACATATAAAATGAAAATTGATTTAAAAGATTTAACAATTGAAAAAGCGCACAACTCTTTAAAAAATGGTGAATATACCGTTACGGATTTAGTGAATGAATATTTAATAGTTATTAAAGAAAAAAATGGTGAAATAAATGCGTATAGAGAGATTTATAATGATGTATTAGAACAAGCGCATATTGCTGAAGAAATGTTTAAAAATGGAACTGATACTTTAATGACTGGCATACCAATGGCTCTCAAAGACAATATGCTTTTTGATGGTCATATCGCTTCCGCATCATCTTTAATTCTTGAAAATTACAAGGCGACTTATGATGCAACTCTTGTTAAACAATTAAAAAAACAAGGAGCAGTTTTTCTTGGCAGAACAAATATGGACGAATTTGCTATGGGATCTTCTACGGAAACAAGTGCTTTTGGTAACACAAAAAACCCTTTAGATATAACTCGAGTACCAGGTGGTTCGTCAGGTGGTTCTGTGGCAGCAGTTGCAATGAATGGGGCACTTGTATCTCTTGGGAGTGATACAGGTGGCTCAATACGTCAGCCAGCTGCATTCTGTGGGCTTGTGGGACTTAAGCCGACATATGGAACTGTTTCTCGATTTGGAATAATTTCAATGGGAAGTTCACTTGACCAAGTTGGTCCTTTTGGAAAAACTGTTAGAGATGCAGAAATTCTTTTCAATGCTATTAATGATTATGATGAAAAAGATAGTACTTCTATAAAAGAAGAGTTTAGATTAAAACCCGAAGCTCTTAAAAAGAAAATTGGTGTACCTAGGTCTTTTCTTTCCGGAGAGGGAACAGATCCTGAGATTATTAAAAATTTTGAAGAGAGTTGTAAAAAATTGGAAGATGCAGGATATGAAATTATTGATGTATCATTACCTTTGATAAAATATTCACTCGCAGTTTATTATATAATTTCTCCAGCAGAAGTTTCTAGTAATTTAGCACGTTATGATGGTATCCGTTATGGATTACATGAGGATGGTAAAAATCTTTATGATGTTTATATAAAGAGTCGAGGGAAGGGGTTTGGAAAAGAAGTACGCAGAAGAATATTACTTGGAACTTATATACTCTCGCATGGTTATTACGATGCCTATTATAATACCGCGATAAAAGTTAGAGATGCTATTAAACAAGAATTAACAAATGTTTTTCTTGAAGTAGATGCTATTGTTACACCAACATCTCCTGTTATGCCTTTTCGTTTTGGTGAAAAAATGGAAGATCCTATTAGTATGTATTTATCGGATTTGTTTTCAGTTCCAGCAAATATTGCAGGAATTCCTGCAATCTCTATTCCGTCAGGAAAAAATAAAGAAGGATTACCATTTGGATTTCATATAATGGCTCCATCTTTACGTGAAGATATACTCTTTACCATTGGGAAAGATTTTGAAAAACAAGTATAATACATCATATGGAGACCACCGCTATACAATCAGCATTAGATAAACCTCTTTTTACACCAAATTATTTAAATATTGAATACGTATTTAGTAAAGTAATTGAATACACGCAAGGAATAGTAAAAGTTTTATCTGATCCTCATACATGGTCTACAGTTGGTGTAATATCAGCTCTTTTAACGATGATTATACTAGCAATAATTATATTCTCCCTTGTTAGATTAATAGAAATTCAAATTTACGACAAAGAAGAAATAGAACATGAAATTCACATAGCTCTATTAAAGGAAAAAGAAAGAAATAGAAATGCAAACCCACGATGGCATTATATTCTGACTTTAGTTGAGAGCCCAAATGAATCTGACTGGCGGGTTTCAATTATGGAAGCTGATTCTATGATGGAAGAAATTTTAAAAGAGAATGGTCTTTCCGGGGGAACTGTTAGTGAGCTTTTAGAAGGAGCTAAAGATAGTGGATATAGAAGTATTCAAGACGCATGGAGTGCTCACTTAATCAGAAATCAAATAGCACACGTTGGTTCCGAATTTCCCTTAAGCCAGGTTGAAGCTCGTCGAGTTATTAAAATGTATCAAAACTTTTTTGAAGAATTAAGGATAATATAAAAAGAGTAGCGAATGCTACTCTTTTTATATTTTTGGTACAATTTTTATTGTTTCCATTCCACTTAAATATCCATGCAGAGTCGTTCCAGTGATTATAGACATTGGTAACTGAACAAATACTAAATTTATAATTAGTAAATCTAATGGAAACCAAATATAAATTAACATAGTTGAAAAACTCAACGTATAAAATATATTAAACATTAAATGTTGATTAAATGTGTAATGTTTTTTCCAGTAAGTATCCATTATTTTCATTCCAAAACAACGATCTTTTTGGTATATAAATATAAAAGATTCATAAAGTCCAAAAAGTAAAATGACTGATATTCTCCAATATAAAGATGGCCCCCATAGTATCAAAAAGGGAACTGATAAACCTAGGGCAATAAGTGTATTTAAAAAAGAAGCACCTAATTTTTGGAAAGGGTTAGTTTTTTTAATTTCATATTTCAATCCATCGATTGGAGGTAACTGTTCAATGTGAAGATTTTTTTTTCTTTTCATTAATGGATTATAACAGAAAAAGTGAGAGTAAGAATAGTGGGGGGTTATACATGATTGGAAATGTCGAAGGGACTTTCCGATTACATCGGCAGGTATTTTTCGGTCTCGTAAACTCGACATCGAAAAATCTTTCAAGTCCCTTACGGAGCAAACCCAGTAGGTCATTTTACTAAATGAGCAGTTTATGATGACTTGGTCACACATAATTTTCTGGTGAAAATTTGTGCTACCCCGACTCGGCTCGCCAGCCTCCGTCTTTCAAGTCCCTTCGACTGCCATTAAAAACAACTAATGTTGCTTTTAATGGCAAATAAATAAAAGCCCCTATTAAAAGGGGCTTTTATTTATTTGCGCAGTCGAAGGGACTTGAACCCTCAACCTCCCACGTGACAGGCGGGTGCTCTAACCAGTTGAGCTACAACTGCAAATTCTTTTTTAGAAACCTTCTTCCAGCTGCTGTTTTGAAATAAACTTCACGAGAACGAGCTTCTTTTAAAGAAGGATATTCCTCCGTGTAAACAATTTTTAAGCCAGACATATTTTTTGTCGATTTAGTTTGTCCACTTTTATGCTCACTGAAACGTCTGGCAAGATCATTAGTAAATCCTTTATAGAATTTTCCTTTATTATCTTGTAAAACGTAGACAATATACATAATTAGTTGAGCCCCGCCCGACTGAACGATGTAATCAGTCGTTCGGGCAGGTACAACTGTAAACACATTATTAAGATAACATAAAGTAGAATTTTTTTCCACTTTATTGTGTCGGTGGGAAGACTTGAACTTCCTACCTCGGGCTTATGAGTCCCGCGCTCTAACCAGATGAGCTACACCGACATTTACTAAAAACAAAATCGATTACTTCGGTTTTGTGGATACGCATTGGTATGTCACTTACCGAATTGTTGCGGGAGGTCGAATCGAACGACCGTCTTAAGGTTATGAGCCTTACGAGATACCATTTCTCTATCCCGCGATATTATTACTACTTCAAACTTTTTCTTCTCAAATCTTAAGGTTATGAGATCTATTATTTTCTTGCGAGATACCATTTCTCTATCCCGCGATATTTACTACTTTTAACTGTTTTGTATATTAAAAACGTAACAAATGAAGCCTTTTTAACAGGCCTTATGCATGTAATTTATATAGTGTACTCATTATAACAAAAAATATAGATTTTGCAATGATTGAAAGAGAGCTTAATTTATAGTATTCTTAAATCAATTAATTGTTTTAGCTCTACAACATTAAAAATGTTCGGGCGAATAATTTTTAATAAAATTGTTTTAGCCGTCGTAGCTTAGTGGTAAAGCACTGTCTTGGTAAGACAGAGACCGTGAGTCCGATTCTCACCGACGGCTCATTAAGAAATTTCTATTTCAGTCTCAGGTGTAATTTTGTTTACGAGTTTTAACATATCTTCTTTTTTGACAGCCAAACATCCTTTGGTATATTCCATATTTTTCTTTGCGATATGTATAAATATAGCACTTCCTTTTTCTTTTATAACTGGTGAGTCATTGTATCCGAGAACAATAATAATGTCGTACATTTCATCCTCTCTCCATAAATTTTCATAACTTCCAGCAAAAGGTAATTTAATAAAAGTATTATATTCTTTTTTTGTTGGGTCATCACACCAAGCATCATTTTCAGATAAGGGGATACATTTTATTGTTGTTTCTAAATCAGAGATACGGTCTTTTCTATAATATATTTTTCTTATAGGGAAAGTTCCTTTTGGTGTTTTCCAATCTCCCTCCATTTTTTCAGTAGTTACCCCGTCTCTTCCGAATACACAAAAAAAAGAGACATCATCCGTAGATAATAATCTCTTTTCGTATTCAGCTTGTAACTTGTTTTCCATAATATTATTCTACTTTATCAAAAGCAGAATGCCAATATAGTTCCAGTACAGGAGCTTTCTTTTTACTTCCGTCCTTATCAAGTCCGGAGTAGTGTAAAGGGTGTTCACCTGGCATACCTAAAGAACTTCGATTTGAGATTGCTTGGCTTTCACCAACATAAACACCTAAATGTTTATGGTCTGCTCCATTCTGATGAACAGAGCCCCAAACTACAACGCAACCCTTTTTGAGGTTATTTATTTTGTACCATCCAGATTTTTGCATAGCGTACAATGTTCCGGGGACTGTAAAATGTGCTCTATCAATTAATCCATGTAAAAGAAGAATAGATGAAATAAAATAAGCACAAGATAAATCCCCATCTTTTAGTACGTCATTACCTTCTTTATCAAGGTAACTTCTAAAAAGTTGAGATCCAGTAGCATTTCGGATACTCAAAAGAAAATTTTCTTTTTTCATCTTGCGTTTTTTTGTTTTAAATTTCTCAAAATTTACCATTTTTAGGGTATTATGTCAAAATGATACATAAGTGTTATTATGTTGTTAACTTAAATATTTTTTAAGGTTAAAAATAAAAAGGCCGATGTAGCTCAGTTGGTAGAGCAGTCCCTTCGTAAGGGAAAGGTCGTCAGTTCGATTCTGACCCTCGGCTCTGGTTGGGTAAAATAGAAAAGTTCATTCGTAAGAAAATAGATTAACTTAGTTAGCAAAACATTGGAAGTATCCGATTCCGACCTTTGGCTAAGTTTTTAATAAAAGGAAGCTAATGATTTTAAAATTAACATATGAATAAAAATAAAAGCACAAGCAATAATAATAAAGTTTTTAAAGGAGAAAATGCAATAAAAGATTTTTTGACACCAGGAGCATTGGGAATGACACCTATTGTTGAGCTTCCTCCTTCTCTAAATAAATTTTCTAAAGATGGTGTCAGAATATTTGTAAAGTTAATGCAATTTGTTCCTCTTGGAAATATAAAATCAATGCCATCATGGGAAATGCTTTCCGGTATTGATAAAAATACTCTTAAAAATACAAAACATTTAGTTGAGTATTCATCAGGTAATACTGTTTTATCTCTTGCAATTCTTTCTCGTCATTTTGGAATTCCAAATTTACACGCAATTATTACTCCTGATGTTCCAGAGCATAAAAAACGCTTACTTAAATTAGTTGGGGCAGATTTACTCATATCTCATGGACCAAGAAGTCCCGATGTTCATAGTAAAATGGGGGGAGTTTATGAGGCTAAAAAACTTGGAGAAAAAAAGGGATGGCATAATCTAAATCAGTATATAAATCCTGGTAATGCGGGTGCATCAGAGGAATATGTAGCCAAAGAACTATGGAATCAACTAGGAGATAGTCTAACTATTTTTGCTTCAACTATTGGAACCGCTGGAACTATATATGGAACAGGAACTTATTTAAAATCAAAAAATAAAAATATTTATGTAGCCGGTTCTTCAATTAAAAAAGGTTCATCTATTCCTGGCCCTCGTGTAGATGAGGCTATACTTAAGCTCGGTATTCCTTGGTATGACATTGTAGATAAGGTTATTCCTATTGATGCAGTTTCTGCGTATGAAAGAAGCCTAGCACTTATCAGGCTTGGATTATTTGTTGGACCTTCAACAGGGATGCAATTAGCTATGATAGAAAAAATGTTAAAAGAAATGAAGAAAAATAAAACCCTTTCTCAATACAGAAATAAAAATAAAGAAGTTGTTATTGCTTTTGTGGCTTGTGATATGATGCATCCATACATAGACGATTATTTTTCTATTTTACCTAAAAAATATTTCAAACCTGAACATAATTTAAATAAATAAATTTTGTTATAATAAGATAATGGAAAATAATGAAGAATTAAAAAAAGAAATAGAAGTTCTTGAAGAACAAATGGTTCAGGGAAATTTCTGGGAAGACAAAGTAAATGCCCAAGCTGTTATTAAACGTATAGCTTTTTTAAAAGATGAAATTTTAGGTAATCAAAAATATGATAAGGGTAATTGTATTCTCTCTGTTCTTTCCGGGGCAGGAGGGGATGATGCAGAAGATTTTTCTGCAATGCTTGTTCGTATGTATACAAAATATTTTGAGAATAAAGGTTGGTATTGGAATGTAATTCATGAAAATAAAAATGATCTGGGTGGATATAGAAATATTTCTATTGAAGTTATAGGGAGTAGGGCATATGGAACACTTAAAAATGAATCAGGGGTGCACAGACTTGTTAGAACTTCACCATTTAATTCTAAGGGTCTTCGTCATACTTCATTTTCTCTTGTTGAAGTAATTCCAGAATTTGAAAAAAATAGTAATGTTATAGAAATAAGACCAGAAGAATTAAGAGTTGAACTTTCAAAGTCTGGAGGACCTGGAGGGCAAAATGTAAATAAAAGAGAAACTGCAGTAAGAGTAGTTCACTTACCTACAAATCTTTCAGTCCATGTTACTTCTGAGCGTTCCCAAGAGCAAAATAAAGAAAAAGCACTTGAAATGCTTAAAGGTAAGCTTTTTAAAAAAATGGAAGAGGATCGAAAAAGAGAAAAGGACGGATTATCTATTTCAAAGATTACTGATATTGAATGGGGAAGCCAAATACGTTCGTATGTTCTTCATCCTTACAAAATGGTCAAAGATCATAGGACTGGAATAGAGATTAATAATGTTGACTCTGTCCTTTTAGATGGTGAGATAGATAAGTTTATTGAAGCGGAATCGAATTTGTGATATTCTTAATAAGGCAATGATCTATTTCAACAATGTTACAAAAAAATATAGAGATAATGTATCCTTAGAGGATATAAGTATTACTATCACACAAGGAGAGTTTGTCGCTATAGTGGGGCATTCGGGTGCAGGTAAGACTACTTTAACTAAATTGATTCTTGCAGAAGAAAAACCAACAGCGGGAACTGTTTTTTATGAATCAAAAGATATTCACAAACTTTCCAGTAGGGATTTAACTCATTTTCGACGTAAGGTCGGAGTAGTTTTTCAAGATTTTCGATTGTTGTCTAATAAAACAGTTTATGAAAACATAGCATTTGCAATGGAAGCAATAGAAAAAAATGAAGAAGAAATTTTTCAAGATGTTCCCCATGTACTTGAGTTAGTTGACCTTACAGCTAGAGCATCTCATTTCCCTCATCAATTGTCTGGCGGTGAAAAACAAAGATTAGCAATTGCCCGTGCAATTATTACTCAACCCGATTTAATAATCGCAGATGAACCAACAGGGAATCTAGATCCTATCAATACCAATGAAGTTGTAAATCTTCTTAAAAAAATAAATGATTTAGGTACCACGATTATTTTAACTACTCACAATAAATCTGTATTAGATCAAATTAAAAAAAGAGTCATAACTTTAGAAAATGGGCGTGTTATTAGAGACGATAAGGATGGTAAGTATATGTTATAATAATCATATGTTTTTTATAAAAACCAAAAGAATAATAATTTCAGGCTGTCGTAATTTTAAGCGTAGTGGATTCACTTCATTCGCTAGTATTCTTATTATGACAGTGACTTTGTTTGTAATAACTTCTTTAATATTTATCCAAGCTGCATTAAACTCTTCTCTTAATGATATAAAAGAAAAAGTTGATGTTACTGTATACTTTGTTTCAGATGCCGAAGAGTCAGCTATTAAAAACATTGAAGTGGCTCTTAAAAATCTACCTGAAGTTAAGAATATAACTTATACTTCTCAGGACCAGGCTTTAGTAGAATTTAAAGAGAGACATTCTAATGATTATTTAACGCTTCAAGCTCTTGATGAGTTAGATGAGAATCCATTAGGGGCATCTCTTAATGTTAAAGCAAGAGACCCTTCTCAATACGAAAGTATTTCTAAATATTTTGAAAGCGAAGATGCTCTTTCAAAAGGGGCTTTAACTATTATTGATAAAATAGATTATCATCAAAATAAAGTTGTAATTGATAGACTTACTTCAATTATTGCAGGTGCAAAAAAACTTGGTTTTGCAGTTTCTCTTATTCTCGTTATAATTTCGATTATAATTACATTTAGTACAATCAGACTTATTATTTATATGTCCCGTGAGGAAATAAATGTGATGAAGCTCGTTGGAGCAGGAGCCCGATATATCCGTGGTCCATTTATAGTTTCTGGAGTCTTGGTAGGTATTATATCTTCTATTGTCACAATTTTAATATTTATTCCTGTTTCAATTTGGCTAGGTAATCAGATGACTGATTTTGTTGGAATTAATTTATTCACATATTATAAAACTAATTTCTTACAGTTATTTATTATTATGCTTGGATCGGGTGTAACTATTGGAAGTATTTCCAGTATTTTCGCTATTCATAGATATTTACGAAAGTAATTTGCTTATGAAACAAAAACTTTCTGAAATTTCAAAAAAAGAGATACCTAATTGTAAGTATATCTTTGTCGTTGGTGGAGTTATTTCAGGTGTAGGTAAAGGAATTACTGCAAGTTCTATTGCACGTATTCTCTCTGACCGAGGGGAGCGTGTTACTGCTATTAAAATTGATCCATATATAAATATTGATGCTGGTACTATGAATCCAACTGAGCATGGAGAAGTTTTTGTTTTAGATGATGGTGATGAAACTGACCAGGATATGGGCAATTACGAACGTTTTCTTGGTGTAGATTTATCTCGTGCAAATTATTTAACTACAGGGCGTGTTTACCAAAGCGTAATCGAACGTGAAAGAAATTTAGAATACGGTGGTGCTTGTGTTCAGGTTGTACCTCATATTCCTCTTGAAGTTATTCGTCGCATAGAGAATGCTCGTGATAAGGCCAATGCCAATGTTGTTGTCATAGAGATAGGCGGTACTGTAGGTGAGTATGAAAATATTCTTTTTCTAGAAGCTGCACGTATGATGAAACTTCGTAATCATAGTAGTGTATTTTTTGTCATGGTTTCTTATTTACCAATACCAAGTAATGTTGGAGAAATGAAAACAAAGCCAACTCAACATGCCGTTAGAACTTTAAATGCTTCAGGTGTACAACCGGATATCATTGTAGCCAGAAGTAAGGTGCCCCTTGATGAAAAAAGAAAAGAAAAATTATCTATGTTTTGTAATATTGCACAAGACCATATTATTTCGGCTCCAGATGTAGAAAGTATTTATGATATACCAATAAATTTTGAAAAAGAGGGGTTAGGAGACATGATTTGCAATACGATTGGTATGACTTGTGGCCCAGCTGTAAACGAAGGATCTAAAAAATGGAAGAAATTTGCTGATTCAAGTCACACAAAGAAAAATATTGTTAATATAGCTATCGTTGGTAAGTATTTTAATACTGGGGATTTTACTTTATCTGATTCTTATTTATCAGTTATTGAAGCAATAAAATATTCTGCATATTCTGTTGGGAGTAAGCCAGTCTTAACTTGGATTTCATCTATGGATTTTGAGAAGGATCCTAAATCTATCAAAAAATTATCTAGTTATGATGGAATTATTGTTCCTGGAGGATTTGGCTCAAGAGGCATAGAAGGGATTTTGAAAACAATTGAATATGCAAGAAAACACAATATACCTTATTTCGGTCTTTGCTATGGTATGCAACTTTTAGTTATTGAATATGCTCGTAATGTATTGGGTATTAAAGATGCTATAACTCGCGAAGTTAATCCAAATGCTAAAGATTTGGTTATAGATATAATGGAGGATCAAAAAGCAAAACTTGAAAATAAAGATATGGGAGCTAGTATGAGATTAGGAGCATATGTTGCACATTTAAAAAAGGGAACAATAGCACAAAAAGCTTACAAATCAGATATCATATCTGAACGTCATCGTCATCGTTATGAAGTAAATCCCGCTTATATAGAGAGATTGGAAAAGGCCGGGTTAGTATTTTCTGGTATTTCCCCAGACGGAACGCTTTGTGAAATAGCTGAATTACCTTCAAATAAACATCCATTTTTCTTGGGCACACAATTCCACCCAGAATTCAAAGCAAGACCGCTTTCTCCGCATCCTTTGTTTACTGCTTTTATTAAATCTTGTATAAAAAACAAAAAGAAATAAAATAAAAAAATAGCCCAGTAGGTCAATCTACTGATTGAAGGTTGGACGTCTACGGGAGACGTCCATTAGAGGTCCAACCTCTATCTGGCTTCGGAGGTTGTACCTCTATAAAAATACCTCCTCGATTTTTAGAGAAGGTATTTTTAATATTTTTATTGTAATGAATCGCTACCTGTGCGAATTTTACTATTTTTAATTATTTCTAAAATTTCGTCTTCATTGTCTTTAATTATAAATAGATTAGAATCTTCTTCGTCTATGGTTTTATATTTTTCTAATAAAACTTCTCGTATGACTTTTATTAAAGGATTCCAAAATTCAGAACCAAAAAGTATAACAGGAATTTTCCCAGTTTTTCCAGTTTGTAAATGAGTTAGTAATTCAAAAAGCTCATCTAGTGTACCAAATCCACCTGGGCAAAAAATACAAACTTCTGTTGCATAAGACATTGAAGCCTGACGAGCAAAGAAAAATTCAAAAGGTATTTCTTCTTTAACATATGGGTTAGTAGATTGTTCATGGGGAAGTCTAATAGTGAGACCAAGTGATCTTCCCCCTGCTTCGAATGCTCCACGATTTGCAGCTTCCATAGCTCCACCACCTCCACCGGTAATAATTGCGTAGTCTAATTCTTTAGATATTCTATAAGCAAGACTCTGGACCATTTTGTATGGTTGGCCATCCTCTTTTAATCTAGTTGAACCATAAAAAGTGACGGAAGGATTACAATTTTTAATACCATCTATTCCATTTCTAAACTCTTCCTTTATCATGCATAATTTGGTTTCCTCTTCATTGTTTCCAGTTACAACTATGCAGCCATTTTTTATTTCATCGATTGTTAGATGTCCGTGTTTTTTTATTGGTTCAGTATTCATAAATCTAATTTTACTCCAATATTGTTATATTTTCAATTGTTTTTTGGCTGTTTTATGGTACTATGTTGAAGTTATCGATGCATTACATAATTAAATCGATTAAATAATTATTGCGGGATCGTCTAATGGTAGGACTACAGTTTCTGGAACTGTGTATCTAGGTTCGAATCCTAGTCCCGCAGCAAAAAAATAAAAGCGTAGCGTTTTTTGCTGCGGGACGAAAGCAAACTACTTTGCTTGCGTCTACGATTAGTAAATCGAACCGTGAGGAGGATTCGAAGACCTTTTCCGTGTGAGTGCGTCCACGAACGGAAAAGGTGTACAGAACCAGCGAATGAGTACATTCGCCTACTGGGTAGGGTTCGAAAAGTGCGAATGAGTACATTCGCCTACTGGGTACTCACGGTCCTAGTCCCGCAGCAAATTTGACATAAAAGCAATTATATTGTTTATATATGCTATGATATAGATATGAATAAAAATAAACTTGTTATAGCATTTTTTGTGTTAGTTATTGTTTTGGGATTCGGGGTGTACTACTTTTCTTCTAAGGATAAAACCATTCCACCAGGCGAGGATATAAATTCTCCTTTGGTTTCTTCTGTGGTTTATAAAAATAATGATTACGGATTTAACTTTTCTTTACCTGCTAATTGGCAAGGATATTCAATTGTGAGTAATACATGGGAAGGGATGTCTTTAACTACTTCCACGATAGTCGAAACTGGGCCAAAACTTCTAATACGGGATCCAAAATGGACAGTAACTTCACCTCATGAAGATCTACCAATATTGGTTTTTACAATTCAGCAATGGAATTCATATCTAGCAGAGAATTTCTCCATTGGTGCCGCACCAATTAAAGCAAGTGAATTAGCACGTAATAATACTTACGTCTTCGCTCTTCCAACACGTTGGGATTTTGATTATAGTCTAGGCTTCAAAGAAGCACAGGATATTATTGCAGGAAATCCTATCCGTACATTCGATTTAGTAATAGTCGATAAACCACAAGGTAAGTTAAATATAAACGTCATATGTGAGCAGGCAATATCATACATGAAATTTACAGATGCAAAAAGCGCAGATTTGTTTATTGCTGACTGTAAAGAAGGAAAACACCCCGAAGTAATAGAAAAATATAAAGCAGATATGAATCTTGGTGATGGTGTTGCAATTTAATAGTAAAGAATAAATCAACAAGCTCAGACTTGTTTAGTTTTTTCTAAATAAGTTCCAACATCTACCCAGACCGCCGCAAATAAGCTAAGGCTTATTTGCGGCGGGAAGCGAGCAAACTGCTCATTTAATAAAATGACCTACTGGGTTTGCTCGCGTCTACGATTAGTAAATCGAACCGTGAGGAGGATTCGAAGACCTTTTCCGTGTGAGTGCGTCCACGAACGGAAAAGGTGTACTGAACCAGCGAATGAGTACATTCGCCTACTGGGTACTCACGGTCCTAGTCCCACAGCAGTTTAGTATCGATGGACCTAGAGGGGTTAGGGACTGAGTCTCGAAATTTCTATATCAATGTTTATATGCTAAAATACCTAATATGAATAGAAAAAATATAATTATATTTACCTTGATCGCAATTCTTGCTTTAGCATACGTACTTATCAAGTACGTAAATCAGCCCGACCCCGAACAAAAAATAAAGGATCCAGAGCCAATTGCATATGAGTGTAACGGTGATGGCAAGGTGTGCCCGGATGGTTCAGTTGTGGGCAGAACAGGAAGTGATTGTAGTTTTGCGATGTGCCCCGCGCCAGATGCAAAATCGGCAAAAATCACAACAACACTTGGGCAGGTATCAACCGCATTAAATGTTTCCATTACTCCCAAAGAAGTTGTTTCTGACAGTCGTTGCCCTTCTGACGTGCAATGCATCTGGGCTGGCACTGTCGAGGTACGTACCGTCACCGCAACCAAGGTCTCTCATGGCGAACAAATTTTCAAACTTAATGAGCCAAAAATATTCGGAGATTTTGAAATAACCTTGATCGAAGTTGCACCATACCCAAAGTCCGGCGAAAAAATCAAGGAATCATCCTATCGCTTTTCGTACGAAGTCACAAGAAGGTAGAGATAGGATTCTGTTATAATAAATTTATGAACATGTTTAAATCACTGAAGATCTAAAATTCATGGTAAATAAGTACTCGGAGTTCTCAGCCCTAATAAATCTTATTTTCCGTTAAAAATGTTCCAACATCGACCCAAACTCTCAGAAAGTTATTTTCAAATATTACCGTGATATAATATATACATGAAGAAAATTATTTACATTATTTTAATATTGGCTTTAGTTGGTATCCTCTTTTTTTCTATTATTGGAAACAAGAAGGAAGAAATAGTAAACAATCCAATAAATAATTCCGAAACAGAATACGTATATTATAAAAATTCCGAATATAGCCCGGAATTCATTTATCCTAAATCGTGGGGAGAAGTTACTATAAAAGAAGGAAATAAAATATGTCCTGAGGAAGATAGTTATCGCACAAGTGATACGCTGCAAATTTTTGACTGGGAATTCGCCTTTAATGAAATAAAACTTCCAGGATCAGAAAGTATTATTCGTGTTGGTATTCGCCAGTATGAGCTCGACCCCAAAAAACTAAATGATTGCGGAGACGATTTTCATTTAAAGATTGCTAGAAAAGAAGTTATTCCCGAATCACTATCTTCTTTTATATTAAATTCAGTAACACTCAAGAGTGGTCTGTCTGGTACTTATAACAAGGAGGCTAGCCGGCTCAATACAGAGGCACGAACACAATATGCTTTCTTTGTTTTACAAAACTCAAGAATATATATTCTTCAGCCTTACATGAGTTTTATTCCTTATTTTGGTTCTCCTGAGTTAAAAGAAATGGAACAAGAATTCGGTGGGGATATGAGTGAGTATATAAAGAGTGGAAAAACAGCCCAAAATATAAGAAGATATTTGGAAGAATTTACTAAGATGACAGAAAGTTTGAAATTTTCGGCTAAATAATTGTTAAAGCTAAACTTGTTCCAATAGCGAACCATACGGCCAGCAATTGATATAATAAAAATATGAATCTAAAAAATTTTTTATTGGCTGGGCAATAAGTTTTTTTGTAGTTATTTGTTTAGTAATGATATATTATTTATTTTTTAAATAAATTCCAACTTTGTCCCATAAGGTCAGCAACTGTTTTTGATTTACTTTTGGTATAATAGAACTATGATTAAATATAAACATACCCAAATAGGATATCTAATGCTATTTGTTACGCTAGCTGTTTTGGTGCTCTTCGCATGGGTTCAAATTATGGCCAGGCTCGAGTCTCCCTCGATCAACTCTGGCACAAATTTTGCTGTTACTGGGATAATGGTATTAATCCTGTTTATTCTTGCATCATTTGCCACACTGACAGTATCGATTGATGAAAATTATGTACGAATAAAATTTGGTTATGGACTTTTTCAAAAGAAATTATTACTTAATGAAATAAGTTCTGTTAAAACTGTAAAAAATCATTGGTACTACGGATGGGGGATAAGATTATGGTTATGGCCTACCACTTGGATTTATAATGTTTCTGGTTTTGATGCAGTTGAATTAATCATGAAGAACGGAAAAATATATCGAATAGGAACAGATGAACCAATAAAACTTGAATCTGCTATTATCACAGCTATAAATAGATAGAATTCAAAGCATTATTAATAGTTTTGGAAATATTATTCTTTTAGAATGATTTACTAAAATTTAATATAAGTTCTAATATTGCACTAGATACACAGCAAGGTTTTTAACTATTGTTTTGGTATAATATGGCCTATGAATGAAAATCAACAGAGAATTAAAGAAATTGAATATACTCAAATTAATTTTTTGAATAAATTAAATGTTTTAAAAAATGAAAAGAATAGATTGACTAAGGATATAAATAAAAAGTTAGATTTAATCAAGATAGATAAAATCCTTAATGATATAAACAAATAATATGATTAATTTTGAAAAAAACATACAGAGTATTGAATTTAAAGATAATGAGAATGAATTTGTTGAATCTTTGCCCGAGTCTAATTTAGAAGATTTATCTAGTAAAACCGAACTTGAAATTAATAATTCTGCAACGTTGCTTATTAATAAAAACTCTGAGTTGCTTGAAGAACCTGAGGCTAAAAATTTTCTAGAGGTAAAGAAGTTGGTTGAATTAAATGAAGAAATAAATAAACTTCAAAATGAAGCTATAGATAGTATTTCTTGGATTAAAAATATAAAAAGATTTAATTTAGATAAAAGTACAAAAGAAAGTTTTTATGATATTGAAATTCAGGGCTCTGAAGAATTTAGAGAAAAGATTAAAAATTCTTTAAGTTATTTATCATTATCTCCAGAAAAATTAGATTTTTCTAAAAAATATATTAAAAGAATTCAAGAATGGAGTCATTCAGGTATGAATATGTTCAAAGATAAACCAACTTTTGAGATAGGGGATATCTGGAAAGAATCAGATGAAGTGTATTTAGCAAGCGGGATTGCTCATGATGCATATCATTCATATTTATGTGCTGGGAGTGAAGATTCTAATGGGAATATTTCTTTGGGGGCTTATGTCGGAAAAGAAGCAGAAAAAAAATGCTTAGCTTTTCAAATTGATACACTGGAGAGTATTAAAAAAACTGACCATATGAAGAATTATCAAAATGAGATTGATAATGATATTAATGGTCTTAAGGAATTAATGATTGATCCAACATATCAAGATATTCCATATGAGGAGAGGAATTGGTAATAAACTTATTCACATAAAATAATTTCTAGCATCGACCCAGACAGTCAGCAGTGGTTTTAACTATTGTTTTGGTATAATGCAATCATGAATAATATTAGACCCAATGCCTTAATTATAATTGTAAAAGATAATTATGTGCTTGCTGAAAAAGGGGTTGATTTAAATACAAATAAAACTTTTTACCGTCTTATGGGTGGTGGTATTGAATTTGGTGAATTATCCTCGATGACAACCAAAAGAGAAATGTTGGAAGAGTTAAATGTAGAAATCATAAATGAAGAATTTCTGTGTTCAATTGAAAATATTTTTGAATTCAATTCAAAAAAATATCACGAGCTCACTTTTTTATATAAAGGAGAATTTTTAGATAAATCTATGTATGAAAAACAAATAATCCAAAGAGTTGATGGTTATTCCAGTTACTCTGAGTGGGTTTCTATATCAGAAATTAAAAAAGGTAATATTATATTTTATCCTGAAAAAGCCATAGAATATCTTTAAACTATTTATTTGATACAATAAACCAATGTCCACTGTTAAAACTAAAATAGATAAAGAAATAGTATTTTCTTATCTTAAAAATAATTTTGATAATTCTGTTTTAAATCTAGAATTTATAAATGGAGGAGAGATGTCTCAGGCTTTTAGCTTTCAAACGAACAAAGGTAACTTTGTTATTAGGGTAAATACAAGTTCAAGGTCTTTTTATAAAGACCAAAAGGCCTTTGAGCGTTTTGGTAATAAGGGTGTGCCAATTCCTAAAATAATAGAGATAGGTCAAATGGATGATATCTATCATTTTGCAATTTCTGAAAAAGCAGAAGGCAAACACATAACAGATCTTACAGAGGAAGAATATAAAAAAACACTACCAAGTCTTTTGAAAATAATGGATTCTATCCATGATTTGGGGATAAAAAATACAAAAGGTTTTGGAAAATGGAATCTAGAAGGTAATGGGGTTTATGATACATGGAGAGAATTTATTCTTGCTGTAAATGAATTTCAAAACAAAGAAGATCTTTTTAAGACATCTTTTTTAGAGAAGGATATATGGGAAAAAATTTATTCGAAAATTGAAAAACTTTCAGAATTTTGTCCTGAAGAAAGATTTTTAGTTCATGGAGATTATGGTAATAATAATGCTGTATCAGACGGAGAGAAGGTCACAGGTGTTTTCGATTGGGCAGATTCGTTGTATGGAGATTATTTATATGATATTGCTTGGATTACATTTTGGTTAAAGAAACCTGAAAGAATAAAAGAAATTGAGGACTACTATGAAGTTAAAAATATTTCTAATTTTACACAAAGATTACTTTGTTATAAATTACGCATAGGTCTTGGATCATTAAGTTTTTATGCTTATTCTAACCAAAAAGATAAATATGACTCTATTAAACAAAGAACGCTTAATTTATTACCTGAATTAAATAAGTAGTTATTTAGCCTTATTTTTAGCAATAAAAGTTAAAATTTCAATCCAAACAATTAGCAATTATTTTGACTACCGTTTTGGTATAATTAAAAACATGAAAATATTACTTGCTACAAATAATAAAGGAAAGGTAGAAAGATTTAAAAAATTAATAAATTACATAGATTCAAATATTGAATTATTTTCACCCAATGAGTTAGGAATTAATCCTATTGATACAGAAGAAAATGGTAAAACTCTTATGGAGAATGCTCTATTAAAAGCTAATGCATATTTTGGTAAAATTGATATTCCAATTTTGTCTAATGATACAGGATTTTATGTTGAAGGGGATGGATTTATTGATGCCCCTAAAAGAATAGCATTGGAAGGCAAAAATGAAAATGAATTATCAGAAGAAGAAATATCTAAGAGACTACTAAATTTTTGGAAAGCAATTGCAACGAAGCATGGAGGGAAAGTTGATGCTATTTGGATAGAGGCTTGGGTTGTTTTATATCCCAATGGAGAAATCAAGAAGGTTGAATCCAGAAGAGAAATAATTTTAACTGACCAAGAATTTGGAGTACCTCATATTCATATGCCAATTAGGGCTTTATATTATTCTAAGATAACAAATAAGCCTGCAATTTTACATACAGAAGAAGATGAAATCATAGAAATGTCACCTATTTTGAAAGCTTTGCAAGAAGTTTTAGGACTTTAAATAATTTACAATATGGACTCAAACTCTAGTTAATTTGATACAATAAAATATATGGAAGAAAAAACAATTAATGCATTGAAGTGGATAGTTTCAATCCTAAATAAACATAATATTCCATATAGAATAGGGGGTGGTTTTGCTGCACATATGTATGGTTCAAATCGCCCAGTAAATGATATAGACTTTTCTCTTTCTGGAAAATATTTTCCTATTATTGTTTCAGAAGTGAAAGAATTCATCACCTCAGGACCAAAACATTATTTGAATGCAAAATGGGATTGTGATACTCTCTCCCTTAACTATTATGGTCAGGAAATAGATATAACTGATATTGATACCTTACGGATGAGCAATAAAGAACAGACAGAGTGGTTTCAAACAAAAGATAATTATCGTAAATTTTCTAATTTTATAAAAGTAGTTGATGGTATTGAAATATCATTAATTAATCCAAATGATTTAGTTGCATATAAAAAAGAATTAGTTGATAAAGATCATCGATATCAATTAGATGATGTTGAGACAGTAGAGAAATATATAATTAATCATAATCTTTAAAATAAATTTCAACTTCTAAAAACAAGACCATGCAAACATTTTCTGAGAGAGTAATTAAAATAGCATTGGGAATTCCAAAAGGTAGAGTTACTACGTATGGAAGAATTGCTAGAGCTTGCGGGGCAGGTCCTATGGCTTCACAAAGTATAACTAATATACTAGGAAAGGCTTATATGGCAGGAATAAAAAATATTCCTTTCCATAGGATTGTATATTCTGATGGCAAGGTGTGGATTAATGATAAATATAAAAAGGAAAGATTTGCTCTATATAAAAAAGAGGGGATTGAATTGGATAAAAATAATAAAATTTTAAACTTCAGAGATATTTTGTTTGAATTTAAATAATTTATAACATCATACTAAGCTATCAACTAGGATTTTTGGTCATAATTATATATAATTTTTGTATGGCTTATAAATATTTTTCATCAGGTTATTTAGTAAGAGATGGTAAGGTTCTTTTAGTTCATCATAAGAAATTTGATAAATGGACACCCCCAGGAGGACATCTTGAAGAAAATGAAACTCCTGACCAAGCGCTTATTAGAGAATGGAAGGAAGAGTTAGATTTAGATATTGGAATTTTACCAGCTCACGAAAGCGCTTTTTCTGGTGATGCAAATGCGACTCCAGTTCCAATGCCTTTTCATATTAATCTTGAGCGTGAAGGTTTTGATGTTCCACATATTGGTTATTTTTTCTATGTAAGACTGGAAGATTCAGATCAAATAATTACAGTTTTGGAAAGTGAATTACATGACGCTAAATGGTTTTCTAAAGAAGAACTTTCTACTATTCAAACTTTTGACCAAGTGCGGGCATTAGCAGAATATGCTATTAATCATTTTCCAGAAATTTCCTAAATATATGAATATTTATATTTCACATTTTAAAGATTTTAATTTTTATACAATATTTTTATGGAAAATAATAAATTTATAGAAAATTCGTCAGAAAGAATATTACGTTGTTTACAAGATTATTCTAATGATTTTATGGCAATTGAAATTATTTTTAGAAGTAGTGGTATAGATGGTGTTCGGAAACTTATCAAAGATGGGTATAGGATATCAACTGTTGAAAACTATTTACAAAAATATAGAACAGAAGGCAGAAAGACAATTAGTCTGGAAGACCAAAAAGATTCTATATTTATTGAAAAAGCACAAATACTAAATAATTTGGCAAATAAAATTAATTCACTAGGGGAAAATGTAGATGAACGTACTATAAGTGAAACTATAGAAGTAGTTAAAAGGATTATTTATAATTAGATAAAATAAAATAGATTTTATTAGAGTCTAATATTATTCAAATTTATTTAAATAATCTAAATTTAATTGCTCGGCTAGTATCTCTTTTTGTTTTTGATCTAAATACTTTTGTAGAAGTAGCGCTATTTTTTCAGTAATTACACCTTTAATAGCATTGTTTGATGCAATCGATACTATAACCATTGCATCTTTTTTATTTATAGGTACATTTAAATACCTCGCAATTTTTTGTGCAATTGGAGTTTGTAATTTTTTACTTCGCCATTTTATATGTTCAAGAACTTTTTTTACATCTTGGTCTGTTATTAACTTGGGATTAATTTGATTTGAATTTGTCATTTTCCATGTATGACGAATAATTCCTAGTATTCCTAATTTCTCAAGTACATCAGCATCATGCACGATTTTAGCCTCAAGTGTTTTTGGTTTTTCAGTTCCTTCATGTGAAGCTACACATTCCGCAATGAGTTCTTTATCCGTTTGTGATATATCAATAGGGGATAATAAATTCATCACAATTTTTTTATTATTTTTATAATTGTAATCATTGCCTGTTGGTAATGCAGTATCATGAAGCCATGCCCCTCCCTCAACAATTGATAAATCTGCTTTTGTTTTGATTGCTAAATATTTTGCTATTTTTACAGCACGAAATAAATGCTTATTTCCTTTGGATTTTCCCCCGAAGGCGATTTCATGGTCTATTTTAATTCCGAGTTTTTTAATTTCTTTTATTTTTTTCTGGTTAATCATTATATATATTATATGCTATCTTTATTTAATAAAAAACCCGCCGTAAAAACAGCGGGTTAAATAAGTTATTTTTCAATAAGTTTTAAAACATTTTCTACTGATATATCAGTATCATCGTTGTTGACGATGATATGATTTTGACTATCAGATGAAAATTTTTCAAAAATTTCTTGAAACAACAAGTTCATTTTTAGAGCCTCCTCTGTTGAGAGAATGTGCCCAGTTCTTGTTTGTGCTTTAAGCCGTTTTTCTACTAAGTCATATGGACATTTTACTTCAATCCAGAAAACTTGAATATCCTTATTTTTACAAAGGTCTTCAATTTTTATTCTGAGTTGTTCTAAATGAAATACTTCATCCATAATTATGGCCGAGATATCGCTCGTTCCAAAGAGATTAAAAGCATGTTCTAGTGCTTTTTTGTAGTAACTCCACCTTATATTTGGTGGGTCAATTTGGTTCGTGACGAGAGTCGGGTCAACATCAACTCTTTTAAAATCGTCTAAATCTAGGACTTTTGCTCCTATTTTATGACTAATTTTTCTTGAAATAGTTGATTTACCAACTCCAGGTAAGCCGGCCAATAAAATGATTTTTTTCATTTCATATATGCTACCTACTTTACTCGGTAGACTTTTTTAGTTTATATTAGGTTTTAAAAGAACTAAGAAAAGGAAGTTTTTAAAACATACCTTTTTGATGAAAGAACAAAAAAGCCCCTAAATAAAGGGCTGTTTTTTATGTTCAAATGGAGATTTTATATCAACGCAAACAACAACCCTCTATATATAGGAGTTGTAGCAATAACTTGCGTTGATAATATTCAATTTCATATATTTACTATATTAAATATATGAAATATAGTCAATCCTATATATTTTATTACTATATTTTAATAATAAATTATATATGTTTTATTAGATTTAAGATGGTTGATTTAATCAATAATAAACGTATACTTGTAATATGATTATACTTTTTATTATCGGATTATTATTTGGGGCTGTAGCAGTTATTTTTGCATTACAAAATACTGCAGTTATAACTGTTACTTTTTTATCGTGGCATTTAACAGGTTCTCTCGCTTTAGTTTTATTATTAACTATAACCTCAGGGATACTTATCGCAATATTTTTATTGCTTCCAGAATTTATCAGTAGTTATTTAAAAAACAAAAATCTAAAAAAGGAAAATTTAAGACTTGAACAAGAAATATTGAAACAAACCGAACAAACTGTTTTGGCTAAACGCTCACCTGCAGTAGAAGAAAATATTGTAAAAATTTAATAAAAGTATTAAATAACAAAGTTATGCCCATATTTAATAGGGTTTTTTCTAGGGGAATAGATATTGTAGATGATATAATGAACTTATGATAAATAAACAATTGGTTGATTTCATTAAACAGCAATTACAGAAGGGAATAACAAGGGAAGTTATAAGCAAAGAACTCTTGGTTGGTGATTGGACCTTACAGGATATCGACGAGGGTTTTAAATCAATAAATATAATAAATAAAACTTCCATCTCTACTCCTCCTCCTACTCAATCTTCCGTTTCTATTAAAGCTTCAATACCTAGTCCTGTTACTACTCCAATTTTAGATCCAGATTCTATCCCTTTTTTAAGCAAAGCTCCAATTCAAACCTCAATTCCAACAATTGTTTCAAATTTCCATACAACATCAAATAGACCTATGTCTTCTATCGAGAATCACAACCACACAGTAAGAAATGTTTTTCTAACTATAATGGGTTTATTTTTATTAGCAGGTTTGATGTTTGGTTATTTTTTTAGAGATGAAATACCAGTAATTAAAGACTTAATAAAAAATAAAAATTCAACTATAAATGAAATAAACCAAAATCAAAATACTCAACTTCAAATACAAGACGAACAAGGGGAAGTACAACCAGAAATACAACCAGAGCAAAAACCAGAAGCGATTACAGATGGAACAAATCAAGAAGATAAATTAATCATAAAAAATGATGATAATAAAGTTGTGGAAATGGATAATGGGCCAATTAATTGCGGTAAAGACATGACTTGTTTTATGGATGCAATAAAGAATTGTTCTAAAGCGTATGTTGAAGAAACTAAAATAATGGATTTTTTTGGAATGGTTCAAACAACAAAAATTATAAGTACTTTAGATGGTTTTGATTCTTCAAAAAAGTGTCTTTACTCAACTTATATACTAGATGCTAGTTTAGATTATTCTACAGAAATGATAGCTCAAGCGAAAGCATCAGGGGTTACAGAAGAAAATTTAGACTTACAGCTCAAAAAATCAAGTGAATCTGTAAAAGGAACAATTGGAATGATTACAAAGTGTTCATTCACAACTGTTTATTTAAGCGAATTATTTATTAAATGGAATAAAGGCAGTTTTAGTTCCTCAGATATGGATCCTGGTAATTGTACTATTAGCGGCGGAACACTTCCTCTTTCAAGTACTACTATATATTTATCTTCTACTCAAAAAGAGATGCTATCTTCTGGGCTAAAGTTTAATTATATTAATATAACTAAAGACACAGCGAAGTTAATGATTACTCAAATAAGTACTGGTAAAACACAAACCGTTGATTTCATTCCAAATAAAGAAATTATCGTTTTTGATACAACAATAACGCTTATTGTAATTACAGAAGAAAATTATACATTGAATGGTGAAATTATTAAATATTTAGAAGCAGAAATTGAGATAAAAGATAAATAAATTTAAACAATATTATCTTAGTTATTTATTTAACTTTATGATATTTATAATAAAATGGATAATTTTAAAAAAATAAATATTGAAAGAAAAGAAGATTTATCTGTTAAAGCAGAAACTGTCGATACAGATACTTTAATTGACTTAATTTATAAAGGTCAAAACTTACCGCAAGATAATCGTTTTTTATCAGTAGAAGAGGGTGGAGTTTTTAAATATTTTGATTTAAAACATATCCAGGACCATAAAAATGATAAATTTTATCCAATAATAAAATCAGAAAATAAAATAGTTGGTCTAAGTGAATTATTAAAAGATCCTTTCTTAAAAAATAATCTTTGGATTCAATTTATATCAGTTGATGAAAATGAACAAGGTAAGGGGTATGCCTCTAAACTTGCAAGAGAAATTTTTGATTTTGCTGAACAAAATGGTTATTCACTTGAAGCATCGCATTATACAGAAGATGGTTTTCTTAAACTAAGGCCAGTATTTGAAAAATTAGCAAACGAATATTCTAATGTTAGCTTTATTAATAAAAATAAACTCTAATTAAATATTTTTATCATTAAATCTCATTTATGAAACGATGAAGTGTTAAGAATTGATTTATTAATTCAATATTTTATTATAGATGCGCAAAATCATCATATTTGCTACAATAACAAAACCCTTATATGGACATACTTTTAATCATTTTTTTAATATTACTCAACGGTGTTTTCTCAATGAGCGAAATTGCAATGGTTTCCTCACGTAAATTTAAGCTGGAAAGTGCAGCAAAGAGTGGTAGTAAAAGTGCCAAACGTGCTTTAGAACTCGCTAATAATCCAAATCGTTTTCTTTCAACCATTCAAATAGGCATAACTCTCATTGGTATCCTTATTGGTATTTTTAGTGCTGAAAAAATAACAGATAATCTTACTAATTTGATTTCTTTCATAGATATTTTATATCCCTATGCACATTCTATTGCGGTGATTATAGTCGTTATTATTGTAACTTTTTTTTCTATAGTTCTTGGGGAACTTTTACCAAAAAGAATTGGACTTCTTTTCCCCGAAAAAATTGCATCTGTTATGGCAAAACCAATGCACTTACTTTCAAAAATATCTTCACCTTTTATATGGCTTCTTAGTATTACAAATGAATTTCTTTTAAAATTGTTTGGTATTAAAAGTGAATCAAAACATGGAGTTACAGAAGAAGAGATAAGAGCGATTATTCAAGAGGGAGCCCTTGGTGGTGAAGTGCAGGAAATTGAACAAGATATTATTGAGAGAGTATTTGGACTAGGGGACCGCAAGGTTGTAGAGCTTATGACTCACCGAAAAGACATGATTTGGTTAGATGTGAATGATACAATTGCTCTTATTCAAAAAAAAATAGCATTAGAGCCACATTCTGTTTATCCAGTTGCTGATGGAAAACTAGATAAACTACTTGGAGTTGTTAGCGCAAAAGATATGTTTGCTGCTCTTGGGCGTATTGATTTTTCTTTAGTTGATTATATAAAAAAACCCCTAGTTGTTCATGAAAATACACCAGCCTATCGTCTTTTAGAAAAGTTTCGAAAAGTTAGATGGCATGCTGCGCTCGTTGTAGATGAGTATGGCTCTCTTCAAGGTGTTGTCTCTATGGATGATGTCGTAGATGCTCTTCTTGGTGATGTGTCAGAATACAACCAGCAAGAATATAAAATTACACTGCGTGAAGATGGAACTTGGCTTGCTGATGGTCAATATCCATATTTTGAACTATTACATTTTTTTGACATTACAGATATTGATTCAGAAAGAGAATATAATACTATTGCCGGACTTATATTACATAAAGTTGAAAATATTCCTACTGTGGGAGAAAAAATTGATTGGGGTCATTTCACTCTTGAGATTTTAGATATGGATGGATCACGCATAGATAAGGTGCTTATCACCAAGAAAAATATTTAAAAAATAATAAAGAATGAATGTATACTATAAGGAATATAGTTATTTCATTTTTATAAAAAATAAAATAACGCAAATAGTGTTTTTTTTACCTTTACTTTATAGTAAATAATTATGCTATAATATGGTTATTATAAATAATCTATTAATTGCCTTATGAATAATTTATTAAAGGATTTTATTTCAAAAGAACAACGAGATTTTAGCTTTAAAATAGGTCGGGATCTTGCATCAGCTCTTTCTGGATTTATTGCGGGTGCTCTCGCTGCAAGTATTGTTTGGACTACTTGTATTTTACTATCTAATTAATTTTTAATTTCAGAATTAAATATTACTATAAAAAAAGGTTAAATTTTTTTAATATTTTAATTATTAAAATGACCACACTGAAATTTATCAGTGTGGTCATTTTTATTTATAAATATTTTCTGTAAAAATCTGACTTATTTAAGTCTGGATTAAAAATATCAATTTTCTTTCCGTGAAAATTTTTAATGATTTCAAAAAAACCATAATTAATGTTATTTGTATTGCCATTAATTATATCATTGTAGAAGTTATGAACCTCGCTGTCTGTCATGCAACAAATAGCGAGGTAGGGGTCAATTTGCTCATCAAATTTTTCATTAATAAAAGAAATAATTTTCACCATCTCTTGTTTAATTTGTTTTTTGTATTCTTGTTTATCAAGCTTGAAATAAACATTTTCATACATCCAACTTTTTAAATCAACAAATTTTTGTGCAGTTTCAGATTTAGAAAAAGAAACTCTTCCTTCTTCTGAGCTTTCTTTAATAAGTTCAAACAAAACATTAGCTATTCGTTCTCTTTGGTCTTTTCCAAAAAAGAGAGCTATTTCAGGCAATGATTCTTCTTTTAGGAATCCAACCTTTAATGTGTCATTTAAATCAGAAAAAGTGTAAGCGATTTTATCACAATACATGCACAAAGTCGCTTCTTCTGAAATGTTAGAATTAATTTTCATTTCACTATTTCCACGAGAGTGATTAAGTATTCCCTCAAGTGTTTCATAAGTTAAATTTAATCCTTTCCCTTTGCGCTCAATTTTTTGTGCAACAATTACACTCATAATACTGTGTGCAAATTTTTTTCCAGAAAGTTCACTAATTAATGTTTCACCTAAATGTCCAAACGGGGTATGCCCAATATCATGTCCATAGGCGATAGCTTCTGCTAGGTATTCATTTAACCCTAAAACATTAGCGCAGATTGCATCAAGATTGACGACATCATTTGTGTGAATAAGTCTGTTTCTTGTGTTTGAATGTAACCCAGGTGGGAAGACTTGTGTTTTATCATCAAGCCTGCGGTAGTGTTTACCTAATCGTATTTTTTCTCTATCACGAAGAAATGGGTCAAGAGTGGCATACAAAAGGTCAGAATCATCATAAAAGCGTCGCCCGAGACTATTTCTCGGTTTAAAAGCAAGAGATTTTAAAGACCCCTTGAAATCAGAAAGATTATTTTTTTTCATTTTTTAAAAGATTATATTTTTTCTTCACATTACAACTTATATAAATAATTGTCAAAAAGTGATATATAGCAATATATTATTTAAAAATCTAATTTTGTATTATAATCATAAAATGAAACTTATCTCACTAAACATAGAACTTAACAGGCATCACGAACTCGTGTTGCCTTTTCTTAAAAAAGAGAAAGCAGATGTAATCTGCTTGCAAGAACTTTTAGAAGAGGATTTTGAAATGTATAAGAAAGAACTTGGAATGGATGGAGTTATTAGAATTACTAGTTATATTGATGATAGTGTTCACTTGGAATCAAAAGGCAAAAGAGAGGGAACAGCCATTTTTTCTAAAAAAATAGAAGACTCAGGTTATTTTTTTCATGTTGGTAGTTTGGAAAAAATAGAAAGATCTTTTGAAGAATATGTAAATGATGAGTATCTGGTAAAACCGCGTGCTTTATTATGGGTAGATATTAAAGATGACAAAGGTAATGTTTTTAAGATTATAACTTCACATCTAACTATTACTCATCATGGAGAAGTGAGCTCTGTTCAAATTGATGCTAATGAAATATTTATAAATCAAGCAAAGAGTCTCGGTGAATTTATTTTATGCGGAGATACTAATGCACCTCGGGGTAGAGCAGCATTTGATAGAATGGCAAAAGAATTTAAAGATAATATTCCCGCTTTATATAAGACTAGTCTAGATAGAGATTTACATAGGGCAAAAGGAGTAGATTTTATGGTTGATTGTCTTTTTACGACTCCTTTATATTTTGCTAAAAATGTAGAATTAAAAGGTGGAGTTAGTGACCATATGGCAGTAGTTTCAGAAATTTATAAAGTGGAATAATCTTAACTTTTTTAAATAAGTAATTTAAGTAAAATGAATACTCTTTTGCATACAAAAAATATTTCTCAAGGTAAAGAGAATTATAAAGTTGAAACATATTTAGCAGATACAATCCCATCTGTTTCAGATTGTTCGTCTGTATATGCTTTTGTTTTTAAAAATGGAGAATTCTTACAAACAGAACTTCGTAAAGGTGAACGCCCCAAAAGGATGTTTGATATTCCAGGTGGACATATAGATAAAGATGAAAGCCCAGAAGATGCTGTTGTTAGAGAAACATTTGAAGAAACGGGTGTTATAGTAAGTGTTAATAAAATAGTCGCATATAAAAAAGTGACGTTAATGGGTTTAAAACCAGATAATTATCGTTATTCTTATCCTATCAGTTATATGACATTTTATATTTGTGAAGTAATAGAGGAAACTCCGTTTGAGGGCAATGAAGAAACTCACGGAAGATTATGGCTGAAGTTTGAAGATTTTGAAAAATCAGAATGGTGTATTAATAACAAAATTTTATTTGAGGAGGTCATTAAAAGTTTAAATTTATAAATACTATAAATTAGTATTACCACCAGTAATAAAATTTAGTATAATGAGATAATGGAATTAAAAAATAAAGTCGTTGTTATTACAGGAGGTACTAAAGGGATAGGAAAGGCACTCGCAATTTTATTTAAAAATAACAATGCAAATGTTGTTATCTGTGGAGATAAAGAAGAAGAATTCGAAGATATTTCAAACAAAGAAATTTTAGCAATAAAGGCAGATGTAACAAAAGAGGATGATTTAAATAACTTACTAAAAATTGTTGTAGAAAAATTTGGCGAAGTAGATTTATGGATTAATAATGCTGGAGTTTGGATGCCTTATGCACCCATCGAAGAAACAGACTGGAAAAGAGCTCACGCACTAATGGAGGTTAATTTATTTGGAACTATTTATGGTTCTAAAGTTGCTTTGATTCAGATGAGAAAACAAGGTTTTGGAATGATAATGAATATTTTGTCCGTTAGAGCACTAGGGGGGATTGCAGGAGCTTCTGCTTACTGTGCGAGTAAATATGCTGCAAATGGTTTTACTCAATCATTAATAAAAGAAGTTGAGGGAACAAATATAAAAGTTATTTCTGTTTATCCTGAAAAAATAAAAACTAATTTATTTGATGAAAAAAGACCAAGTAATTATGATGAATATATGGATTCAGATACAGCCGCAAATGAAATTATAGAAAATCTTAAAAAGGAACCACCCGAAGAAAAATTAATTGTTAAACGCAATAATTAAATAAATTTAAAATGAGCGGCTTCAAAAAGAAGTCGCTCATTTTTATTATTGTTCTATTTTATAGAACGATGGAACTTGTAAAGAATTATGGTTTATTCCATCCCAAGTAATCATGTCGTTGACCACTAGGTTGGTGATTTTAGCCTGGTACAGATGTTCATATTCGTTTACTCTTCTTGCGAGAGTTTCCGGATTTTCATCATCGTTGATTGGGACTTTAATTCTTGCAAAGGCAGGGCCATTGTCATACTTTTCATCAATAAAGTGCATTGTGATTTCAGTGTCTGTGATTTCACCTTTTTTGAAAGATTCAATTACTGCCTTATGGACATTGTGACCATAAAAACCATTACCTCCAAATGCAGGTAAGGGTCCCGGGTGAATATTAAAAACTGTTTTTGAGTTAAAATTTGTTTTTAAATCAAGTCCAGAAATTAATTTAATCCATCCTGATAGGGCAAAATAATCAGCACCAGATTTGATGGCTATTTCCTGGTAATTTTTTCCTGTCCAAGGCTCTGGGAAGTGGATAAAAGATATACCAAGTTTGTCGGCTCTTTCGCGTACACCACCATACTCATGATTTGATACGACTCCTACGATGTCAGCATGGAGTATTTCTTTGCGAGTAGCCTCAACCAATTTTTCAAACCCAGAGCCACCTCCGTTAGTGGTTCCTGATGCAAATACTAAAATTCTCGGTTTAAACATAATTCAAGTTTTAAAGGTTTAAAATTCAATTTCCTTCATATTACAAATTATCAGTTTTTTGTCAATTTAATCATCTTATCTAATTATGTAAATTATTAATAGATTTGATATAATTAGGTTGCTTTGAACACAGATATATCTTTGCAAAACACTAAAAAAATAAGACTTATTTCAGCGATTATTATTTCTGTATATTTTGTATACTATTGTTTTTCTTTTATGGAATGGCATTTTATTGATAATATTAATCTTATTATTCATGAAGCAGGGCACTCCGTGTTTATTTTTTTTGGTGATTTTATAAATATTTTATCTGGGTCTTTATTCCAGATATTATTTCCTTTTGTTTTTGTATTGTACTTTTATAAAAAACAGGAATATTTTTCTGCCTCACTTTTATTATTTTGGGTAGGTCAAAATATTATTAATGTTTCTGTTTATGCTTCCGATGCACAGACTATGCAGTTACCACTTTTAGGCGGGGAACATGATTGGAATTATTTATTACAAACGACCGGGTTGCTTGGTTATACTAATATGATTGGTTCTAGTATGTATGCCATAGGTGTTATTGTTATAGTTCTAGCTATTTGTCTATCCCTTGTTACCTCTTTAGATAAAAAATTTTAAATTTTATGAAAAATTAGAAAGAGATATTTAAAATAAAATATAAAATACCACTCATAATAAATTATGAGTGGTATTTTATATTTGCCCTGTCTTTATAGTTATTAATTAGTTATAAAAAGTGAATTCACTAGATACAACTGCATTTTTTAGAGCATCAGCAGACTTTAAAATAAAGTGATAGATTGTGCTTGATACTAAACCGGGGATGCTAATTGAGTGTTCTTTTACTAATTTGTCATCAGTGATAGAAGCTGTTGCGGTATTGTTTATATCAACTGATATTCCTGTTGAATAAAAAATACTTGAAGTCGAAGGTTCGTTAGTAACCCAAGATATTGTTGTATTAGTTGCACTGATTGTCTTTGTAACTCCACTGATTACTGGAGCTGTTACATCAACAATCACTACTGGGTTAACTGTAATTTTTAGTAAAGAAGAAGTTTCTTTACCCTCAGTATTTTTTACTATAAATTTTGCTACATATGTTCCTGGAACTTCGTATATATGAGTAAATGTTGCAGTTTTAATAAATACTGGTTCGGGTTGTGCTATAACCGCGTCACCGGAAGTTATTTTAGTATCTCCCCAGTTAACAGCATAACTTAATTCACTATTTTTTGGGTCGTAAGCTTTTACTGTAACGGTTTCATTTTCTCCAACTGCAATAGTTGTAAGTCCTGTTAACTCTGTAATAACAGGTTTAACAGATTCATAATTTTTTAATGAAGTTGTGAATGAAATTTCAGAAGATGTTATTGTTCCTTCATCATTTGTAGATTTAATTATTACATAATATTTTGTATTTTCTTCTAAGTTCTTTAATACAATTTTATGTTTTAAAACTTCAGACTTACGAGAATAATTTGATTTTACTGAAGTATCTATATTTGATGTTTTACTGTACCAAATAGCACTATCAGCTTTTATATCAGTATTCCAATATATGAAAGCTTTATGTGATTTAATTTTAGCTACTTTTAAATCACTTATTGTTGGCACTTTATTAATAATACTGTCTTCGTCTTCTTCATGGTCTTCACGATATTTGGATATTCTATTCCAAATAGAGTTAGAATTATCTTTTTTATCAGAAAACTTGTTTATATTTTTTTCTATACCTGATTTATTCTCACGGTTGTTTTTAATATCTTTATCACTTGCAAAAGTTATTGCAGGTGCGGACATTATAACAGCGGCCATAAGAGAACCGGCTATTAATGATTTGTAATTTTTCATTTTATTTATAATCTATTAATTAATAATTTATATTGAACATATATCCAATATGCGACCTCACAATAGGGTAGACGCTTTAGGTTAGAAACTTCTTACATGGACATTTATGTCTTTATGTTGTATTTTGGGTATATGAATGATGTAAGAAATATACAGTTAATACGTCACACTGTATGAAGGTGAATATTGAGCGTACATTTGAAGCAATATATGAAAGTGAATCAGATGCTATATTTAGATTTTGTTTAATTCGTGTATCTAATCGTGAACAAGCATTAGATATTACTCAAGAAACATTTCTAAGATTATGGAAAAGTTTACTTGAAGACAAGGAAATTCTTAATAATAAAGCATTCATTTTCACAATTGCTAGACGTCTTATTATTGATTGGTATCGCAAAAAGAAAAGTTTCTCATTAGACAGCTTAATGTTTGCGGGGGATGAAGGCGGATACGATGTTTTAGATGAAAAAACTACAGAAAAGAATATTTTATTAGGTGTTGAAGGTAGACACTTGATAGATCAAATTGATAAATTAAATACTTCTTATCGTGAGCCTTTATATTTAAGATTTGTAGAAGATTTGTCACCACCTGAAATTGGAGAAATTCTAGGCATCTCTACCAACGCGGCATCAGTTAGAATAAATAGAGGAATCACAGAGTTAAGAAAAATATCTGGTTATGATATAGATAAAGATGAATTAGAATTATGAAAAATAAAAAATTAAACAATGGAATAAGTGAAATAAGAAAAATCACCATGACAGGTGATGAAAAAAAACGCATATTTGATAATGTATTAAGCTATACAATTCCAGAAAAAAAATTCATCAAAAGTCCTTGGATTAGTGAAGTGTTTGTTTCTATACTATATAAGAAAAATTTAGCCTTTTATATAATAGTTCCTTTGCTTGTTGTGTTATCTAGTGGCGGAATCGTTTTTGCTTCACAAGAAAGTTTACCCAATAGTATATTTTATCCAATTAAGGTAAATGTTATTGAGCCTGTAAAAGGAGCTCTTACTTTTTCTTTAAAAAATAAAGCAAAATATGAGAGCAGTTTAGCCAGAGAGCGTTTAATTGAAGCTGAAATTTTAGCAAGTCAAAATAAACTCGATTCAACTAATGAAAAAAGAATTAACAAGCTATTAATGGACCATACTAATGGACTAGATAAAACTTTAGATAAAATTGATAAATCAGATTCTGACATAGATACAAACGAAATAATTACAAATTTTAGAGCAGAAATGAATGCACACTCTAAGGTTTTAGAAAATATTCAAATTCAAAAAGAAGATAAAAATGATTCTGATAATGAAGATAACAAAGTATACAAAGAAGCACGAAAAAGTTCAGATAAAATTAGAAATTATAAAAATATTAAAGATTTAAACGATTCAGATAAATATTTAAAAAGAAAAGAATCAGTTGAATTGCTTATAAATAATATAGATAAAGATTTTAAAATTAAGTCACTTGATGATGAAAAAGAAAAAAATACAGAGACACAAAAAACTATAAATGAAGCAAAAAAATATATGGAAGAGGTGTATGAAAATGAAAAAGTGGGGAGTATAGAAGAGGCCTACGAGGCTCTTTTGGATTCAGAGAGTTATATTAAAGAGGCTAATATCTTATCAAACGAAGAATCAAAAAATAAAAATGACGATGAAGATTAAGAAATAAAGATTTTAAATAATCATCTTGTATGTAAAACTTGCTTTTTATTTATAAAAAGGTATAATACTTGCTATAATCATAATAACTTGTCTAATATTAGCAGGTAAATAAATAAAATATATGGGAAACTATCAAGGAGGAGGCGGTGGAGGTAACAGAGGCGGCGGCGGTTTTAGAGGTGGAAATAGTGGTGGAGGAAGACCTAGTTTCCGTGGAGGAGACAGAGGTGAAGTTACAATGCACAAAGCTATTTGTGACGAATGTAAAAAGAGCTGTGAAGTTCCTTTTCGTCCATCAGGTGATAAGCCTGTATACTGTTCCGATTGTTTTAGTAGTAAAAGAGAAGACGGAGATAGAGGCGGTGATCGTGGCCCAAGAAGAGATTTTGGAGATCGTGCACCTAAAAGAGATTTTAATGATAGACCAGCTCCATCTTTTGCTAAACCAGCATCAATGCCTACGAGTGATGCAGTTACAAAACAATTAAGTGAAATAAGTACAAAACTTGATCGTCTTACAAGTGCAATCGAAAAACTTACTCAACCTAAGACAGAAGCCAAGCAAGCTTCAGTAGTAGCTAAAGTAGAAGTTAAAAAAGCTCCAGCTGTTAAAGTTGCAGCAAAGAAAGTAGTTGCAGTAAAAGCTCCAGCTGTTAAAGTTGCAGCAAAGAAAGTAGTTGCAAAGAAGAAGACTAAATAAGCGATTCCGCTTATCGTCCGAACTTTTGTTTTCAAAAGTTTTAGGAAATAATTTAATTATTTTAAATAAAAGCCCTCAATTGAGGGCTTTTATTTTTTGTCTGATTATACATGTTATAATATAAATATGTATTTTATTTATATTTTAGAGTGCTCAGATAAAAGTCTTTATACCGGATCCACAAATGATCTAGAAAAAAGACTCCATAAGCACAACAATTTAAAATCCGGAGCGCATTATACTAAAATACGCCGACCCGTAGTTCTAAAATATTCAGAAGAATTTGATACTTTAAAAGAAGCTAGGAGAAGAGAGGCCGAACTTAAAAGGTGGAGCAGAATTAAAAAATTAAATTTGATATCAATGTGTTTAGATGATAATGACATAAAAGATTAGGTGCTGAGCATAGTAGTGCGAATGCGGGGAAATAAAAAGAATGAATAGGGAGGAAAAGATTAAATTAATTCTCAACAAATAATGGAAAAGACCATACAACTCGATAAACAAAATTTAAATTATACTTTAAAGCTGAGCAATAGATCAAAGAATATCAGACTCTCTATTCACAGAAATGGAAGTTGTGTAGTCACAACCCCAAGGTATATTCCTCAATTTATCATTAATAATTTTTTAAAATCTAAGTCAGATTGGATTATAGGTAAAATGGAGTATTTTTTGAAATTTAAAGGAAGTACTTTTAAAAAAGGAACTAAATCTGATTATTTAAAATATAAAAAAGAGGCGCTAATAATCGTAAATAATAGACTCGAATATTTTAATACATTTTATGGGCATAAATGGAATAATATTGTTATTAGAAATCAGAGTACCAGATGGGGGAGTTGTTCTAGAAAAGGTAATTTAAATTTTAATTATAAGATAGCATTACTGCCAGAAAAGGCGTCTAATTATATTATTGTACATGAGCTATGTCATCTTGGGGAATTTAATCACTCTAAAAATTTTTGGAATCTAGTATCTAAAACAATACCGAATTATAAAGAAATTAGAAAACAATTAAAAAATAATGGATTTATTCTTGAATAATTCTGTGCTAGGCAAGACATAGTGCAGAGACCTATTACAGAAAATATAATTCAATTATGCATAAATCCTTTCAATTTACCTCAAAATAAGGTAAAGTGATAACCTATATGGCTCAAGGAGAAGTAGTAGTACGTTTTGAAAAGGTTTCATTTGAATATGGACACAACAAGCCAATTTTGGATGCTGTAGATTTTTCGATACGACGCGGAATGAAAGTCACAATAATGGGACAAAATGGTGCTGGTAAAAGTACTATATTTTCATTAATAACAGGAGAACAGGTTCCCGAAGATGGCCAAATACACAGAGCTCAGAGAACAACAATTGCTCTTTCTCGTCAAGTAATTCCCCGTGATGAGTTAGGACTAACAGTTCGGGAATTTTTTGAAAAATGTTTTTCAGAAAAAGTATATGATATTGACCCTAAAATAGATGATGTACTCGAGGTTGTTAATTTGAAAGGACACGAAAAAGTGCACGAAAGAATTGTCTCATCTTTTTCGGGTGGTCAACAGGCACGCTTACTTCTTGC
The DNA here is from genome assembly GCA_038249055.1 of Minisyncoccia bacterium. Classification (GTDB taxonomy): domain Bacteria; phylum Patescibacteriota; class Minisyncoccia; order Phycocordibacterales; family UBA9973; genus UBA8515. Next base: position 114,504 of record JBBRWS010000002.1, read on the forward strand.
ATCTGCTCTTATTCAAGAACCAGATATATTGCTTTTAGATGAACCAACAAATAATTTAGACAAAGCAGGGATTGCACACCTTACAGATTTTCTAGTTAAATACAAAAAGACAGTTATCGTTATTTCTCACGATGCGGAATTTTTAAATAGATTCACTGATGCAGTTTTATATTTAGATCTTTATACAAAAAAAATTGAACAATATGTAGGTAACTACACAGATGTAAGAGATCAAATAGCGGCAAGAATGGAAAGAGAAAATCGTAAAAACGCGATGCTTTCAAAAGAAATCTTGGCTAAAAAAGAACAAGCAAATGCCTTTGCTATGAAGGGAGGTAACTTACGTGCTGTTGCAAAGAGAATGAGAGAACTTGCTGAAACTTTAGAAGAGGAAAAAGTAGATGTAAGGAAAGAAGATAAAACTATTCGACCTTTTACTATTCCTGTTCAGGAAAATATAATAGGAGACCTTGTAACTTTTTCATCTATCTCAATATATAAAAATCATAAAATAAAAAAAATAAAGGCAAGCATAAAGCTTCGTAAAAATAAACACTTATTACTTTCAGGTCCAAATGGAATAGGGAAGAGTACCTTACTTGAATTAATTGCAAAAAGAGATGCCGAAGGAATATTTATATCACCCGATGTTCGGATAGGATATTATCGTCAGGATTTTTCAACTCTAAATTTTAATGATACAGTTTATGAAGCTCTAGCGAATACAACCAGAATTGTAGAAGGACGTGTAAACGAAGAGGCCATCCGCTCTACAGTAGCAGGGTTTCTAATTACAGGAGATATGGTCCACACTAGGATTGGTAGTCTGTCTGAAGGACAGAAAGGACTCGTTGCTTTTGCTCAACTTGTACTTACTCGACCAGGACTTTTAATTCTTGATGAGCCGACAAATCATATAAATTTTCGTCACTTACCTGTTATAGCAAAGGCACTTTCTGAATATCAAGGGGCAATGATTCTCGTATCTCACACTCCTGAGTTTGTGGAACAAATTCGCATTGATGAAATATTGGACTTAGATAAATAAAAATAGCCCATAAGGTTAATTTGCTAACCGAAGGTCATATGTCTATGGGAGACTCTGATCTTGATTGAAAAAAACATTGAGGTGATTTATTGTAATCACCTCAATGTTTTTTTTGTTCTAATTTTATTTGTATTAAATAAACTCAACTACATCATTAAAGTCTCTTCTAACTTTTGGATAGTTACTAGTTGTGTCTTCACCTCTATATCCAATTGTTAAAATTGATGATGATTTTAAATTTTTTTCTTTCAATTGTAGTATTTCATCAACTTTTTCAAATTGAAATCCTTCCATTGGGCAAGTATCAATATCTAAGAGAGATGCAGTTTCTATCATAATTCCTAGTGGAATATAAGTTTGATTTTTAACCCAAGCATCCAATGTACCATCTGCAAGTTTTTGAGCAACACTATTCTCTAGCATTGATTTAAATCCATCAAGTTTTTCTAAATCCATGTTTCTTATTTTGGAAATTCTATTTATTGTTTCATTTGTTAAACTTACAGCACTATCTGTTCTATATGTTATTACAATTAAATGTGAGGCCTCAGTAATTTGAGATTGACCGTAAGCCGCTACTTTTAGTTTTTCTTTTAAAGTCTCATTTTTTACTACAATAAATTTCCACATTTCACTCCCATAAGAACTAGGAGCTAAGCGTGCAGCTTCTAAAATAATATTAATATCTTCTTCTGATACTTTTTTATTTGTATCGAATACCTTTGTTGCGTAACGCCAATTTAATGATTTTAGTATTTTTTCTTTTATTTCCATATCATTTAATATAATTATTATTATAAATATATTATACTCAAATAATTAAACAATATCCATTTATTTAATGAGTTTTGTCAATGAGACAAAACAGTTAAGATGTGCGTATAATAGGTGAGTAATGATAAATCATGAAGAATGCATTAACAGTACAGATAATGAACTGGTCAAATTATCGCTAGATAATCCGGACCATTTTTTGTGTTTAATTAGAAGGTATGAGGGTAAGTTACTCCATTATATTATGAGAATTTCTAAGTTTAGACGTGAGGATGCCGGAGATATTCTTCAAGATATTTTTGTAAAAACTTACTATCATTTAAATGAATTTGATGATGGATTAAAATTTTCATCATGGATATATCGAATTGCTCACAATCAAACTGTTAGCGAAATAAGAAAAAAATCAAGTAGACCATCAGTTCCATTTGAAAAGGAAGACCTTGATAGATTTGAATATGTTTTTGATATAATTAAAGAGATTGATAATTCTTTAGATAGAGAAAAAATAGATAAAGCTCTTTCACTGCTAGATGAAAAATACAGAGAAGTTCTTGTGCTAAGATTTTTAGATGAAAAAGATTATGTTGAAATTGCTGATATTTTAAAAAAGCCAATAAGTACTGTAGGTAATTTAATATTAAGAGGAAAAAAACTTTTTAAAGAAGAGTATGAAAAGTTAATAAATGAATCAAATAAGTAATTATAAACATGGAGAATCAAAATATAAGCCAAATAGCATTACAAAAAATAAAGGAAAGTGGGATTAAGCCTATTTCCAAAAATGTCTTTAATTTAAAAAAGGTGATTTTTTGGTCTCTTGTTGGGTCCTCTCTTGTTATTGGGGCTATTTCATTTTCTGTTACTTTATCTATGTTATTTAATAATGACTGGGATTTATACCAAAGATTTGGATTTAGTTTTATTTTTAAAACCCTGCCATATTTTTGGGTTGCTTGTTTATTGTTCTTTGCTATTTTAGGAGAATTTTATTATAGAAAAACTTTTTTTGGTTATCGCCATAGAGTTATAACGATTATGGGAATATATATTATTTTAACAATTATTTTTGGTTCAATTCTTCATTTCTTTAGAATAGGAGAAATTGTTGAGCAGTCTATGTCAGATAATATTTCAATTTATCACGGTTTCGTATTTGATAAAAGTGAATTTTGGTCTCATCCAGAAGATGGACTTATCTCTGGCAAAATTATTGATGTTGAAAATAACATTATTAAAATAGTTGATTTTAATAATGTTATTTGGACTGTAAATATGGATAATGCCATCATTGGGAGACAAGTAGAAATAGAAGAAGGCAAAACCATAAGAATCATTGGGGATTTAGATAATAATAATATTTTTGTTGCGGAACATCTTCGTCCCTGGATAGGTGCCAAATTAGATGTAAATGATTTAAAGATTAATATGATGAGATAAATTTTCTATCTCTTGCGTAGTATAAATGTAGGTAGTAACGATACCTTACATTTATTAAATTAAATCAAATTAACTTTATTATATAAATTGTAAAATAAAGTAAATAAATCAAATGAAAAGTAAAAATAAATTAATAATGAGTGGATTGATGGCGTTGGTTTTAGGTTTAGGGGTTTCAGGTACAGCCCTTGCCTATAAAGGAGATTTTTCAAAAGAAGGTCCTAATTATACTCCAGAATTTCAATCTCAAATTACTGAAGTTCTGACTAATAAAGATTATGAAGGATGGAAAGATCTTATTGAAGAAAAAGTTGGTAATAGTAGAGTTACCAAGGTAATAAATAAAGATAATTTTGGTAAATTTGCTGAAGCATGGAGATTAGCAAATGAAGGTAAAATTAAAGAAGCAAACGTTCTTAGGAAAGAATTGGATTTAAGGACGAGTAGTGAAAAAATGTTTTCTAATAGAGGAAATCATAAAGGCATGGGGAAAGGGAATCATCATAGTATGAGGGATGGAAATGGTTTTAATAGATAATTAAATATTCTTTACAAAAACCCATAATTTAAATTATGGGTTTTTGTCTTTTAATAATACTTATTAAAAAAACAGGTTCATAATATAAATTATAAACCTGTTTTAAAAAATTAAATTTATTAATCCAAAAACGGAATAAATAGTACCAGCTAAAGTTAGAGTGCAAATAATTTCACTCATAAAAAATAGCATAAAGTTTTTTCTCGGAATATTATTCCAAGCGTGGTGTCCATCACGATAATAAAGGATAGTTACTACTGGATCCGTACATAAGAGTCCAATAAATAAGAACCAATTACCAATCTTTTTTAACTTTAAGATTTTTCTTGTGACAGATGTGTGTTCAGTTGATTCTTGTTTTTGGTGTAATTTTTCTTTTAAATATTCGATTAGAAGCCAATCTTTTTTTGTGAAATCATAGATTAGTATCATGGAATATCTTATTAAAAAACTAAATAAAAACATTAATAAAATTGCAATTTTAAAATCATTCATTTCCGCAATTTTATACTCAACAATCTTGATTGCCATATTTATAGCAATAAAAACAATTAAACCAATTTTAAATTGATCTGGAATTATAACCCTTTTCAATTTTTGCCTCCTTTTTATTAAGCGTCAGTTTTTATCAATATTAACCTATTTAAATTTTTTTACAAGGAGGATATCTATGCATTCTGTTCTATATATTTATAAAAATGGTATAATTAGCGAGTTGTCGTTTATTATTTAAATTAAAACGCTAATAGCGGAATAAATATATGAAAAAAGGATATAAAGATAATATCGAAATACTATCAAAAGAAAATGTAAATTTTCGTAAGGTTTTATACACAGGGGAACATTGTCAGCTTGTCCTTATGAGCCTGCTTGCTAATGAAGAGATAGGAATGGAAGTGCATCCTGACAATGATCAATTTTTTCGGTTTGAGGAGGGTAGCGGAAAAGTAATAATCAATGAGACAGAATATGAGGTTTCAGATGGAGATGCTGTTGTCGTGCCTTGTGGTTCCAATCATAATGTTATAGCGGGGGTTGATGGACTTAAAATGTATACGATATATTCTCCAGCTCATCACAAAGACGGTATAGTTAGAGTTACTAAAAATGAAGCAGAAAGCAACGAAGCTGATTTTGATGGCGTAACTACAGAATAATAAATGATTAGTTTTATTTATAAAAAAATAATTAAACCCATACTTTTTTCCTTTCCAGCGGATGATGTACATACCTTCTTTTTGAAGACGGGGAGGTTTTTGGGTAAATTTTCTTTTTTTAGATTGATTGTAAAAAACATTTTATTTTACAAAAATGATATTTTGAGTCAAAAAATTTTTAATATTTCATTTCAAAATCCAATTGGTCTTGCCGCTGGTTTTGATTATGATGCAGATTTAATAGAGATATTACCTTCAGTAGGATTTGGTTATCACACTGTTGGAACAGTTACTAATCTTCCATATGCAGGGAATGCAAAGCCAATGCTCGGAAGACTTCCTAAATCAAAGTCTTTATTAGTAAATAAAGGTTTTAAGAGTATGGGGATGGAATCTGTATTAAAAAAAATAAATAAAAAAGAAAAGAAAATTCCATTAGGGATAAGTATCGGTTCAACTAATAAAGCATATCAAAACATAGAAGAAATGACTAAAGACATAATTCTATCTTTTAGAAAAGTTTTAGAAGAAAATTATTTTGATTATTTTGAGTTAAATATTAGTTGTCCGAATCTTATAAATTCAGAAAATTTAACTACAAAATTCGATACACCAGATGGATTGAAATTATTACTTTCCAAGTTAGAAAAACTTTTTATTAATAGACCTTTATTTATAAAAATGTATTTAGAAAAAAGTATTGAGGATACTCTTTCCTTAGCAGAAGTTGCTTCCTCTTTTCCATTTATAAGTGGCCTAATTTTTTCAAATTTAGTTAAGGATAGAACTAATCCTTCTTTTGACAAAGAAGAAATAAAAAGTGCAGGTAAGGGAAATTTTAGTGGAAAACCAACAGAAAAAATTACCAATATTCTTATTAGTGAAGTTTATAAAAAATATAAAGAAAGATTTTTAATAATTGGTTGTGGTGGAGTTTTTACAGGAGCGGATGCTTATGAAAAGATAAAGAGAGGAGCAACTTTAATCCAAATGATTACAGGAATGATTTATGAAGGACCAAGTCAAATAGGGAAGATAAATAAAGAGCTAGCTTTATTAATTGAAAAAGATGGTTATAAAAATATAAGTGAAGCCGTTGGTGTCTATTATAAGTAAAATGAAAAAAGAGCCTTGCGGGAGCAAGACTCTTTTTTTGTGGGATAAATAAATATCGTTTTTTATTTTTACCCTTTAGTTTTTGAACGGTAAACCAAATACATACCTACGATTTGATTTTTTCGCTCCATTTTCTGGGACTTTATGTCCAATAAAAAAATATTTTTCAAGCTCATTGTTGACCTGGAATAACCGGGCAGTTTTAAATAATCTTATCTGGTCGTCATCAACACAAACTTTTTTGTTTACAGTTTTGTCTTTAGATGTTGCTATACTAGCTGCTCCTATTGTTTCTGTAAACTGGTAAAGATTTCCAACAACGGCTGAATCTGTTCCCCATGTGTATAGGGTACAATTGTTTGTTTTACACATAAATGTAATTTTTTTATTTAAAGAATTTATTTTATTATATCTCTTTTACAAAAATAGTCAAGAGGTGTTTTTTTATTTAAAAATGAAGCATGTTATACTTAGTCATATGAAAAAAATTCAAAATAATTTAAAAAAAGATAAAAATATTTTATATACTGGTTTTGGTGATACTGGCATGACTACTCTTTTTGATTGTAAACAAGGTAAAATTTCTAAGAGCGCCATTCTTATCGAGGCCCTCGGTTCGGTAGATGAGCTCAATGCGTATTTAGGAATAATCAAAGTATATTCAGATATTGATAAAATTGTTTTAAAAATAGGAACTAAAAAAATATTGTTTAGTAAAATTATTGAAGATATTCAACAAAATTTATTTATAATTCAGGCAGAACTTGGAGGATCTAAAATGTTTATCGGCAAAAAAGAATTAACTAAAATTGAAAATATAATAAATAAAGTAGGGGAGGTCCTTCCTCCTATTACATCATTTACTATTTCGGGGGGGAGTATTATTAGCTCTGGTTTAGATTTTGCTCGTACACTTGCCCGTAAGTCAGAAAGAAGAATTATATCAACAAACGAAGAAGGGATAAGAATTATTAAACCAAATACAATTTCTTATATGAATAGACTTTCTAGTGTTCTTTTTGCGATGTCACGTTATTCTAATCATATTTTTTCTATTCCAGAAAATCATCCGGATTATAATAAATAACTCCAAATAAACTATAAAATATAGTATAATATCGATATGGATCCCGTTAGAGATGTGTTTGTTGTATTTTATGGGATACTTAGAAATATTTATAAGGTTTGTATTATTAACTCTAATTAATAAGATACGTCCCACCTAAAGAGGGACTATCTCTAACGGGATGGATTCCATAAAACACGAAAGAGAAATTGTCTGGTTACAAATATTATATTTATATTTGATTCCGATTCTCCTTCTTTATTATAGAGTAATCTCTAGTAATTTTCGTATTTTAATGCTACTACTCGTTACTATTTTAATATATGGAATTACTCGTTATGAAAAATGGAATAATCAAGATTTTGGAATTCAAAAAGATTGGAAAAAATATTTTTGGCAATATTTAATTTTTACCATCGTAGGAGTTATTTTTCTTTTTGTAATAGAAGAGTTTGAGGTTGGAAAACCATTTTTAAATTGGTGGAAAAATGCTAAATTTTTGCTTTTATTTATTCCACTTAGTGTTATTCAAGAATTATTATTTCGCGGAATATTAATGAATATGTTTCGACGCGTTTTTACGAGTCCTATTTTTATAATTGTTTTAAATGCCTGCATCTTTGCTTTAATGCATGTTATTTATCTTAATTCAGCTTTTGTTATTCCAGTGACTTTTATTGCAGGTATTGGTTTTGCTTGGATGTATTATAAATATGAAAATTTAATTTTAATATCGATTTCTCACACAATCCTTAATTTTGTTGCAATGATATTTGGGTTTTTTATTTTAAGGTAATATATTCGCTTTTTTATATAAACAGGATATAATAAATTTATGGTAGATCTTAAAGAATTACAAAAAGAGGTGATGAGAAATAAGATAGAGAAAGGATTCAATACTACAGATGTAGCATTAGAATTTTGTCGAGCCCATGAAGAGCTTTCAGAAGCATTCTCTAAGTTTAATAAAAACCAAGAAGGAGTTGCTGAAGAATTTGCAGATGTTGCAATCTTTTTACTTGGAATGTGTGAAATTCTAGGTTATGATTTAGAAAAAGAATTAGTTGAAAAAATAGAGAAAAATAAAAATCGTAAATATATAAAATCAAAATCACCTGATGGTAAAGAAATACACATAAGAGTTAAAACAGATATAGATCCATAATAAAAAATCCGCTTTAAGCGGATTTTTTATTATATATTACAAAGTTACAATCATATTTATTTTTGTCATCTTTTTCATGTTTATCTTCAGACGATTTATTCCACTTAGTCATATCAATAATAGGGAAGAAAGTATCGGCGTCTTGAAATGAGGCATTAACATGGGTTATGTATAATCTATCTGCTTTATCAATAAATAATTTATATATTTGTCCTCCCCCTATTATAAAAGCTTCCTCAGTTTCTCCCATTGTTTCCTTTAATAAAGTATCGAGTTCTTCTAGCGAATAAACGACTTCAATATTTTCTCCAATAAAATTTTTATCTAAAGTAAGTATTATATTTCTTCTGTTGGGAAGAGGACGACCAATAGACTCAAAAGTTTTCTGCCCCATTATCACTGGATGTCCTGTGGTTGTTTCTTTAAAGTGTTTCATATCTATGGGTAAATCCCATAGTAATTCATTCTTCCTTCCTATTTCATTATTATTTGCTACTGCTGAAATTATAGATAAAATCATTTTTTATTTTACTATATCAAGTCCTGGTATAGCTTCACTAGGTTTATAAAATGGGGCAAAAGATTGATATATTTCATCTACTATTGTTTCATCTTTTGCAAATGAACGGTCGTATATATTTTCTGGTAAGATAGGAAATATATTTGGATGATCGTTTTCTCTTTTTATTAATTCCTGCGCTCCTTCATAATGAATATCATAAATATGAGCATTAGAAATACTGTGGGTATATATTCCTGGCTTTACCCCTAGTTTTTGAGCAAGAGCACACATAAGAAGACTAAAACCAAATGTATCAAATGGACAACCTAGCATCATGTCATTTGAGCGTATTATGTTATGAAAATGAAGTCGTCCACCAATTATATTTACAGTGAAAGCAAATGGGCAAGGTACATTTTTTTTATAAGTTGCCTTTAATCCCGTTCCATATAATCCATCGTCTGATGGATCCCAGGTTACTACAACACCTTGTCTTGAATGAGGCTCCTCAGTAAGATGTTTAACCAATTGATCAAGCTGGTCTCTTCCGAAGTGGTGTCTCCATCTATATCCATAAGCAGAAGTTATTGTCCCATCTTCTTCAGCAAACTCATCCCAAATTTTTGTATATTTTCTTAAAAAGTCTGCATTCTTTTCTCCAGTAACAAACCATACTTGTTCAGCAATGGGAGATTTAATTGGATTCTTACGTAAAGTTAAAACTGGAAATCCATCTTTTTCAACATCAATTTGGAAAGTAAGACCTGGTAATATTTTTATCTTATGTCCTGTTCTTTCATTCAATTCTTCTATCCCTTCTTCCATTATTCTTTTTATTAAATTTTTATAGATTGCGTCAAATGTTGTCATAATGTATAGTATACAAAAATATAAACATTATGGAAACAGACAAAAAACAAACAATTATTTACCCGTATTTACCAGAAGGATATAAAATTCACTATGTTCCTGAAAGTAATCAATACATTCAAGCTGCAAAAAAATTTGCGAAAGAACATTCTTTAGATAAGATGGTCCCTACTGGAGCTGTGGCTGTAAAAGATAATAAAATTATAGGGTATGGAGCTAATGGTAGTGATTATCATAAAACTCACGAATGTGAGAGAGTAAAGAATCATATACCTACTGGTCAGGGCTATGAATTATGTGAAGGATGTCATCCTAAAAATCATGCTGAGAGCAGAGCAGTCCAAAATGCCATAGACAACGGTTTTAATCCTAAAGGTTCAGATTTGTATCTTTGGGGACACCATTGGTGCTGTGAACCATGTTGGAATACCATGATCAATCATGACATAAAAGATGTTTATTTAATGGAAGGAAGCGATATTCTTTTTGATAGAACAAAGGATGGGAATATCATCGGACATCAATTCGAATAATAAAAAGCGAGCTCGTAAGGCTCGCTTTTTTGTTTATATTTATTGTGTTAAAATTGGTCTATTATAAATTTAATTTATCCACCATGTTATGAAAGATAAACAAATAGAAAAACTTATAAAAGAGGAGGAGAAGAGACAAAAGAGCGTTGTGAATTTAATAGCTTCTGAGAACATTGTTTCTGATGATGTTCTGAAAGCTTTAGGTTCAAAGCTTACAAACAAATACGCCGAAGGTTATCCAGGAAAGAGATATTATGGTGGAAATCAAGTGATAGATAAAGTAGAACTGCTTTGTATGGCACGTGCTTTAAAACTTTTTAAATTAAAACCCGAAAATTGGCACGTGAATGTTCAGCTTCTTTCCGGAAGTCCTGCTAACTTTGCTTTGTATTCAGCTCTTGTTCCAATTGGTGGAAAAATAATGGGGATGAAACTTACTGCTGGTGGTCATCTTACTCATGGACATCCTCTTTCCATGACCGGTAAACTCTGGAAGCCTTTACAGTTTGAACTTGATAAAGAGACAGAGGTTATAGATTATGAAGTATTAAAAAAAATAGCAGTAGAAGAAAAACCAGACATTATTGTTTGTGGATTTACAGCATATCCACGAGTTGTAGATTTTAAAAAATTTAGAGAAATTGCAGATCTATGCGGAGCATTACTTCATGTAGATATGTCTCACTTTGCTGGACTTGTTGCAGGAGGTGCTTATCCATCACCATTTCCATATGCAGATTCAGTAATGACTACTACCCATAAATCTCTCCGTGGTCCAAGACAGGCAATTCTTTTTGTAAAAAAAGATGAGCGTGGTTTTGATAAAAAATTGGACAAGATGGTAATACCAGGACTTTTTGGTGGTCCACATGAAAATAATATAGCAGCTGTCGCTGTATGTTTAGCAGAAGCTATGAAGCCTGATTTTAAAAAATATGCAAAACAAGTAATTAAAAATGCAAAAGTTTTAGCAAAAGAATTACAAAAATTAGGTTGGCATATAATTTCAGGAGGTACAGATTCTCATTTGATATTGATGGATACATGGATGGAAGGGAAAGGTATTTCTGGTAAAGACGCCGGTATCTTACTTGAAAAAGCTGGAATTATTGTAAATATGAATACAATTCCAGGTGATACAAGAAGTGTTATGGATCCGTCCGGAATTCGTCTTGGTACTTGTGCCGAAACTACAAGGGGAAGAAAAGAATCTGATATGGTTAAATTAGCCACAAAGATGGATAAAGTATTAAGAGGAAAATAATATGGAAAAATTAGATTTAAAACAATTAACAGAATTAATTTTGAAACAAGCAGAAGTTAAAGGTTTTGGTACAAAACCAGAAGATATTAATGTTGGAGAAAAAATTGCACTTATTCATTCAGAAGTATCTGAGGCATTTGAAGCCTATAGGCATAAAAATATTGACGGTAAAGATGGATTTAAAGAAGAACTGGGGGATGTGATACAAAGAGTTTTACATCTAAGTGGAATTTTCGGTATTGATATTGAAGCTGAAGTTTTAAAGAAAATTAATTCCAATAAAGATAGAAATTGGAATTTCGACAAAATGAACGAACAACATAGTTAAGTTTGTTTTTAAAGAAAAAATCTCTGTTTCAACAGAGATTTTTTCTTATTTGGAGGTAAGTATTTTTTTGAGTATAATAAAAAGTATAATTATGAAAAAAGAAAAAATAGTTAATAAGCCAACGGTTGAATGGTTTGACGAGATAACGAAAAATTGTCTTGATATCATTGAATTGAAAAAGAAAGAGTATGGGTCAAGTGTTTGCAAATATAGACCTTCCTCTATTACAGATAGAATACTCACTAAACTATCTCGCATTAGATCTATTCAGGAAAAGGGTAAAGCCCGTGTAAATGAAAGTGTGGAAGAAACTTTGTCGCATACTATTAATTATGTTTTATTTAGACTATGGAGACAGGAGGAAAAAAAGAAAGTAAGAGAAATTAATATATTAAAAATAAGTAAGATTATTAAAGAGTCCAAGGATATCCTTGAAAGTAAAAATCATGATTATGGTGAAGCATGGAAAAAGATGCGCATATCTTCTATTGTTGATGAAGCTTTGGTGAAAACTTATCGCATAGTAGAAATGGAAAAAATGTTAAAGAAAAATTCAAAGCTTATAGTAAAGTTAAATCCTAAAATTCTTGACTCTTTGTTTGATATTACAAATTATCTTATTTTTGCAATTATTCATATTAAAGAGGGGAAAGACCCTATGCAGTAGTTTAGGCGTATGAAAATTAAAATTAAAAAATTAAAAGAGGGGATAAAAATACCAAAATACGCTCATCCTGGAGACGTAGGAATGGATTTATATTCTATGGAAACAGTGATAATAAGGCCTGGCGAACAATATCGTTTTTACCATGGGTTTGCAGTAGAATTTCCTGTTGGTTATGCTGGTATTATTATGGATAAATCTAGTATTTCAAAAGCGGGGCTTACTAAAATGGGAGGAGTATTTGATGCTGGGTATCGAGGTGAATACAATACCCATCTTGTAAATCTTGGGAGTGAACCATATACTGTGGAAGAGGGAGATAAAGTTTCTCAACTTGTTATAGTTCCAATAGTAATTGTAGAAATAGAAGAAGCGGATATATTAAGTGAATCCTCTCGTGGTATGGGAGCTTTTGGCTCAACTGGTAAAAATTAATATGAAAGAACAAATAGAAAATTTAATAAAAGATGTTTTAAAAAATATTGGAATTATAGAAGATATTTCTTTTAATGTAGAACATCCAGATGATTTTAAAAATGGAGATTATTCTACAAATATAGCCATGGTTTGTGCTAAAAAGATTAGTAAAAACCCAAGAGAATTAGCTGAAAAAATTGTTGAAGAATTAAATAAAAATCTACCAAAAGAAATTGGAAAAGTTGAAGTAGCAGGAGCTGGATTTATAAACTTTTACTTATCACGAGAATTTTTTACTGATAGTGTGAATAAAATTTTAGAAGAAAAAGAAAATTGGGGTAAAAGTAATTTACTTAAAAGTAAGAAAATTATGGTTGAGTATACAGACCCAAATCCTTTTAAGCCATTTCACATAGGACATTTAATGACCAATGCAATAGGGGAATCAATATCTCGTATTGTAGAATTTTCTGGAGCAGAAACTATTCGTGCAAATTATCAGGGTGACGTAGGTCCTCATGTGGCCAAGGCCGTTTATGGACTTATGAAGTTTGGTATGCCGGATAAAAATAAGACTGTATCTGAACAGGCTCAGTATATAGGTAAATGTTATTCCGATGGAAGTAATTTATATGATACAGACGAGAATGCAAAAAAAGAAATTGAAGTAATAAATAAAAAAATTTACGAAAGGAGCAATGAAGAAATAAATACTATTTATGATTATGGAAGAAAAATAACACTTGATGCTTTTGAGGAAATATACAAACTCCTGGGTACTAAATTTAAAGATGGTTGTTCTTTTTTTGAAAGTGTAATAGCTCCAATTGGTGAAAAAATAGTTCGTGAAAATATTGGTAAAGTTTTTGATGAATCTGATGGAGCGATTGTTTTTCATGGAGAAAATTATGATAAGAAACTTCATACTCGTGTCTTTATAAATTCTCAAGGATTGCCTACTTATGAGACAAAAGAAATTGGTTTAACTGTTACTAAGTTTGAAAAAGAAAATCCTGATATTTCCATAGTTGTAACTGCAACAGAGCAAGCTGAATATATGAAAGTAGTGCAGAAAGCTATCTCTTTAATACATCCTGATTTGGAATCAAGAATGAAGCATATTACTCATGGAATGATGAAATTTGCTTCAGGAAAAATGTCTTCTAGAAAAGGGAACATAGTTACAGGAGAATCTCTATTACACGATTCAATGAATATTGTTTTTGAAAAGGTTAAAGACCGTGAGTTAACTGAAATTGAAAAAAAAGAAATTTCAGAAATTGTTGGAGTTTCTGCTTTGAAGTATTCTATACTTAAGTCATCACTCGGTAGTGATATCGTTTATGATTTTGAAAAATCTATTTCTTTTGATGGAGATTCAGGTCCTTATTTACAATACACAGCAGTACGAGCAAATTCTATAATTAAAAAAGCTGAAGAATTTAATACTGAAGATAAGAATGAAATACCAAATCAAATTTCGGACTTAGAAAAGTTAATTTATCAATTTCCAGAAGTTATTAAAAATTCCTACATTCATCTTGAACCACATCACGTAGCTACTTATCTTACACATCTAGCAAGTAGCTTCAATTCTTTCTATGGAAATACTAAAATTTTAGTTGAAGATAATAAATACGCTATTTATCATTTAAAACTTATAGAGTCTTTCTATCAGACCATGAAAAATGGGCTTTGGTTGCTTGGAATAGAAACTCCAGAAAAAATGTAAAGAATAATATAGTATGAATATTTTAATCAATGATAAAATAGTAAACTTTACTAAAGATGATTTTCCAATTTTAATTTCAGGAGCCAATAAAACTGGGTCTTCATTATTTAGTATTACGCTTGTGGCTAATTTATTTAAAAGTGGGAATAAAGTTTTATTTTTAACAGCATATCCTCCCGCTAAAATGGACTTTAGAAATCAATTGGGGAATTTATTAAATGAAAATGCAATAATTGTAGATTCTGGAGAGGAAAGTGTGTTTGTAAAAAAATTAGAGGAAATAAAAGATTTAGAAAATGTTATTGTTCTATTGAAAAATATGGAAAATTACAGCACTAAATTATTTGATAAATTAAAAGATAAAAAAATGGTAATTTTTTCTGGGGATATAGACGAGTGCGTTTTTAGGAATCAATTATCTAATATAGATTTTAAAACAAAAATATTTTTTTCTTATCCTAAAAAAATAAATATAGAAAATAAAATAGAGTTACCTAAATATAATGGGTTGATAATAAGTGAAAAATATAATGGAATAATAAAATTAGAAAATTAGATTTCTTGCAATTTTAAGATTTTGTAGTATTCTTAGTATATGCGTTGAAGAGGCCTCGTCCGAGTAATACGGGCAGACATCACCTCTGAGCTTATGGGAAGAAAGCCTTTATTGGTAAGTAGAACCCTCTAAATGAGAAGTAAACGAGGTGGTACCACGTGTTTCAATAGAAACTCGTCCTTGTATAGCAATTATTGTAATTGTTGTACGAGGACGAGTTTTTTGTGTCCCGTACTAAATTTTGATTCAATTTATATTACATATATTAAGTTTATCTTTTAAATAAATATTGTATTTATATTAAAAATATATATTGAAAATTTTAGTACGGGGATAGTTTAAATTAATAGTTTAGGTACTTCATTAAATATTAAAATTTTTCAAGTCCTCGGATGAGGGAGGACGAGGGGCCAGACCATTCAAAATTTTATATTTAATTACGTACCGATTTAACCAGTAGTTGATTCAATTAATGATTCTGATGAATTGTTTATTGAATAAGATTTTTTATAAATAATTTGTTAAGTTTAATAAAATATATGGACGAAAAAAACCCAAAAACTAATAGTGCACTTAGAGAAGAAGAAGTTTTAAAATTTTGGAAAGAGAATGAAATTTTTAAAAAGAGTTTAGAAAAAGATTCTCCTAAGGGTGAATATGTTTTTTATGAAGGGCCACCTACTGCAAATGGGAAACCAGGAATCCATCATTTAGAAGCTCGTGCTTTTAAGGATGCTATCCCTCGATATAAAACAATGAAAGGATATCATGTTGGAAGAAAAGGTGGGTGGGATACTCACGGTCTTCCTGTGGAACTTCAGGTAGAAAAAAAATTAGGTCTATCTTCAAAAAAAGCTATTGAAGAATATGGGGTTGCTAAATTTAATAAAGAATGTAAAGAAAGTGTGTGGGAATATACTGATCTATGGGAAAAATTTACCGAGAGAATTGGTTTTTGGGTTGATCAAGAAAATCCATACGTTACATATCATAATGATTACATTGAATCAGTTTGGAATGTTATTAAAGAAGCAAATAAACAAGATTTACTTTATAAGGATTATAAAGTTGTACCTTGGTGTCCTAGGTGTGGAACAGGTCTTTCTTCTCACGAGCTTGCTCAAGGGTATGTTGATGTAAAAGATTTATCAATATATGCAAAGTTTAAAATCAAAGGGAAAGAAAATACTTATATTCTTGCCTGGACCACAACTCCATGGACTCTTCCAGGAAATGTAGCCTTGGCTGTCGGTGAGAAAATAATGTATGTAAAAGTGAAAGCGGGGGAAGATTTTTATATTTTAGCTGAATCTCGATATCCATTTGTATCCCAGGAGTATCAAATTGTTGAGAAAATAAAAGGTGAAGATTTAATTGGTTTGCAATATGAACCACTTTATCCTTATCTTGAAAATATAATTTCTGATTCTGAAAAACCTAAACTAGAAAAAGCTTATAAGATTTATAATGCAGATTTTGTGACAACTGAAGATGGAACAGGAGTGGTGCACACAGCTGTAATGTACGGGCAAGATGATTTTGAATTAGGAAATAAAATTGGTTTACCAAAACATCATTTGGTAGGTCTTGATGGAAAGTTCTTAGCGGGGACGGGATTTTTAGAAGGACGATTTGTTAGAGACGAAGAAGTGGCTGTAGATATTATAAAGGATTTGGCTCATAGAGGTTTTCTCTTTAAAAAAGAAAAATATGAACACTCCTATCCACATTGTTGGCGTTGTAAAACAGCACTTATATATTATGCTCGGGATTCTTGGTACATAAGGATGTCTTCACTTAGGGATAAACTTATTAAAGAAAATGAAAATATAAATTGGGAACCTTCTCATATAAAAGAAGGACGTTTTGGTGAATGGTTAAAAGATATTAAAGATTGGGCAATTTCTAGAGAAAGATATTGGGGAACTCCACTTCCTGTTTGGTCCTGTTTGGAATGTAAAAAAATGGAGGTACTTGGAAGTATTGAAGATATTAAATCTAAAACCAAAAAATCTGGAAATAAATACTTTATAATGAGACACGGGGAAACTGAATGTAATATAAGAGGGGAAGTAAGTGATACTGTAAATAATGATGATAAATTAACTAAACTTGGCCGTGAGCAAGTTTTAAACTCTGTAAAAGGATTAAAGAAAAAAAATATTGACCTAATAATCATTTCTCCTTTTGTGAGAACAAAAGAAACTGTCGATATCTTAGCTTTAGAGATGGATTTTAACAAAGACAATATTTTATTTGATGATAGATTGCATGAAATGTCTGTACCTATGTATGAAGGTAAAAAATGGGAAGATTATCATAATGATTATCCAAAATCAGTAGAAAACTTTTATAAAGCACCAGAAGGAAATGAATCATATGAAGATGTGAGAAGAAGGTCCATGAGTTTTTTATATGATATTGAAAAAAAATATTCAGGAAAAAATATTTTGATTATTACTCATGGAAGTCCTGTTTGGTTAATGTTTTCTGAGGTTAATGGTTTAAGTACTTCCGAATCTCTAGGGATAATAGCCAGAGATAATAGTTATTGCTATTTAAATAATGGAGAATTTATAGAGCTTCCTTTTGTACCAGTACCTCATGATGAAAATTATAAGGTTGATTTACACAAACCATATATTGATGAAATAAATCTAACTTGTGAATGTGGAGGAGAATTATCTAGAGCAAAGGAAGTAATGGATGTCTGGCTTGATTCTGGCTCAATGCCTTTTGCACAGAGTCATTATCCTTTTGAAAAAAAGGAAATACAATATCCCGCCGATTTTATAAGTGAAGCTGTCGATCAAACCCGTGGTTGGTTTTACACACTTCATGCAGTCGGAGTTATTATGGGAAGGGGAAATGCATATAAAAATGTAATTTGTCTTGGTTTATTACTTGATGCAAACGGGAAAAAGATGTCAAAATCTGTGGGAAATGTTGTAGATCCATGGGCTATGATGGATAAATATGGAGTAGATACAATTAGACTTTGGATGTATTCAGTGAATCAACCAGGGGAGCCAAAAAACTTTGATGAAAAAATTATTTCTGAATTACATAACAAAGTTTTTAATTTGCTGTATAACGTTTTAGCTTTTTACGAATTATATAGAGATGAAAAAGTAGAAAATAGAAAGGAAAAAGTAGAAAGTCAGAATGTTCTTGATCAATGGATTCTAACTCGTCTTGATGAACTTATAATCATAACTACAATAAATCTAGATGATTATAAGCTTCTTGAACCTGTTCGTGCCATTCGTGAATTTATAGACGATCTTTCTACTTGGTATTTACGACGCTCTCGTGAAAGAATAAAAGAAGGAGATGTTGAAGCAAAAATTACCTTATATAATGTTTTTAAAATCCTATCTAAATTAATGGCACCTTTTGCTCCATTTACGGCTGAAGATATTTGGCAAAAATTAAGAAATGAAGACGATGAAGAGAGTGTACATTTATCAGGATGGCCTAAAAATGAAGAAAGTAAAAAAGAGGAAATAGAAAAAATTATTAAAGAAATGAGAGAGGTTAGAGATGTCGTAACTCTTGGTTTGCAGGCAAGACAAAAAGTTGGTATTCCAGTACGACAACCACTTGGTGAATTACGAATTACAAACTATGATTTAAAAGAAGAATATTTAGAAATTATTAAAGATGAGCTAAATGTTAAGATGGTAAAGTTTTTAGAAGATGTTGAACAAAAAATAGAATTGGATACATATATAACAGAGGATTTAAAAAATGAAGGTCAGTGTCGTGAACTATTAAGAAGTATTCAAGATATAAGAAAGAAAAATGGATTAAATCCAAATGATGTTATAATTCTTAGTATTGATACGAATGTGTCTGGACAAGAATTAATAAATAAATTTAAAAAGGAAATAATGAAAGCAGTTAGTGCAAAAGAAATACAAATTGAAGAAAATAATGGAATAGAGATAAAAATTGATGAATTTGTATTTAAGGTTGTAGTAGAAAAATAATATAAATTATTATTTATTAATTAATAAATAAATGAGCATAAAAGATAAATCATATGGTGTAATTCTTGTGCTTCGTAGAAATAAGGACGAAGATAAATTTTTAATATTACACCAAACTGAAGGTCATTGGGGTTTCCCGAAGGGTCATCTTGAAGTGGGTGAAAACCCTTATGAAGCTGCTCTTCGTGAATTAAAAGAGGAAGCTGGTATCTCTGATATAAAATTAGCAGATTTGCCGAGTTTAATAGAAAAATATTCTTTTGAGAAAAATGGGAACCATTATGATAAAGTAGTTGAATATTTTATTGCGTTTACTAAAAATGATGAAGTAACTATTCAAGAATCCGAAATTCAAAATTATAAATGGGCAACATATGAAGAGGCGCTTGATACTTTAACATTCAATGAAGCAAAGGAATTTCTAAAAATAGCAAAAAAATATATTGACTTGAAAGGTATTAGTCATGAGTTGGCAGTAATAAATTTAAAAGGTGTTTCGCCTGAGGACTCTGATAAATTACCCATAGTGTACAAAGCTAAGGCAGTTGTAATAAATTCGGATAATAAAATTATTTTAATTAATGTTGTTTCAAAAAATAAAATAAGCATTCCAGGTGGTAAAATGGAATATGGAGAAAATATTTATGAAACATTAGCTCGTGAGTGCAAAGAAGAAATAGGTTATAATATTTCAATTGCTACATCCTTGGGTTATGCAAAATTATATCGAAAAAAATATATTTCAGTAACGTTTGTTTTTATTGTTAATACTGTTGGAGAACAGTCAACTCTCTCTTTAATGGAAGATGAAATATTTGAGGGGCATGAAGTTGTGCATAAAGACATAGATGAGGCATTGGAAGAGATTAATAATTATATTATAGACAATCCAATATCTGCTTTGACTCAAATAGCATTAAAAGAAGCTAAAAAATATATTAATTATGGAACAACAAAATAAAAAATTAGTCATATTTGATTTTGATGGGGTTCTTGTGAATACTCTTGAATTTTCATACGTTATTCATAAAGAAAAGAATCCTGATCTTACTTGGAAAAAATTTCAAGATTTTTCTAACGGCAATTTTATAGATGCGATTAAAAGTGCTGAAAGTGAAGGCGGTCACGTTATTCCTAGTAATTTTCAAGAAAAATATCAGGAACAAATGAAAGAAATTAATATTCATAAGACTTTACATGAAGCAATCTTGGCGTTAAGTGAAGAATATATAATTTCTATTGTCTCCTCAACTCATAGTTATTTAATAGATGGTTTTTTAAAAAAAGAAAATCTAAGAGATTATTTTTCTGATATTTTAGGGACCGATGTTAGTAAAAGTAAAATTATTAAAATAAATAGTTTACTTGAAAAATATAATATTTCACCAAACAATGCCGTGTTCATTACAGATTCACTAGGGGACATTTTGGAAGCAAATAATTGTGGGGTTAGATCTATCGGTGTAACTTGGGGAATTCATGGTAGGGAAAATTTAGAAAAAGGTAAACCAATAGCTATACTTGATAATCCAGAGAATTTATTGAGTACAATAGATAATGTGTTAAAATAGATGTTAGTTATAATTTATTAAATAATTAAAAAATATATGAAAAGTCCAGAATTTGTTCCAGCAAGTGAAGAGATAAGAGAGGAAAAAGAGAGGCTTAATAAAGGAGACCCAAAAAGTGATAAAGAAGGAAGACCATTGAAACTTTTTATCCCAAAAGAAGAAATTCCAAACTCAGATATTGATGAGGAAGAAAAAATAGTAGATGATATAGATACTAAAAATGTAGAAGAAATAAATGAAAAAATAAGTAGAGAAGAAAAGTTAAAACAACAAATAATAAATGATTTAAAGAAAAATGAGAAAATTGGATTTTTACAAAATGATATAGGTGTTGCTCATGTTGGACCTGATTTTGATTATAAGAATCAATCACAAGAATTGATTCCTGAGTCAGTAGAGTCTGAATCCGATAATCATCCCTACCGTAAGTCATGGAAACAATCATTTAGTGAATTATTTAAATATGGTAATTTACCAAGAAAAGATGAGAGAAATACAGGAAGAGAAAAAGATAATCTTAAAACCATGTCAGATTCTCAAAAAGAAAGAAACTCTCGTGAAAAAATTAAAGAAATTATTGACAACCCAGAGAATTTTTCAAATAACTAATCACGAATAAATAAAACCCTATACTTTTTAGGGTTTTATTTATTTTATCTGAATGTGTTAAAATAGATGCATGAATCCCGTTAGAAACCGCGGTCACGGTTATAATAGGAAAATTAATAAATCATTAAATTTAATTTAAACAATCTCGCATTTATTTGTAAAAATATTAATCGCGATCTGTTTCTAACGGGATGAAAAAAGTATTTATGATACATGGTTTTAAAGGAGAGCCTAATGGAGGTTGGCGACCTTGGCTTATGGGAGAACTCGCTCAAAATGAGATTTGGGCTTGTGCTTTACCTATGCCAACACCAGAATTCCCTGTAAAAGATGAATGGGTCAAAAAAATAAGTGAAGAAGTTAAAAGTCCTAATGAAGAAATATTTTTGGTTGGACACTCATTGGGAGTGCCTGCAATTTTGCGATATTTAGAAACTTTACCCAAAGGTTCAAAAATTGGAGGATCTATATTTGTGTCAGGTCCCGTGTTTAAAAAGTTAGAAGGGGGTAATGAATATATAAAGATTTTTTTAAATGAACCTTTTGATTTTGAACATATAAAAAGTGTGTGTAAAAATTTTACAGTAATACATGGAGACGATGACCCAAATGTTCCAATATCTGATGCCAAATATTTAGCAGAAAATTTATCGAGGAATTTAATTCTAGTACCTAACGGAAAACATTTAAATGGTTTAGCTGGAATATATAAATTACCACAAGCATTAGATTCATTATTAAAAATGATTAATACCTAATCACTAAAACCTAGTCACTAGTAAATAATTTTATATGCATCATATCTATCACATTCATGGATTTATTCTCTCATCTCGTAATACGGGAGAAGCAAATAAAATGCTTACAATTTATACTCGTGAGATGGGTCTTGTTCGTGCTATTGCTCAAGGAATAAGATTAAATAAATCAAAACTTAAATTTACCTTGCAAGATTTTTCTTACGCTAAAATTGATTTAGTAAGAGGCAAAGAAATATGGAGAGTTACTTCAGCTAAACATATTTCTTCTTTTCCTTTGGCTCGCAGCAATTCACAATCTCTTCTTTTGGTTGCCAGAGTAAATAAATTAATAGAACGTTTATGTGATGGAGAATTTCCTCATAAGGATATTTTTGATGATTTTATACAAGCGTTGTATTTATTGGATGATGAAAATATTACACCTACATCTCGAGAAGCATTAGAACTCCACCTTGTTCTTCGTCTTATGAATAGCCTCGGTTATATAGGGGACTCAGAGATATTGGCAAAATATCTAACTTCTTCTTTTGATTATAGTAATACTGAATCACTTCTAAGAGAGCGCCAGTCTATAATTTCGCATATAAATAAGGCTTTAAATGAAAGTCAATTATAAGGTTTTTATGATATAATATAACCTATGCTAGAAGATAATAAAAATAAAATTGAAGATATCAAAAGAAATCTTTATGATCCAAATGATAAATCCACAGGCCATCAAAGAGAAGGAATTCTGCATCAGGTAAATCATAAAGTCAAAGAAGAGTGGCAGAGTGATGAGATTAAATCTTCAGATACTATGAATAATAAATTTAAAAAACCACCGGTATCTATTTTTAAAAAGTTTTTTTATGTATCAATTATTTTTTTTATAGTGGCACTCGGAATTGCTTTTTATAAATTCTCAAATAATGATGTTTCTGTTTCCAGTGAAAAGATTAATATAGAGGTTATTGGTAATGCTTTTACAAAGGGAGGGGAGGAGTTACCATTACAGATTGAAATTACAAATAATAATAATGCACTCCTCGAGCTCTCGAATCTAGTTATAGAATATCCAAAAGGAGCAGGAGATAGTGCTACTGATGTTATTCGTTTACCAAAGGATCCTATTGGTTCAATAAAACCTGGGGAAAGTATAATAAGAAATATTACTGTTAAACTTTTTGGGGAAGAAAAGTCTATTAGAAATATAAAAATTAGCTTAGAATATCATCCTGAGGGATCAAATGCAATCTTTATAAAAGATAAATTTTATCCCGTTACAATAAGTTTAGCTCCACTTTCTCTTAATATAGAGGCTCCTAAAAGTACAACTTCAAATCAGCAGATTTCTTTTAAAATTATAGCAACTCTGAATACTTCTTTACCTGATGAAAATCCTGTTTTACAATTAACATATCCGAATAATTTTGTATTTGATAGTGCAACACCAATTCCATCTCTTGGAAATTCTATTTGGGATATTTCATCTTTAACCGTTGCCAATCCAATATCAATTGAAGTTAGAGGGCGTTTAATCGGACAAGATGGGGAGGAACAAGTGTTCCACGCCTACGCTGGTACGACAAGTGGAACAAATCAATCAATAGTAAATGTTATTTATAGTTCTATTTTACAAAAAATTTCAATAATAAAACCATTCTTAGAAGCAAACATATTAGTTAATGGTCAGGATAAGACTGAATATTCAGTTTCAGGAGGAGAAAGTGTTAATGCCGAAATAGCTTGGGCAAATAATCTAACGACCAGGATAACAGACGGTCAAATAATTGCTAGTTTGTCAGGTAATGTTTTTGATAAAAGTACAGTAAATTCATTTAATGGTTTTTATGATTCGGCAAATAATCAAATCATATGGGATAAAAATTCAGTTTCAGAATTAGCAGAAATAAATCCGGGGGAAAGAGGAACTGTATCATTTAGTTTTAAACCGTTATCATTAATTGGATTATCTTATATTAAAAATCCACAAGTTTCTATTAAAGTTAGTATTCGTGGAAGAGAGCCACTTTTAGGTTCTACTTATAATGATATAAATAATTTTTCAGAAAAAATAGTAAAAGTATTATCTGATTTTCAAATTGCTTCATCTGCAACTTATTCTGCAGGAAGTATGCCTCCAAAAGCAGAGACTGAAACAAAATATATTGTAACTTGGAATCTTTCAAATTCTGCAAATAATATAAGCCAGGCTCAAGCGCGTTCTTCTTTGCCTATTTATGTAAACTGGGGAGGAATAACGCAAGGAGAAAGTGAAAATATAATTTATAATGAGGTTACTCGTGAGGTTACTTGGAATATAGGAGGAGTTCGTCCAAACACAGGAATAGATTCAACAAGAGAAGTATCTTTCTTTATTAATTTAAAGCCATCATTATCTCAAGTTGGAAGTGTGCCTCAATTAATGAAAGAAATTTATTTAACCGGAACAGATTCATTTTCAAATACTACAATTAAGAGTACGCGTGGGCCAATTAATACTGCATTAACTGATGATCCTAATTTTTTGCCTATTAATGGAAGAGTTGTTCAATAATTATAAATTAATAAAAAAATCAAATGCAAGAAAAAGATGAAAATTTAATGGAGAAAATAATATCACTTTGCAAAAGAAGAGGGTTTATTTATCCAGGGTCAGAAATATACGGAGGACTTGCAGGAACATATGATTATGGTCCACTCGGATCATTGCTTAAAAAAAATATTGAAGATTCATGGACAGACTATTTTGTAAAAAGTAGAGAAAATATTTATTTAATAGATACTCCTATTTTAATGCATCCAAAAGTTTGGGAAGCATCAGGTCATACTAGTGAATTTATTGATCCTCTTGTTGATGATCTTGTTACAAAGAAACGTTATAGAGCTGATCATTTACTAGAAGAAAATGGAGTAAATGTTGAGAAATTAACCATAGATGAAATGGATAAGAAAATTAAAGAGCTTGGGTTAAAGAGCCCCGACGGAAATCCATTTTCTGATGTCCGTAGATTTAATCTTATGCTTGAAACAAAAATGGGGGCAGTCGAAGAAACAGCGGTAACTACATTTTTAAGACCGGAAGAAGCTCAAAGTATGTTTATTAATTTCAAAAATGTATTACAATCTGTATCCCCAAAAGTTCCATTTGGAATAGCTCAGATTGGTAAAGCATTCCGCAATGAAATAACTCCAAGGGATTTTACTTATAGATTGCGCGAATTTGAAATAATGGAATTTGAATATTTTATTCACCCATCTTCTCCTTGGGAAGCTTATTTTGATAATTTTTTATTAGAGCAAAAAGATTGGCTTTCAAAAATAGGAGTTGATACAGCGAAACTACATCCACTTGAACACCCAGAAACAGCTCGAGCACATTACAGTAAAAAGACTGTAGATTTAGAATTTGAATATCCATTTGGAATAAAAGAACTCACAGGCCTTTCTCATAGAGGTGATTTTGATTTGAAGAGACATCAAGAGTTTTCGGGAGAATCAATGTGGATGTTAGATGATGCAACTGGAGAAAAATTTATACCTCATGTTATAGAGCCTACTATAAGCGTAGATAGGGCAATGCTTGCTACATTGTGTTCTTGCTATAGAGAAGATGGTGAAGGGGAAAATATAAGAGTTTATTTAAAATTCCCTCCATCTGTTGCCCCCTATAAAGCTTGTGTGTCTCCACTTCTAAAAAATAAACCGGAACTAGTTTCTTATGCAAGAACAATATTTACTGAATTAAAAAAGGAATTTGGATGGGTAGCATGGGATGATAATGGAAATATCGGTAAACGATACAGAAGACAAGACGAGATAGGAACTCCTTGGTGTGTTGTTATTGATTTTGATACTTTATCTGATGAATCAGTTACAATTCGTAACCGCGATACAGGATTACAAGAAAGAATAAAGAAAGAAGAAGTTATTGCTTATATAAACGATAGAATGAATTAAAAATATATGGAAAATTTTAAAAAAGAAAATATTAGAGTAGAAATTAATGAAAAAACAGAAATAAATTCCGAAATGTCAAAAATCGAACAAAAGATTAGGGATGTTGAAGAATTGGGAGGAAGAATAAGAGAGATGTATAATAATGAAGAAATTTCAAAAGAAGCACAGGATTTTTTAATAAAACTTGATCAGATAAAAAATGGTTATTCTATCAAAATGGAAAAATCAAAAAATGGACAATAACATTTCCCCTTGGATTATACCCAAGGGGAAATGTTTTAATATATGCTAATATTTAAATATGGAAAAATTTATTGGTCCAGGTATTAAAAATATAAAAGATGGAGATTTGGATACATTTAAAGAGGAGCGTATTTTGTCTGGGAAAGAAAAACATCAAGCTGAAATGGAAAAGACCCAAGAAGAAGAGAAAATGCTAACTCAGTTGGTAGGTTTTTTGAATACTGAAATGGAGAGTCTTGGTTTGCCTATTTTTAATTTTCCACTTGAAAGATTACATCTATTGCCAAAACATTTTTATTGGCAACCTGGAGGATATACTGTTGGGTCTTATAATCCAGAAAAACATTCTATACAAACAGAAGTTAGTAGGTTGCGGTTGGATGATTCGGATAAAATAAAAGATAAAATACATAAATTAATACATTTAGCCCCAATATCTTTTTCCTCAGAAAAAGATAAAGATGCATCTATTCTTTTACATGAATTAATCCATGCAAGTAGTTTTGTAGGTTTCTTTGTAAAAGAAGATGGTGACATAAAAAACTACAGAAGTGGATATGATTATGGAGGAGTAAAAAAAGAATTAACAAAAAATGGAGATTATTTTAGAGGATTAAATGAGGCAATCACTCAAAAAATAACAGAGGAACTTTTTTCTAAAAATATGGAAAAAATATTCAAATCTAAAGAAATTATAAATGCTGAGAAAAAAATATTAGGTTCACCAACCTATAAAGGTTATATAGATATTTTAAATACTATTATAAAAACTATTTCACAATTTGAATATAAAACTGAAGGTGAAATTTGGAAACGGATAGAGAAGGGGTATTTTACTGGTGAAATGATGCATTTGCGTAAAATTGAAGAAATATTTGGACCAGGTTCACTTCGTGTTTTGGCTGCTATGAATCCTACTACAATGTCAAATCTAGTTTTAGAAGATGGATCATTATTCATGAAATATTTTTCTTTTGATATAAATAAAGAAGAAAAGGAAAAAATAGCAGATGAAATTCTTACGGATGAAGAAAATATAATAAGAAACAGTCACATAAATATCATTCAAAACTCCGAAAAAAGACGTGATAAATATTTATAAATTAATTTTTTGTCAATTATTTATTACTCTCAAAATATGATAGAATCACCTTATGCAAAAAGCAAAAAAGAAGATATATAAAAATGGTTTAAGAGTTATAACTATTCCGATGAAAGAAAACCCTACAGTAACTGTGCTTGTTCTAGTGGGGACGGGTAGTAACTATGAAAAAAAGGAGATAAATGGTATTTCGCATTTTCTAGAACATATGTGTTTTAAAGGGACAATTAAACGTCCTACGGCGCAATCTATATCTCATGAATTAGATGGTCTCGGTTGTCAGTATAATGCTTTTACTAGTAATGAAATGACCGGGTATTATGCCAAAGGAGATTCAAAAAATTTTAAACAGATTTTTGATGTAGTTTCAGATGTATATTTGAATTCTACATTTCCTGTGACAGAATTGGAAAAAGAGAAGGGTGTTATTATTGAAGAGATAAACATGTATGAAGATATGCCTTCGAGTCATGTTCAAGATCTTTTTGATAGTGTTTTGTATGGAGATCAGCCAGCTGGGTGGAGTGTTTTAGGTACAAAAGAAAATATTTATAAAATGATTAGAGACAATTTTGTGAATTACAAGAATAGTCATTATGTTTCTTCAAATACAGTAATAGTTGTTTCGGGAAATATTAAAAGTGATGAAGTTTACAAAGAAGTAAATAAATATTTTAAAGATATAAAGTCCACTGATAAAGTTAAAAAGATAAAAACAAAAGATTCTCAGGTAAATCCGAATGTATTAATTAAATTTAAAGAAACAGATCAAACTCATTTTGTGTTAGGAGTAAGAACTTTTCCTTTGTTGGATAAAAGAAATATTGTGTTATCTCTTCTCTCTAGTGTACTCGGGGCAGGAATGAGTTCAAGACTTTTTATTAAACTCCGCGAAGAAATGGGAGTAGCTTATTATGTTAGAGCATATAATGATCCCTCACTTGACCATGGTTCATTACAAATATCAGCTGGAGTAAATAATACAAGAACAGAGGAAGTAATAAAAGAAATTCTTAAAGAATGTAATTTATTAATTTCTAAAAAAGTAAGTGACGAAGAACTTAAAAAAGTTAAGTCATTTATAATAGGAAATATGAAGATGTCACTGGAAGCTACTGACGATATTGCAAATTTTTATGGTGGTCAGGAATTAATGAAAAATGAAATAAAAAATTTGGATGAAAAAATAAAAGAAATAAACAAGGTTACTTCAGAGGATATTCAGAAAATGGCTAAATTAGTATTTAAAAATAAAAATTTAAATCTAGCTATTATTGGTCCATTTAAAAATGATGTTCAATTTAAAGATATATTGAAATTCTAATTCAACTGAGAGTGTGTTATTATAAGGAAGTATGTCTCCCGTTAGAAGCCGCGGTCACGGTATTCAACGAGAAGATAAAATAAAATTATTTAATAATATTAAATTTAGCAGGTTTAATATAATGACAATTTGACCGCGACCTGCTTCTAACGGATGGATGATAAAATAAAAAATATGCATATAAGTATTTCCACAAATACTTTAATTAAAATACTTCTTCTTGGTATTTTAGTATTTTCTGTTATAAAATTATCAAATATAATTCTTATTATTCTTGTTGCTATCGTCATAGCTTCTTTTGTAGAATCAGCAGTTAAAAGAATTAAGCCATATATAAAAAATCGCTCTTTATCAGTTTTTTTAATTTATATATTTACTATTAGTTTAATAGTTCTTTTATTGACTGTATTCATGCCGGTTTTTATAGATGAAATGTCTACTCTTGTTGCATCTCTTAGTCAATATATTCCCAATAATAGTATTTTAAATACATTTCAGCCTGACACTATTTCTGGGGCGAAAGATATAGTATCCGATATTTCTCGCAATGCTTCGTTGAGTGATGTTATACAAAGTACTCAAAGTTTGATATCCAGTTTATCTGGTGGTTTTATGGACATATTTGGAGGAGCTTTTGGTGGGGTTCTTAATTTCTTTTTTATTATTATTATTTCTTTTTATCTTTCTGTTACTGAAAAGGGGATTGAAAACTTCTTACGTATTGTTACCCCCAGAGATAGTGAAGAATATATAATAGGTCTTTGGCAACGTACAGAGCATAAAATTGGTTTATGGGTACAAGGACAGATGTTACTAGGTTTAATTATTGGTATTCTTTCTTATTTAGGACTTACTATTTTAGGTGTTAAATATTCACTTGTTCTTGCTATTTTAACAGCCTTTTGTGAACTTGTTCCATTTGGAATATTTTTAGCAATGGTTCCAGTTACTCTATTTGGATATTTAGATGGAGGAGTTACAATGGCACTCTTATCTTTTGGTTTATATTTTATTCTTCATCAATTTGAAAACTATTTAATATATCCTTTAATAATAAAAAAAGTAATAGGAATATCACCACTTGTAGTTATCCTTTCCATTATTATTGGAGCAGAACTCGCGGGATTCTTGGGTGTTATATTAGCTATTCCGGCAGCTGTTTGTTTACTTGAATTTTTAGATGATATTGAAAAGAAAAAAATTCTTTCAAAAAATAATTAACATGGAAAAAACATTTTTTTTAACAACAACACTTCCTTATATTAATGCTCCTCTTCATATGGGGCATGCTCTTGAATTTATTCGTGCAGATACCATTGCTAGATATAAAAAAATACTAGGATATGATGTTTATTTTAATACTGGAACAGATGAACATGGTTTAAAAATATTTGAAAAAGCAAAAGAAAATAATCTATCAGCTCAGGAATTCGTTGATCAAGGATTTAAAATTTTTAAAGAACAATTAAAAATGTTTGGAGTTATTGATGATATACATTTTATTCGTACTACAGATAAAAATCATGAAAAAGCAGCTCAAGAATTTTGGGTCAGAGTTAATGACAATGGATATATTTATAAAAAAACCTATGAAGCAAAATATTGTGTTGGTTGTGAAAGTGAAAAAACAGACTCTGAACTTGTAGATGAAGAGTGCCCACTCCATCTTGGAAGTAAATTAAAAATAATAAATGAAGAAAATTACTTTTTTAAATACTCAGAATTTAGAGATGAGCTATTAGACCTGTATGAAAAAAATCCAAATTTTGTTATTCCTGAATTTAGATTTAATGAAATAAAAAATTTCGTTCAAGGTGGTCTTCAAGATTTTTCTATTTCTAGATTGAAAGAAAAAATGCCATGGGGGATACCTGTTCCTGGTGATGATAATCAAGTTATGTATGTCTGGTTTGATGCTCTTGTTAATTATATTTCAACATTAGGTTGGCCCTTCGCTGACGCTCAGGACCTTCGGCTCAATCAATTAAATAATTTTGAAAAATATTGGGTCAATGGTAACCCCACTCAGTATTGTGGGAAAGATAATACTCGTTTTCAGAGTGCTATGTGGCAGGCAATGCTTATAGCAGCTCAGTTGCCTAATTCACACCAGATTGTTGTGAATGGATTTATAACAGGGGATGGTGGAATAAGAATGTCTAAATCACTCGGTAATGTTGTAGACCCTAGGGATATTGTTAAAGAATATGGCACGGATGCGCTAAGGTATTTTTTGCTTCGTGAAGTTTCTTCTTTTGAAGATAGTCCTTTTACAATAGAGCGATTTAAAGATGCTTATAATTCAGGACTCGCAAATGGGTTAGGAAATTTAGTAAGTCGTATTATGACAATGGCTATTAGCTATGGAGTTAAACTAAATGAAGAAGACTTGAAAATGAAATATTATACAAACGAGATAGAAGATTTAGAAAATTTTGATATAAATAAATTTATAAATAAAATCTGGATAAATCTAAAAAATCTTGATGAGTACATTCAAAAAAATGAACCTTTCAAGAAGATTAAAATAAACAAAGAAGAAGCTGAGAAGGATGTTTATTATTTATTATTTCATCTATATAAAGCAGCTTTGTCACTCGAATCAGTCTTACCTGAAACATCTAAAAAAATACAAGAATTAATTAAAGAAAATAAAAAACCAGAATCTCCTTTGTTTTTAAGAAAATAATTTTTAAATTATTTTATTATTCACTAGAACCTAATTTATGCCTAAATATATAGACATA
The DNA here is from genome assembly GCA_038249055.1 of Minisyncoccia bacterium. GTDB lineage: Bacteria > Patescibacteriota > Minisyncoccia > Phycocordibacterales > UBA9973 > UBA8515. The sequence goes on from JBBRWS010000002.1 coordinate 145,965, forward strand.
CATGCGCATACAAATTTTAAAGCATTCGATGAAGATAGGGATGAAGTTATTTCGCGTGCCCTTGAAAATGAGACTTGGATTATAAATATTGGTACTCAATATGATACTTCAAAGAAAGCTGTAGAAATGACAAACGAATATGCAGATGGTGTTTATTCAACAATAGGACTTCATCCTATTCACACAAGTGCTTCATATCACGATGAAGCAGAGTTGGGAGAAAGTGGTAAGGAATTTACTTCTCGTGGAGAAATTTTTGATAAAGAAAAATACAAAGAACTGGCTATTCTTGGAAAAGTTGTAGGAATAGGGGAATGTGGTTTAGATTATTACCATCTGTCTGATGATGATATTGAAAAACAAAAAGTTGCTTTTATTGGACAGATAGAACTTGCAAGCGAACTCGGACTTCCTTTGATGCTTCATGTTCGTAATAATCCCACAGATAAAACTCGAAACGCATATTTTGATGTTTATGAATTAATAAAAAAATATTCGAAGTTAGGTGATACAAAAGGTGTTTCTCATTTTTTTGCTGGGAGTGTAGAAGATATGAAGAGGTTTATTGAGATAGGTATATATATATCTTTTGCTGGTCCAATAACATATAAACCAAAACCTGAAATTTGTGATTATATAAGTGTTATAAAAGAGACCCCAATGAATATGATACTAGCGGATACTGATAGTCCATATGTAGCTCCAGCTCCACATAGAGGAAAGAGGAATGAGCCTATTTATGTAAAAGAAATTGTTAAAAAAATATCTGAAATAAAAGGATTAAGTGAAGAAGAGGTAGCAAAAGCTATAGTTGATAATGCAAACAAATTATTTGATTTATATATCGTTCAGCAGGATTGATAAAATTATTTCCTCTTTACCCCAAAGGGACCCTACGAGATAAATAATTTTATCAACCCTGCTTCACTTTTGTTGCTCGTCACGCCTGGACAAAAGTCGTTTTATTTGTTAATATATGCCTTATCTCGTTTGTCCCGACCCTGAAGTCGGTACACACTGGTCCATAGCGAGATAGCCATAGGCGTTGAGCCGAAGGTCCTGAGCCAGTAGGCGAAGGGTATTAAAATTAACAATTTATCGCGTATTTTACGCATTTATCTAATGGCAAAAACAAAAAAAAGTGCTGATATAGAAGAAAATGGAGGTGAAGAAAAAGAAGTTCGTCTTGGTGTCTATGAAGTAGGCTATATAATGTTACCTACAATAGCAGAAGAAAATCTAGGAGAAGAGGTAACTATATTTAAAGATATGTTCATAGAAAAAGGAGCAACCTTTATTTCTGATGAATACCCAAAATTAATAGAACTAGCATATGAAATGACTCGTTCAATCGCCAATAAGAAACAAAAATTTTCTTATGGTTATTTTGGTTGGGTTAAATTCGAATGTAGTACAGAACAAGCTAAAGTTATAAAAGATATTCTAGATAAGAATGAAAAATTAGTTCGTTACTTAATGATTAAAACAGTTAGAGAAAGTACTATGTCAGTTAAACGTGCTTATGGTAAACAAGATGGAGCAAAGCGCCGTCCAACTCAAAAACACGAAGAAGCTACTCCAATAAATGAAGAAGTTATTGACAAGGAAATTGAAGCTCTAGTGGTATAATCGGATTAGGTTCTAGTAAATAAGATCATTATTACAAGAATAAAATTAAATAGTTTTTGGAGCGTAGTTTGTAGTGATTTCACTAGAAACTAGAAACTAGAAACTAGAAACTAATTATATGTATTTAAACAAAGCAATTCTTATCGGGAATTTAACTCGCGATCCAGAATTAAAAGCAATTCCATCTGGAAATAAAGTTTGTACTTTTAGTATCGCTACAAATCGTACTTATAAAGATGCAAATGGAGTAAGACAAGAAAAAACTGATTATCATAATATAGTAGTATGGGGAAAGACAGCTGAAAATGTAGCTACATATATGAAAAAGGGAAGTCAGATATTAGTTGAAGGTAGAATGGAAACTCGTAGTTGGGATGATGCTGCTACAAATACAAAAAAGTATCGTACTGAAATTATTGCCGACACTGTACAATTTGGTTCAAAGAACACAGGAACATCTTCACCTTCAGTTTCAAGTCAATCCTCAACTCCACCAGCTAAAAAGGAAGAAGAAATAGATACTATCGATTATCCAGAAGAACAAATAAACGCCGAAGATATACCGTTTTAGAACAAGTGGTTAGTAACTAGGGTCTAGTTGCTAGTCAGATAAAATTAAAAGAATTAACAATCCCTAGTCACTATAAACTAGTCACTAGAAACTAATTATTATGAAACAAGATTATTTTTCATCAAACAATATAAAACATATTGACTACAAAGACGTAGAAGTATTAAAAAGATTTCTATCTCCAAGTGCTCGTATGCTTGCTCGTCGCCGTACTGATGTAACAGCAAAAAACCAACGTAAACTTGCTGAAGCAATCAAACGTGCTCGTTTTATGGGGTTACTTCCTTATATAGCAAAATAATATATTTATGATTATAACAAAACTCTCTAATTAAAATTAGAGGGTTTTGTTTATTTTGTATTTTTCTTGTGATATAATAAAGCCATATTAATTAATGATAGTTGTAGTATTGTCACATTAATAATAAATAATGTTGTACAGTTCTAAATAATCACACATGAAAAAAATATTAGCGGGTTTGTTTATTCTTGGATTCTTAGCAATGGGTTCTCAAGCTGATGCATCTGTTCTGAGTGACGCTTTATTACAAATCCAAAATCTCAAAAATGAGATTTTTCAATTAAGAGCTATTCTAAAAGGTTCAGCGGCAGACATTCCTATGCCTCCAACTTTAGGTGCTACAACATACTCTAATCTTACACCAAATGGTGTAACATTAAATTCAAGTGTTACTGATTTAGGTTGGACTCCACTCTTAACAGCTCGTGGTACTTGCTATGGTTTAGCTTCTCAAGGACCGATAGATAATTGTCTAAGTGATGGTGTTAGTGCATTAGGTTCATATTCTCAAGATAGAAGTGACCTAATTGCAGGTACTAGTTACATCGCTATAAGTTATGCTACAAATGGAACAGCCACTAGTTATGGTGGTAGTGTAGCCTTCACTACACCTTTATCTGGCTCACTTCCTGCAGTTTCAACTCCAACATCTTCTGGTTATACTCAATCATCTGCAATACTAGGAGCAAACATTACATCCGCTGGAAGTCCTGCTACTATTATAGACAGAGGAACTTGTACTGGAGTATCACCATCTCCTACAACAGGCTGTGTTTCTGCAGGGGGTTCATTCATTGGGGCATTTACTCATACCCGTGATGGTCTTACTTGTGGTACCAAATATTATTATCGTGGTTATGCAAAGAACGCAACAGGTACTTCATATTCTCCTGATAATTCATTTTATACGTCAGGATGTACCGTTGCTCCAACTTCAGTTAATGTTTACACTTCTTCTGGACCAAATGGAACAATTTTACCAACTGGGCCAATATCAGTTTCATCAAATGTTGGTCAAACTAAACAATTTACTATTACTCCAAGTGCTGGATATACAGCTTCAGTAACAGGATGTGAGGGTTCACTTTCTGGTAATGTTTACACAACTGCGTCTATAACTGATGCCTGTACTGTGTATGCAACATTTGCACCGGTAACTACTAATTCTGCTCCTAGGGTTGCAGATGTAAACTGGGGTTTTGTTACTTCAAGTAGTGCTGTTTTGTCTGTTTCTAATTTTTATTCAGGATATCCAACAGGGTTTACAGAACGTGGTATTTGTTACAACGCCAACTCAATATCAGCTACACCAACTACAAATTGTTTTGCGTCTACTCTTGAGAGAGCAATGATAACGGCTTCAGGTTTGTCTCCTAATACTACATACAAATTCCGTGGCTATGCTAAAAACTCTGCAGGGCTTACAGGGTATTCAGAAGAAGGATCATTTACAACATTATCAGCTACAGATTCTTCTTGTGTATTTTCAAGTTTCGTTGCAACCCCTTCCACTATCACTGCGGGAGATCCTGTAACTCTTAGTTGGAGTACAAATAATTGTGGCCCGATAAGTCTTTTCAATACTGAGCCTGTTTCTGGCCCATCAGGGTCAAAAGTAATTTATCCAGCATACACTGGTAGTAGCAGTTTTTTTTCAACTAATAGTCCATACTTACAAAATGTAACTCTTTTCACTAAGACTCTTGATGGAACAAAAACAGTAACAGCTAGTCTAGGAATTATTGTTAATCCAAAAACAGTTACACCTCCTGTATCCACTTGTAATGCAACACTATCTGCAAGTCCTACTACGATTACATTAGGTGGCACAACAACCCTTTCATGGACTTCAAGTAATTGTTCATCTGTATATATTTCAGGTGTTGGTTCTATGACAAGTCTTAGTGGCTCGAAAGTAG
>JBBRWS010000003.1:0-108683 GCA_038249055.1 Minisyncoccia bacterium
ACCTATTCGGGTACTTTTCAATTTGCAAAGCAAATAATGAAAAGTCTTTCGACTCCTGTACGCACATGAAGAAGTTCATGTGCTATCGCGCTAAAAAAATTACTGTCGTAATTTTTTTGTGCGCGATACAGGAGTCGAACCTGTGACATCGTCAACGTCAATGACGCGCTCTACCAACTGAGCTAACCGCGCAAAGATTTTATATTTCAAACATCGTTACTGTTTACCTTTATAAAATGCTTTTTCTACCAAGACAGCATAACCGCGCAAAAATATTCTTCGCAAAGCGGAGGGTACAGGATTTGGTTACAAGTATTTTTCTACTGAAAAATCTCATAACCTTGACTCAGCCCGCCGGCTTCCGTCTTTCAAATCCATCCTCCCAATACTATGTATTGGTTGCGGAGGGTACAGGATTTGAACCTGTGATCCTCTTACGAAGATTCCGCTTTTCGAAAGCGGTGCATTCAACCTCTCTGCCAACCCTCCATGATTTACAATCATTAATTAACTCCTAGATTATACTAGATTTAATCACTATTTTCAACATGAAAACAAAATCTGCATGTGCAGATTTTGTTCCCCTAAATTCATAATTCTCAATTCTCAATTTAAAAGACTCTCCCCTGTCATTTCCTCTGGTTTTTTAATATCATATAGCTCTAAAATAGTTGGCGTTATATCCGCAAGAGTACCTTCATTTTTTAATTTCTTACTTTCGTCAGTTAAAATAAATGGAACAAGGTCATTTGTATGAGAAGTATGTCTAAGACCCGTAATTGGGTCAATATTCATTTCAGCATTTCCATGGTCAGCAGTCACACAAGCAACACCACCTCTTGCTTTCAAGACTTCTAGTATTCTACCCAATTCTTTATCAACTTCTTCAATTGCAATTATAATAGCCGGCACTTCAGATGTGTGCCCAACCATATCTGCATTTGCAAAATTAACAAAAATAAAATCTGTACCTTTTTCTATTTGTTCAATGGTTTTATCTGCTACAAGCTGTGCTGACATTTTAGGAGCCAAATCATAGGTCAATACACCTTGTGGGCTTGGTACTAAAATCTGTTCTTCTCCTTTATAAGGAATTTCTTCACCACAATTCAAGAAATAAGTAGCATGTGCAAATTTTTCTGTTTCTGCAATATGAGCCTGTGTCATATTATTTTCACTAATCGTTTTACCAAGAGTTTCATTTATTTTAAACGGAGAAAATGCCACAGGAAAATTATATTCTTTTTTATATTCAGTCATAGTTACCAAACAAACATTTTTATCTTTATATTTTTCTCCTATCCTCTCTGTGATCATTCTCATACGGTCAGCTCTAAAATTAAAAAGAAAAAAACCATCATTCTCATTTAAGGTAAATGCATTCCCTTCTTTATTTAGACAAACAAAAGGCTCTAAGTGTTCATCCATCTTTCCTTCTTTGTATAAATTTTCAATATAAACTGATGGCTTAATACTACATATTGTTCCCTTGCCTTCAAATATTACCTCCTCAGCTTTAGCCAAACGCTCCCATCTTTGATCTCTATCCATAGCATAAAGACGTCCAGAAATTGAAGCTATTTCTCCTACACCAAGATTTTGAATTAAATCTTCAAGTTTACTAATATAACTTGATGCACTTTGAGGTGGAGTATCTCGTCCATCTGTAAATACGTGAATTGCAATTTTCTTAATTCCATAATCTTTTGCAACTTCTAAAAAAGCAAACAAGTGAGACATGTGACTATGAACACCACCAGGAGATAAAAGACCAGCAACATGTAATGTCGAATTATATTTCAACACATGTTCAAATAAAGTTTTAAAAGTTGAATTATTTTTAAAATCTCCATCTGAAATTGACTTATTTATCCTAACTAAATCTTGATATAATATTCTACCAGCCCCAATTGTCATGTGACCAAGCTCACTATTGCCCATTTGCCCATCAGGAAGTCCAAATTTGAGCCCAGAAGCTTCTAATAGTGTATGAGGATATTTATTCCAAATACTATCAAAATTTGGCTTATGCGCCGTTTCTATAGCATTATCTTTTTTTTCTTCTCTATATCCCCATCCATCAAGGACGATCAAAGCAACTTGTTTTTTATTCATAATCGTATTATATCAAAAAATTTTACTATCCGCATTTTTAAATAATATATTTGATTTATTGTTAAATTAATAGTAATGTAAACAAAAGTAGTTAACTCTAAAAACGGAATAAATGGAGGAATTAAAAAAAGAGATGGTGGAATTTATAATAATCCATCACTCAAACAGATTTTTTGATTGTCCTTTTTTGATTAAAATTCGCCATAAATTTTTACGTGGATGGGATAATACAGGTTACCATTTTATTATTGGTAACGGTGTTATAACAAAAAATGGGCGATTATTTAAAGCCAGACCAATTAAATATGTTGGTGCTCATGCTTATGGCTATAACAGAAAATCAATCGGAATTTGTCTTGTAGGTAATTTTGATAATTTTACACCTACTTTTAAACAGTATCGTTCTTTAATTAGATTAATATTAATTCTAAAAGAAGAATATAAAATTCCCATTGAAAATATTTTAGGACACAACGAAACACCAAATTGCCTAAAATCATGCCCCGGAAATCTTGTACCCATGCAAAGGATTCGCAAATTACTATAATACCAATAATTTTTTAGATTATTGGTATTATTTTTGTAACTATCAATGTTTGAATAAATACTATTTTTGTGTTATAATATAAAAATGAAAATAGCTACAAATGTAACAAGAGAAAATATTGGTGGAATTACTAGATCTAATGTCAATTTCATGGATTCTCTGGACCAAGAAAATGAAGAAATAATAGGTATTGAACTAAACAATAGAAGGTATATGCAAGCTCCCAAAATCTTTCAACACCTAAATCCAGATTGGTTTAAACATCATATTATTAATATTCATGATATACCTTTAATGAAAATGGTAGATTCTTCTAAATCATTAAAAGATTTAGAAAATAAGTACAGACCCATAATTCAAATAATTAAAGATATTTTAAAAAAAGATAAACCGGATGTTATTTTTCTGAATGGTACATATTATATCCCCTGGCTTATGTCTATTGCTGCATATGAATTAAAAATACCAATTGTTTTAAGATATGCAGGAGTTTACTCCAAAGAAACTGAAAGTTTTAAACCAAACCAAAGAAAAATATTTAATGCAATAGAAAAATCTTTCCAAAAAAGAGTTAGCCACTTCATTTTTCCTTCAAGATTATGTTTGGAAATGGTAGAAAAAGAAGTCATAAAAAAAGAAATTAAAAATTCTTTTATAATACCAAATTCATTTAGTATCCCAGAAGGAGAATTCGTTTTTAAAAGCGTAGAAAGAAGGATTGCAGCTGTAGGTAGATGGGATAAAATTAAAAATTTCGGAAGTTTTTTTGAAATCCATAAAATTCTGCTTAAAGAGAACTGGGATCATGAAGCTTCTTTTGTGACCGGAGATTCAAAAATAAAACAAATGCCAAAAACAATAAATAGGTTTACCTCCATGACCCACAACGAATTATTAAAATTTTATTCATCCCAGGGTTTAATAATTTCACCATCAATATTTGAAACGTTTGGAAATGTACCGATGGAAGCTGTCTGCATGGGAATTCCAGTTCTTGTAAGCGATAATATGGGATGCGCAGAAATACTAAAAGTAGCTGGACTTAAAAATATGGTGATGTCTTTTGATGACCCTAAAAAAGTTGCAACAAGAGTGAAAGAGCTTTGTGGTCAACAGATATTACCAAAACAAATTAATAATTTAAGAAAAATGCTCAGCCCAAAAGTAATAAACGCCGAAATTATGTCAGTTTTAAGAGATGCTGTAAAATAAAATAAAAATTAATCAATAAAACACGGTCACTTTTTTAAAGTGACCGTGTTTTATTGATTAAAAACTACGATTTTTTTAAATTATTATTTTTTGACTCATTTATTCGTTTTTTTAATTCTGCAATTTCTACTTCTTTACTTGCTAATACTTTATTTATTTTTTCAATAGTTCTAGTTTCGCCTAGAAGCTGTTCTTCAATATTTACTTTAGATTCATTGGTCTTATCTAATATTGTTTCAAAGGCATTTTTTAATTCTCCAATCTCATCATTACTTGAAGGAAATACTTCTAAATTTCTCTCATCTTTTAACATATTAGTTAAAGATGAAATAGATTTTGAGATTCTTTTACTAATATTAAGACCCACCAAACTTGCAAATAAACCGGCAAGTAAAAAGGTAATCAAATAAAGAATAAATATTTTTTTGTTTTGCTCTATAATATCTGAAGCTCTTATATCTATTCCCAAAACCCCAACTTTTTTATTATCATTATCATAAAATGGAGCATATCCAGAAAGCCAAGTCCCAAATTGATCTGTATAAAAATTACTTTCAACTACTGGTCTAGTTATGTTAGAAAAGTTATTTTTTAAATAGGTACTAGATGAAGTATACACATCACCTAAATGAGGCAAAAGAGAGACGTCTATTCCGGAATCAGATACAACAAAAACAATTTCTTTATTTTCATTCTCTGTCATTGTATAAATATTCTGGATATCATTTGAACTACTACGAATATTTTTTAACACATTTTGTATTTCTTTAAAATTGGCAGAATTTTCATCATCATGAACTAGTAAAGATTTGTGCATCTCTCCATCAATTTGCAAAGAAGCTATACTTACCATACTTGATAGATGCTTACTAATATCTATTTTACTAAACTTTATAAAAGTAAGATAAGATAAATAAGAAATTAATCCCATAAAAATTAACATAAACATAACTATTCCAAAGGTTATTTTGGTTTGAATTTTAAAATACCTTTTTTGTTGTGATGTTTTCATATATTTGATTAAGTAAATAATTATCCGGAATTATTTCTGGATTCACCTACTTTATTGATAGCTTAATCTATCTAAATTAAATGATAAAAATTTAAATAACATTACAATTATACACCTAATATTTATTTAAATAAACTGTCAATTTGTAATTTTATTTTAATTTAGTAAATTGACAAACTTTTATATAAATTGTAATGTAAAGAAAATTCATTTAAAACTACAGTTTATGAGAAAAATCATTATCGTCCAAAGTTTACCAGAGTGGATATCTATTATTGCAAGTAAAATCTCAAAAGATATACCCCTTATCACACCGTACGTGATGTATACTGATTCTTTTGATCATGCTATTGATCTCATACCTAAAGATGGTGAGTTAATAGTGATAACAAGTGGAATGTTCCACGATATTTATTCTGATCAAAGAGAAATTGTGACCCAAAAAATTTCCGACTCTGAAAAGAATGGAAATAAGCTCGCGCAAATGGTTAAAGAAATTAACCAAAATGCAAAGATATATTTATTTTCCGAATACGCTCCAAAAGAACATGAGTACTTAGATGGATTCATTCTAAAAAGCAAATTTGGAGACAAAAACGTATCTGAAATTATAAAAATTTTAAAGAAAGAAGAAACTATTAAACTCTTTAAAAATGCAAAATAAAAAGGTATGCGCGAGCTTTTCTAAACTAAAGAAAGATTTTATTCTTTTATCATCAGAAGTTATTTCAATGGTTCAGGATAAATTAAAACTTGTAGTAAATGAAATTGAAGGTTTAAATTTAGGTTGCTATGAGTGGGCAATTGAAAATAAAAATCGTAAGGCGACTTTACATTTATATTGGAATGGACAAGTTCTTGTCTATTTACAAGATAAATTAACTCCCGAAGAAAAAGTTTCGTTTAATGTATCTTTGGATTATCTGGATTTGGATCCTGATACTGATAACTTCAAAATTTTTGACCTTAAGGACGAGAAACACTTTGAAAAAATGGTTTGGCATTTAAAAAAACATCTTATTTAGATGTAATTTACACTTAATATAGAATGGACCAGCTTTTAATAAGCTGGTCCATTTTTTTATATATGATTTTAAACTAACTGACAACTTCACCTACATCACTACCCTTTTCATAAATAATTAAATCATATGTTGATGTTGACCAATTTTTTTGTAATGTATCCAAAATTCGCCAAGTTTCAAGAACTTCTTCGCTTGATGAAAATAAACTATGGTCTCCATTTATTGCATTATAAAGCACTTGCTCATAAGCCTCAGGTAAAGCAGTGTAATGATCTTTGAAAGAAAAATTTAAAGCATGTCTACCTATTTGATGCTCATACCCTGGACGCTTTGCCCAAAAAGAAAAAGATATTCCCTCGTTAGGTTGAAGTCTTAAAATTAATTCGTTAGATTCATGAGTGTTATCTTTTTTATATAAAATTTTAATTTCCGTAAATTTGTCTTTCAGGGCCTTACCTGTAGTTAATTTTATTTTAACTCCTTTCCATTTAGAATTTTGAGATTCTAAATCAATAGAAGCAAAAGTTTCTGTCATGCTATTTGGATTATTTACTTCTTCTCTATATCCTTTATATTGCCCGCGTTTAGCATAAGTTGATAAGGATTTTAATGAAGGAATATTAATTTGTTTTAGTGCTTCATAACGCAAATGAGGAACTTCATCGAGATGACCCTCTTTGGGTAAATCCATAAGAGTAAGTGCTAGCAGTTGGAGTAAGTGACTTTGAACAAGGTCTCTTAATGCTCCAGTATTCTCATAAAAATTAACACGACCCTCTATTCCAATTTCTTCACTAACTGTAATTTCAATTTTATCAATAAATTCGTTGTTCCAAGTTTTTTTAAACAACGAGTTCCCTTCGCGAAAAACGATTATATTTTGAGCAGATTCTTTAGCAAGATAATGGTCAATACGATAAATTTGTTCTGCTTTAAAAAATTTTCCAATATGTTCAATTAAATCTTCAGCACTTTTTAAATCAATTCCGAATGGTTTTTCAAGAAGAAGTTTAGTATTATCTTTTTTTGCTAATCCTGATTTACCAATTAATTCAATTATTGATTTTGAAACATTAGGGGGAATTGAAAGATAAAAAAGATACTGGGCTTCAGTTCCAAATTCTATTTCAACTTCTCTTAATCGTTTAGACAATCTAGTGTAGTCAACACTATTTTGTAAATCCATTTCAAATAATTCAGTATTTTTTATAAGATAATCTTTATTATTTGTTTCATTTAACAAATTTTCCAAATTAATTTTTGCTTGTCGAGTAACCCCAATAATTTTAAATTGAGATGGTAACATTTGGGTTGCAGCAATTTGACCAATGGCAGGTAAAAGTTTCCTTTTGGATAAATCACCAGTTGCACCAATTATTATAAGTATAGTGGGTTTGTTATTGTTCATTTTTTTTTGATAATAATAAAATATTTAATGCTGCTTATATTATAAATCATTTTTAGCGAAAATTGTTAATACTGGAACCCTCTTTAAAGTCTGAGCTGGTTCGTCCTCTATTGGCAAATCTTCTTTTAATCTTTCAATTGCTTGCCATTTAGAATCATCAGCAGCATAAACAACAGCTTCATCTAACATATAAATAGTTTTGGGTGTAATCGTAATACGATTATATGTTTCTGATTTATACGAACATACTAATTCATTCTCATTTAAAGCTTCACTATGAGGCAAGATACCCGCAGTATGACCATCTATCCCTATTCCAAACAATCCTATTACATATTCAGCATTATTTAATTCATATTTTATAACTTCTTTAAAATTTGAAGTTGTAGTATTAATATCTTTACCAATTAAAATAGGGATTAATTTTGCATTTTTTATATTGAATCCTGCTTCTTTTAATTTAAACCAATTAGAGTTTTCATGGTCTACCACACCATATCTTTCATCACCTAAAATCACTACTAATTTATCTTTAGTAAATTCTTTAATCATTTTTGATATTTCTATTTCAAGTAAGATACAAGAGCCTCCTGAAACAATAAATAAAACATTCTTTCCGAGCTCTAATTGTTTATTTACAGAATAAGATACAAAACTAGCTATTTCTTTAATATCTTTATTTATTTTTATATTAAGATTCATACAATAATTCTAGTTTATTAAAAATATAATTACAACAACTGTTGATAATACGCAAAAGTATTAAAATTTATCTCATTTTATATAATAAATACCAAAGAACTACTATTTTAAGATAGTAATTCTTAACTCCTTTAATTAAATTAATCTTCTAATTTTACACTCGGGTTATTTAACTCAATTAATACAAAATATGAATCAAATATTGAAGATTATAAATTTATTTACTTCCTTATCTTGTAAAAATGTTAAATATAATATAATGTTATGTGAGGAAAATTACATTAATCAATATTTTTATTAACAATTAAATCAAAAACAATGGCCAATATAAATTTATCTATTCCCCATCGACTACATAAAGACGAGGCTTTAAAAAGAATCAAAAAACTCCTAAGTAAAACTAAGGAGGAAAATGCGAACGAGATTACAAATCTCAATGAACATTGGAATGACTACGTTGGTGAATTTAATTTTACCGCCAAAGGGTTTCCAATAAGTGGAACTCTTACGGTCTGTCAATCAAGTGTTGACCTTGATGGAACAATTCCATTTGCACTTTCCTTATTTAAAGGAACTATAAAAGAATTCATCACCAAGGAAGCTAAAAAATTATTAAAATAAAATCGATAAATTAATTAAAAAGACCGTTAAATTTATTGAAGTGGTTTTAAATGTGATAAACAATCGAAATAGATATTCTAAATACTTAGTTATTAATAAAAAAAGTGGACAATCTTGCCCACCTTTTTAATTTATACCAAATAGATTATTTTACCTGAATTAAAACCCTTGATTAATTATTACATGAAAATCCGGAGGTTTCGCATTCAATAATGATAACATACGCTACACTACAACCGACGCCGTTTGAGATGCCAACCTGTTGAAAAACATGCTGACCCGGGGCTAGTTTAAAGTCTTTTTTTTCACTTGGATCAAGTGTTCCGTAGTTTACACCGTCAATCATAACTTTTTGTACAGTGTTAAGAGATTTGTTTGTTAACTGTAGAGTACCCATCCCATCGCAATCAATTTTTAAGGGATCGCACGATGGTGTTGTAAACGATAATGATACTAAAATCATCACAAATACATAAGAGATAATCTTTGATGTTTTCATTTTGGTTTTTTAAGGAATGAATAGATAAAACATATAATTAAAACGGGAAATACCGTGTATATTTTCAATTTATGTGTTATAAAAATTTAATTAAATTGTACAATAATCTATAAATAGCGTCAAATAGTTATACACTTCACAATATGTTTAAATCGCCTACTCATAGTGGAAATGAAAAAATCCTGATTGTTCATCTATATAAATTCTGAAATTTAATAAATTAGCATATATATTAGTGAAAATAGTTAAGCTTTAAGAATATTAACTAATTATTAAGATAATTATTATAAAGCAGGATTAACAAGATTGGCTATTATTAGCACCACACCAGCTCCTAGTAAACACCCAGCCATTTTACCTATAGATGAACCGAGCATTGTTCTTGATTCAGATATATTACTATCTCTTAATCGTTCAGCCATTTGTCCTTCAAAAACTCCAGCAATTCCATCCGTGATAGCATTACCTACTGTACCACCAATAATTGCTCCCGCAACACCAGCAATTGATCCGCCTATGACAGCCAGAATAGCTAAAATTCCATTATCAATCAAACCAAATACTATATCCGGCCATACATTTTTAATTGGAATTTTAAAAAATTGTAAAGATACCAAACATAATAACCCAAGCGCAAGAACAGCCCAACCAATAATTTTAGCATCATAAATAAAAAAGGCACTAACTGCAAAAATAATAATACAAAGAGTAATAACTTTCAGCATCGCTATAATAAATTTTTTATTCATAAAATAATTATAACAAAGGTTTCAAATAATAAATAGATATTAAAAAAAATATCCATATAAAATAAGATGTATAAATTTGTGACCCAAGTGGGACAAAATTGGAACCAGATTACTGGAAACATACAATTATATTATGAAAAATGTAAATAAAAGCTCAATCCTTAAATGAATTGAGCTTTTAAAAAAATTTATTATCCATACTTTAAAAATTACTGGTCTTGAATTTTAGTACCTGCAAATCTATACTTAAACATGGGATCCCATTCATGCCAGGTTTTATCAGTGGGATTAGAAATTGGGACTGTTTCAATTGTTCTACTACCCTGAATTAATATTGGGACATTACTAGTATCATCATTCGTTAATGATCCTAGTGCAACAATACTAAATTGAGTGCGAAGTTGAGGTTCACGAGCAACTAAACAAAGATTTTCCTCTAATGTTGAGGGTTGGAAATTTTCATTTAACATTTTTTCTATTATCTCAAAAGAAGTAAATTTGTCATCAAAATTAAATAATTTGATAAAACTTTTTCTTTTCACTTTATTAATAATCGAAAAATCGTCAAATGTAGGTTCGGAACATTCAAATTCATAATTGCATTTTTTGTTTAATTCGTCGAATGTTTTAGTTCCATCGACTTCAATTTCATACAATTTTTCTTTTTTAGAAATTAGAGTTAATTCAGGATTCTCATTAAAAAAATTTCTTCTTTCAAGAATAGCCTGAATATGATCACCAGTGATACTCCCTTCGTCAATCTGACGAAAAAAATCCTTAAGCTGAGAAGCCGAAACCTTGTTTGACCCCTCGATGACATTTTTTTTAGCCATGTTATAAAGTATTTGTTTGTAAGTATAGCTATTTTAGGTATAGCTTTTAACCTTATTTAGGTTTAATGATAAAACAATATAATAATATTGTCAATTTGTGACCATAGTGGGACAAAATTGAAACCAAATTATGGAGAATACAAGTGGGTTTAGGATTTTAAAATAAGATTTGCAAAATCATTTAAATTTTCAACAATAAATGTTGGATTCGTTCCTTTTAATTTATTAAAATCATAGAATATTTTGTTTTCTATCGGTAAGAAAATACAAGAATCTATTCCTGCTGCTTTTGCGGCGGAAATATCGTGAGGTGAATCACCAATTGCTATAGTATTCTTTGGGTTAAGTCCTGCTATCTTAATAATATTTAAAAAAGGCTCAGGATCTGGTTTGTGTTTCATTATGTCGTCAAAACCAGAGATAACTGAAAAGAATTTAGTAAGGTCATTAAGCTCTAAAACCTTCTCAAGTAATTTTCTTGGACTCGAGGAAACTAAGGTAAGAGTAATATTATTATTTATTAATTTTTCTAATGATTGATGAACTCCGGCATATAACTTCATATGTGATACATGACTAATCATATAATCACGAACTCCTGTCATAAAAATATCAAAATCAATATTGGGATATTTAATAATTGTTTTTCCGTGTTCATAGAAAAAATCAGCAATAATAACTTCGTCTGATAAATCATATCCTAATTTTATAAGTTCACTCTTATATGCTTCAAGCCACAAATGGAGTGTCGTACCTAATGTACCATCCCAATCAAAAATAACTGATGAGTATTTCATTTTTAAATTATAACATAAATTTATGACCCAAAAGGGTTGGAATCGGGGTCAGATTGTGAAGTATATAAGAAGATTACAAAATTAATATATAAATAAAAAAAAAGAAGCACCTATTCCTAGATGCTTCAATTTAATATTGTTTGAGAAATTATTTTATAACCTCTCTGATGTGACCAGTTCTCCTTCTAGTATCGTAGTAAAACTGGCGACGTTCATTTTCATAGTTAGTAGCACGAAAGTCAACTTCTCCAAGCCATGAGTCATGAGACCCATCTTCAATACCAACCTTAATGAAGATAACTTCAAGTTTAGGACAAATTCTAAATTTAGCGGCAGCTACATTGGTGCTGGTTCTCCCAGTAAACTCACAGGTTATTTTTACAACCTTGCCATCAAATAAGCTACACATTAGGTCGAATTTTGAAGGGCCTTCAGTAATCTGGAATAGGCCTTCTGGTAATTTGTTTGCCATAACGGTTTAAATAAATATAAAGAACAATCTTGAAGACATACGATCCTTCAAATACGTTGCTGAATAACTCAGTCTTATTTGTATTATAGTATATTTATTGATTTTGTCAATGTGACCTTAGGGGGACAAAATTGGAATCAGATAATAGAAAGTTTAATATTATTTAAAAAAAAATATAAGAAAAGGCCTGAAATTTCAGACCTTTAATATAATTTTATTTATCATGTCCACTCCCCAAAGAGAATTTTAATGATTAATATGAACGGCCACAATAACAAACCGGCTATTCTAGATGAGGTTGATTTTTTAGTAGATTCATCACCTCCAAATTGGACAAAAACATACCCGAATCCTAGCCAGCAAATACAAATTAAAACAATCAGTAAAGTTACAATCATTTTTTTAATTTTTATTCAGCCCGAAAGCTTACGTTATATTTAAAACAAAAGAATTTCTACTTTCAATAATAGCATACTTATTGCTTTTTGTCAATGTGACACTAGTTGGTTGGAATTGGATTTTGGAAAATATAAGGGAATTTGAGATTAATTACTTAAATCTTAATATATTGTTCTAACTCTTCAATTGTTTTGCAATCCCCTTCTAATACAGCTTTATAAATAATCTGCCCCATTATATCCAATTTATTATCCTTTCTGTATTGTTTAAAAAATAAGATTAGTTCTTTTTGTTCTTCAGTGAGTTTAATGGTATCGATTGATAACATATCACGCCTTTTTGCAAATTCTTCTTTTGAAAGAAACCAAATATCAAATTTCCATTTTTCACCATCAATTACATCTTTCATGCCTATATAATGTCCATCAGGAAAATCTTTTCCTTTTTTGGGATTATTCCAATCTCCATCTAGAAAATAGGATTTAAATTTTCTTTGAAAATATATTTCTTTAAATATTATAAATATATTTTCTAATGAATAAGATTGATCTCTAACTACCGCCATATCAATATCACCATGCATCATTACATCTCCAGCATAAGCACCCACAAAATTTAATTCCCCGTATTTTTTTAAAGTATTTATTAATCCAGATTCTAAAAGTAATCTATCTGCTTGTATTTTGTATTTTTTACTTATTTCTGATAGTTTTGACATATAAAAATTATATCATAATTATATGACAAATTTTACTCTGTGACCCTAGGGGTTGGAATTGGAATCAGATTCTTTGTAATATAAGGCTATTTATTGAATTAGGTCAAAAAGCTTGACAAATAATTTTCCTTATGCTATACTACCAACAAGATTGTTAATTTAACTTTCCCATTTACGAGCTACGCGCGTAAATAATATGTAGTTAGTTGTTTTTTGGACCAATATGTCCATATTGATAAAATCGTGTTTTATTTTGAAGGAATGTTATACGTTAACTTCCTTAATTAAAAAAGTTTTTTAGATTTATTTTATCTTTTTCAAGTCTACTTAATTATTCTTGAACAAGAATCACAGTGAATTGAATTTTGTAACCATTTTCGGTTACCTTGATCTTTGGAAAAAAGTGTAGATAATTAATTAAATAAATGACCGACAACTATAGGCGTAGCGATAGAAGTAATCATTGATTTTAATTAATAGACAGTCTAAAATCTGTCCACTAAATGGAAATATCTAATATAAAATAAACCGCTATTACTTTGTTGTGATAGGGGTTTTTATTTTTTTTATTAAGTCAGATTCCAAATTACAAAAATATCCCTTTGGATTGCAGAAAAATAACATTACAAAATAATGCTTAAATAATTGGTGACCCAAGTGGGAAAAAATTGGAACCAGATTTTAGAAAATATAAAAGTATTAAATACTTATTAAGATAATTCTACAAAGTAGGATTAATAAAATTGGCTATTATTAGTACTACACCAGCTCCCAGTAAACATCCTGCCATTTTACCAACAGATGAGCCCAGCATTGTTCTTGATTCAGATACATTACTTTCTCTTAATCGTTCAGCCATTTGTCCTTCAAATACACCAGCTATACCATCTGTAATAGCATTACCAACTGCGCCACCAATAATTGCTCCGGCCACCCCAGCTATTGATCCACCTATTACAGCTAAAATAGCTAAGATACCATTATCAATTAAACCAAAAACAATATCAGGCCATACAGTTTTTATTGGAATCTTAAAAAATTCTAAAGATACTAAACACAACAAACCCAAAGCAAGAATAGCCCAGCCAATAATTTTTGCATCATAAATAAAGAATGCGCTAACTGCAAAAATAATAATGCAAAGAGTAAGAACTTTCATCATGGCTATAATAAATTTTTTATTCATAAAATAATTATAACAAATGTTTCAAATTATAAATAGATATTTAAAAAAATAAGTTATATAAATCTACGACCAAAGTGGGATAAAATTGGAACCAGATTATAGAGAGTATAGGGGGATTTGGGAAATTAACTTTATAAAAAACATTTTATATCATATATATAAAGACGATTTTTTACTATGATTGAAGTATTTTTTCACAACTATCCATTTCGTCCTCATGTTTACAATTTAGTCTACATTGGCCACTATATTTAACGTTATTAAATAAATTAAATTTAGATTCAACACCATTAATCCATTGATTACATTTATCTATAGAATCAAATTTGGAATTACTTTTAATTACATTTGATGTATCATCTCTATTAAGATAAAAATATCCAGACCAAGATTCCTTCTTATCTATTATTAAAAATAAGAATATAATTATCGTTATAATAATTAGTAAAATTAATAGATCTATTTTAAATTTCATAATCATATTATATCATGTATATGATTTATGTTACTATTTGTGACCCTACCGGGAATCGAACCCGGATTACCGGCTTGAAAAGCCGATGTCCTAACCGTTAGACGATAAGGCCAATATTTTATTATAAATTAGAATCAGGGTTCGATTCCAAGTTCATCGGTCACAAGTATTTTTCTACTGAAAAATCTCGCGACCCCGTCTCGCACCGTCGTGCTCCGACCTTGCAGTTTGGGTCCCTTTCCCAAACTTCACCCGTTTACCGGCTTGAAAAGCCGATGTCCTAACCGTTAGACGATAAGGCCAAAATACCGAATCAGTATAGCATTTTTTATATAAAAATCAAATATTTTATGATTTAATCCTTTTAATATAGGTATAAATTTGAATAACTTGACTTGACAAATGACCATTATATGTGATATAATATAAAGAGTTAATTAGCTCTTTGACAACATTGTTAGTTTTATTGATTTATTTGTTTTAATAGCCAATCCCCCACCATAAATTTGATTGGCAATAAAACAAATAAATTAATAATAATTAACTAAAAAACAAAAAAGCCTTAGGAGGGCTTCAAAAATGGCAACTAGAAATATCATTCCGAGCACAAAGACACCAAATGATGTCTACTCGATTTTAATCGCAACAGTATTAGTATCTTTATTATTTTTCGGATCCTTATTGGGAATCTGGGGAATAATGATTGTGGGATTAATATTAGCATTCACAACTCAGTATTATACTGAGAGTACTATCCCTGCTTTTCATGCAGGTATTCTCAAAAATTCATTTACTGGAAAAATGAGAGTATTATTCCCTGGGGTTAATTTTAAACTCCCATGGGAAGAAGCTCAGGAAAAAACAATTGATCTTAGAATAGAACTAACCGAACCATCAAAACCTGAAACCTATGATTCATTAGACGCAGAGATGACTGTAACTTGTGTCTCTACCTTTAGACCAGACCTTACTGAATGTTTTGGAGAAGATGTTGGAGAAAAAATTCTTTTATTTTCATCATTTGAACCTAAAGCAATACAAGAAAAAGGTAAAGCATTATTTTCAATGCTTCTATCTGACTATTATGCAAGTAAGCAGGGTAAAGATCTTCTTAAAAAAGAAGAAATAAATAATACTGTGTTTGGTACAGAAACAAATCCAAATATAAAAATTTTGAATTTTGAAAAACGACATGGAGTTGAAGTTACTGTTAGGTTAACAGATAGCGACTTCAGTAAAGCAGCTCAAAAATTCAGGGACATGATTTCAGGCGCAGATTCTATCGATAAAGCTATTAACAAACTTGTTAGTGGTGGTATGGAAAGATCAAAAGCTGAAAAAATGGTGAAACTCATGAATCTCGACGGGTACACAGAAAAGGATATTAACTTAAATGTTAATGCTCCTGATTTGAAAAATCTACGAGATGTAACAATGTTGGGAAGTGCAAATGATGAAAAAAAAGGTAAAAAATGAGTTCAAGTGTAAAATCAGGTAATCCAATGATAAAATTGGTATTACTTATAATTGTATCAATTCTTTTTGTAGTTGCTATCAGTTCAACATTTAAATCTTGTAAAAAAGATTATGTTGAAAAAAGGAAGCAAAACAAAATTGAAGAAACTAATTCTAAAAAGGTAACCGCTAGACCTAGCACTTACACCGAAGTACATTCTCTTAAAAAAGGACAGGTAGTTAGGGTAATGGTTCCTTTTGGTTATAAATATGATTCTTTTGGCGGTGGAAAGAAATATTACCATCAAGACCAAAACGGCAGAAAAGAAATATGGGGAGATGGAACATTTCATCAAGCCAGTGAAAATGTTGCTTATTTTGAACTTTCTTATTACGACGAAGAGATTACCGTTGTATGTGAATTTAAAAAACAGTAATCTAAATAGTATGCTTTCAAAAAGAATACATACTAAATAAAACAAAACACGCTTCCCTTTTTAGGAAAGCGTGTTTTATTTTATATAAACTATTTATTGTTGTATGGTTATATCTGTACTATTTATTTTTATATTATCCTCTCCGATTGTATTTAAAATCATACTTAAAATTCCAAAAACGGAGACCATTATAAACATACCGATTACCCCCCACAACATATGCATTTTACTAGTTTTACGTATTTCTTCATTCTCTGGAGATAATAAGTAACGAGCAAGTCCATAAAGGAAGTAAACTACAGCAAGGGCAAATAAAAGCGTTATCAGAGGATTTATTATCACCTTGTCTATAGCTTTCATTAAAGTTGCTACACTTGCTTCTGCTGTTGGTATAATTCCTAAATTCATATATTTATTATTAACAATTTGCACCCATATTATTTGCAGCAGTAGGAACACATGGTGTTATATTTTGACCAGTAACATTTCCTATTCCAAAAGTATTTTTAACAACAGCAATTATTCCCCAGAAAGCAACGATTACAAAAAGACCAATAAGACCATTGATGATTTTTGTACGGCCCATCTTCTTTGCTTCCTCGTCAGATGAAGTCATAAATGTTATAACTCCCCAGATAAAGTAAACAACAGCAATTGTTATTAATGCAGGAACAATGTAATTCAAGTAACCTATTAATTGATCTAAAATACCTTTTATTTGATCAGCAGCATTTGTAACAAATGGAACTGAAACTAAACCTAAACCTAAAACAATGATTTTTTTCATAATTTAAAACTAATTTATAATTTATAAACTTTAATAATCTTAAAATAACTTTATTATTTTCTGTCGACATTAGAAAATAAAAATTTAATAACTAAGTATATTATATCAATTAGATATAATATGTACAATATTTTACTGTTTCTCTGGAAGACCTGGCATGTAAACAGTATTACCCCCAGGGGTAAAGGTATCAGACAGAATTCCTACTAACCCCCAAAAACTAACCATCACAAATAAAGCAATTACTCCCCAAAGCATATAACTTTTACCGGCTTTGCGCTTTTCCTCATTGTCTGGATTTAAGAAAAACTGAATAATTCCATATACAAAAGCAGTAACAGCTAATCCTATCAAAAGAGGAATTACTGCATTTGCTAATGTACAGGAAGCAAAGTTTATTATATCTGTTATATTCTCAAGATTTCCTGCGGTTGGACAACTATCCATATAATTATTTATTCATATTATGTCGAACTTTTAATCTCATCGACCGTTTTACCAATAGCATTTGCTATAACAAATGCTCCAAGTAGCAATGTGGCACCAATCAGAGTATAAAGAAGTGCATTTTTAGCTTTAGTTATTTCTTCGGGATTACCTTGAGCTTTAACAAAAAGAAAACCTGTATAAATAATAGCAAGTACTACAATCGGAATTCCAACTACTAGAACTATATTTATAATTGCTTCTATAAACTTTGGGATTGAATCAATCTGATTCCCGAGAGGATTTTCTATTTTAGTTGTAATATTTGTTGTATTACCACCACTTCCATCTGAACCGAGATTACCACCACTTCCATCTGGACAAGTAGGTCTTTCAATTCCATCTGGACATCTAATTCCTAATGCAACATTTGCGGTAAATATAAGAGAAAAAGCAAATACAAAAGCAAAACTATATTTTAAAATATTTGATAAAATGCTATATTTTTTTGATTTAAAAATTTTCATATAAAAATAATTATTAATAATTAACTTAAGTACATTGGACCAGTAAACCCTAAACTGGTAAGAATAGTTTTTACGATAAGCCACGCAGCTAGTGCTATAACATAACCAATCAATGCATTCTTTATAATTTTCTTGGCTTTGGTAATATTTTCAGAACTACCCATATCACTAAGATACAACCATCCAGCATAAATAATTATCAAAGCAAAAAGAGGTGTAGCCATAGTTACTAATAAGAAATTAATAACTTTGTTAATTATAGCCATTACCATATTAAAATCACAAGCATTTTCATAAGCACCATCTACAATTTTACCTGTATTACACTCAGGAACTAAGCCGTGCCAAACAATAGGTTTACCCGATGTACTTGTACCAGTATATGTACCACTACCTGTTCCCGTACCTGTACCTGTACCTGTACTAGTTCCACTGGTGGGAGTTACTGTAAAAGGAGTAGGACTACTTATTTCAGTAAAATTTGCAAATCTAATAAAAACATTTCCGGTTGTAGCCCCTTCGGGTATTTTAACAACAATTTCTGTCGCATTATTAGTAGATGGAATCGCAGAAACTCCATTAAAAGTAATCCCACTTACACCAGTAAGATTGTCCCCATAGATTGTAACAGTTTCTCCAACCTTGGCAGATGATGGAACAATATTTGTTATTTTTCCATATGTTTCTTTTACTCTTGTCGTAAAATTAGTTTGAATTATTTTAGTTGAATTATGTTCAAGACTTAAAATATACTCAGTACTAGGGTCTAAACCTGTAAAATTAAGATTCGCCACGCCCATACTACTAATAGCGCTACTTTCAATAGTCTTGTATTGATTTTTTGTTGGATTTGTATACCCGTTTAATTTATCATCTAAATATACAGTGTAAGGTGGTGTTGTAGAGTTTTTATTAGGAGCAGTAAATGTTACTAAAACTGATGATGAAGTAATATCCGTTGTGGTTAATTTTTCCCCCACAGCATTTGCAATATTTTTAAAACCACTAATAAATAATGAGTAAAAAATAATAGTAACTGCAAATACACCAATAAAACTATACTTGAAAATGTTGGATAAAATACTATATTTTTTTGTTTTCAAAAATTTCATCTTATTTATTTAATAAAAGCTGAAGTTGATCTTGAGCTTTGCTTATTGATTCTCCCATTGATAATCTATTTGATAATATGTTCTCAATCAATTCTCCAAAAATTAAATCGCTTTTGGCCTTATCTGGATCAATCCAAGATCTAGATATTAATGCTGAATTAAAAAATGTAGATAAAAAATTTGAACCTTGACCTGTAGGTTTTTCAGAAATAAGAAGAGCCTTTGATGCAGGTGGTAAAGAAGTGGCTACAGATATACTTTTAGCATTATCACCCTGACTCAATTCCCCTGCTACTTGAATAGATGAAGTTAAATTACTAGACTTTTTATTAATAACAACTGCATATATTTCTCCAAAGGTTCGTTTTGTTGTTGTATTTTTAATTTGTGGAATCTGAGTTACATCAAAACTTAAATTATAATTTATGTTTTGAATGTTAAATAATTCACTTGCACGACCGATATAAAAAGTAAGCGCACTTTTAGTAAACATATCTAAAGAGTTCGGTAATGAACGATTCCAAGAATATGCAGTATTTGTTGGATTAGAAAATTCTATATAAAATTTGAGCACTGACTCTATTGGAGAAACATTAAAATTTGCAGCATTACCACTTAAAACTGAAGTAAATCCAACATCACTCCTTTCTACAATGGGATTATTATTTTGAATAATTAGAGTTGCTAATATATCCTTTGCATTATTTACATTATTATACTGACCGAGAGCAATCATACTTTGACTTATTGTCCCAATATTATCTCTTTTAGTGAGAGTCGAATTTAAAGGAAACAATTCATCCCAACTTAAATTATTCTTTGGATCAATTATTATTCCTTCATTAGTTAAAATATCTTTGTTGTAATATAAAACAATAGGATCAACAACAAGAGGAAATCCCAAGACTCCTTCTTTGTCTAAATAAATACTAGCTCCATCAATATAAGAGTCAGTGAATACTTTTTCTGGGTAACTTGCGTATGGGACTTTAAAAATAAAATTATTATTTTTCTGAATCATATCCGGAGTTATTATAAATAAATCTGGCCCAACGCCATTTGCAAAAGCCTCTATCAAATCTTGTTGATAAGTTACGGGATCTTGTTTTCTATAGCTTAGATTAACATTTCTATTTAAAGAAGTAATAGAATCTAAGGAATTACTCATAACGGAATTGGGAAATGTTCCCCAGATAACAACCTTGCCTTGCGCTTTACCATCATTATTTGCAACTCCACCTATTTTAATCATTCCCGAAAATATTAAAACTGCAAAAACAAAAAAGGATAAAAATACAGCGACTAAAATTGTCTGAAAATTATTCATACTTGAAAATTATACCATAATGATGAGCACTTGTTGTAATATTTTCCTCCAATTTAAATCCTCTTTTCTCAAATAATTCTTTAGCATCACTTTGAGTTATCACATTGTGTTTGGTTGGTCCCATTCCTCCAAATGAATCACTCCAATCAATAAGAAGGACTTTCCCAGTCTTTTTTAATATACGACGAGCCTCGTCTATAAGGCCGATTTTATCTTCAGCTTGAAATAAAACATTAGAGATAATAACAGCATCTACTGACTGATCAGATATTTTTGTACCACCTCTTGTTTCAATATCACCCCAAATACATTCTATGTTTGATATACCCCAATTTTTTATTTCACTTTCGAGTTTTTTTACTAAATCTTTTTGAACTTCAATAGCATAAACTTTTCCAGAATATCCTACACGTGCACTTGCAGCTTTAGAATAAAAACCACTTCCCGCACCAAAATCTGCAACCCGCATCCCTTCCGTAAGTCCTAAATGTAAAATATTTTGTTCTGGATTAGTAAACATACGTTTATATTATATCACAACAAAAATAAAAAACTAAAAAATTATAAGAAAGTAATCGAAGCTATATTATCACCACCTCTAAGTTTCATTACTGTAACGCCTTGAGTTTGACGACCACTCGTCGGAATAGAACTTAGGCTTACTCTAATTACTTGTCCTTTTTGAGATACCGCAATAATTTCACTTTCATCTTTAACAATTTTAGCTACTATCAACTTTCCTGTTTTAGCAGTAACTTTTGCAGTCTTTATACCTGACCCTCCTCTTTTTTGAGTTTTATATTCTTTTATATTTGTTTTCTTTCCGAGACCATTTGAAGAGAGAGTTAATATAGCAAGTGAATTTTCCCCTTTTGGAATTTTATCTACACCAATAACGAAGTCACCTTTTCCTAGCTTGATAGCTCTGACACCTCCTGCTCCACGGCCCATTTCTCTAACATCATTTTCTTTAAACCGAATAGATTGACCGAGAGTTGTTGCGAGCATAACGTCATCTCCTTTTACAACTGCAAGAACGGCTTGTAATTCATCGTCTTTATCGAGTTTAATAGCAATCAAACCACTCCTGCGAACATCTTTAAAGCTTTCAGCAGCTACTTTTTTTGTTATACCCATTTTGGTAACCATCATTAGATTTTCTATTGTCTTTTTAGTTTCTTTATCTATAGGTAGTATTGATGTTACTTTTTCTTCTGCACCAAGAGAAATAAAATTCATTATGGACTTACCTTTTGTTGCACGTTTTCCTTCAGGAATATCATACATTTTAATCTGGTATGCTTTACCAAGATTAGTAAAGAACAACAAATCACTATGTGTATTTGCAGATATTAACATTGTTACAAAGTCTTCTTCTTTTGGTTCAATATCTATAACACCAACACCACCACGCTTCTGTGCATGATACTCTGATGGATCAGTACGCTTCACATATCCGCCTTTAGTAAATACAAGTACAGACTCTTTTTCTGGAATAAGATCTTCTTCGTTAATAGCTTTTACTCCTCCTTTTATGATACGAGTTCTTCTTACATCATTATATTTTTCTCTAATTTCTTTTAGCTCATCTGAAATGATTTTCATCATCTTTTTTGGATTTGCAAGTAAAGTTTCTAATTCTTTAATTAAATCTTGTTTTTCTTTTAATTCAAGTTCAACATTTTTACGTTCAAGTCCTGCAAGTTTTTGAAGTTTCATTTCAAGAATAGCAACTGCTTGAATTTCTGAAAACTTAAATTCTTTCATCAAATTAAACTTAGCTACAGCTGTATCTTTTGAACCACGGATGACAGTAATAACACGGTCAATATGATCAAGTGCTTTTTTAAGACCAAGAAGAATATGTTCTCTATCTTTTGCTTTGCGTAATTCATATTCTGTGCGACGTCGTACCACAATTACTCTGTGAGAAATGAATTCTGAGAGTAGACTCTTAAGTGAGAGTGTTTGAGGTACACCATCTACAAGTGCAACAATATTGAAATTGAATGATTGCTCAAGTTGAGTATGTTTATAAATATAATTTAAAACTTTTTGTGGAATTACTCCACTCTTAAGGTCAATAACAACGCGAATATCTTTTGTTGATTCATCCCGGAGACCTTTTATTCCTTCAAGTTTTTTTTCTTGTATAAGAGCAGCAATTGATTCTATAAGAGCTGATTTATTTACACGGTATGGAATTGAAGTAATTATTATTTGAAAAGTTCCACTTTTTTGTTCAGCAATTTCAGCCTCACCACGAGTAACAACACCGCCACGTCCAGTGGAATATGCATGAAGTAAATCTGCCTGACCATAAACTATACCGCCAACTGGAAAATCAGGACCTTTAATAAACTGCATCAAGTCTTCTGTTGTTGCATCTTTGTTTTCTATTAAATGAGTTGTTGCATCAATAACTTCAGCTAGATTATGCGGCGGAATATTGGTAGCCATACCAACAGCAATTCCTAAAGTACCATTTAGAATTAAACTAGGTACAGAAGTAGGTAAAACAACAGGTTCTTTACGTGTCTGGTCATAGTTTGGTCTGAAATCTACAGTCTCTTTTTCTAAATCAAGTAATAACAAAGAAGAAACTTTGGACATTTTTGCTTCAGTATAACGCATAGCAGCTGCACCATCTCCGTCAATAGAACCGAAGTTTCCCTGACCATGAATAAGAGGATAACGATAAGAAAAATCTTGAGCCATATTCACCATTGAATCATAAACAGCAACATCTCCGTGAGGGTGATATTTTCCGAGAACATCTCCGACTACTGCCGCACTTTTACGGAAACGACCCTGGTGAGTCAATCCCATTTCATACATTGCATATAAAATACGTCGATGAACAGGTTTTAACCCGTCACGGACATCAGGAAGCGCACGATCGGTAATAACCGACATGGCGTAGTCTATAAACGATTCCTTCATTTCTTTACCTATATCCACAGAAATAACATTGATATGTTTACCTATTATTTCCTCTTCTTTTTCTTCTTTTTCTTTAGCCATTCAATATGAAGTGAGTCGCAATCAATTATTCTTAATAATTAACTAATCCCACCAATATAATTTATAATAATTTAAAATTGTAATTCTTATTCAGCAAAAATTGATTCTCTTATGATTGATATTCTACTGGAATAAGATTTATTTGATTTCCTGTTTCTACTTTTTCTTCTGCTTGTTTATTGGGTAATGAAATATTACCAACACTTGCAGTTATGTTATTGTATGTATCAGAAATAGTTTTTCCAAAAAGAGAAAAAGGTTTTATATCTTCCTCTACTTTAACAGTTTTTTCACTGCTAAATTTTTGACCAAAACTACCTATCCAAATAACGCCAACAAAAAACATCGAGACAATTAAAGAGCCTACTAAAATTTGCTTTCGTGTACTTTCTGATTTGGACTGTAATTTTTTTATATATTTACGCATACGATTTTGCAGAATCTCGTCACGCAGTGTCATTTAAAGCGTAACGTAAACTGATTAATTTAAGCTGATAATACAACAACTTCACCCTCACGACCAGCCAATTCTTTTGCCTTTATTGTAAGTTTGTCTATAGATACAACTTTTTCTTGACCAGCTTCCTTAAGAAATGCCTTCAATGTCGCATCGTCATAATCCATAGGAATAATTATCTTGGGTTCAAGAGTTACTGCTAATTTATATGCTTCTGTGGGGCTAAGTAATTGATTATTACCAATAGGAATAAATAATATATCTGGGGACTCTATTTGACCACGAATAACTGAGTTTAATTTTTCGTTAGACACTGCCCCAAGAAAACATAACGAAATATTTTCAATTGAAAGAGAATAAATAGTATTAATATATTTTTTACCAGAAAGTTCAGTTTCTGTCATAATTCCTTTAATAAAAATATCCTTAATTTCATAATCACCAGGTCCATTAATTTCAAAAGGAACGATATCTCCGTGAGATACCATATCAAAACCATTAAAATCAGGGTGATTTACAGTAGAAAGAGCAATATCGGAGCCAAATTTAGATATTTTAGAAGAATATTTAGAATCTTTACTTATGGGATTAAAAGCCATAACTAAACTTCCCTGTCCGATTTTGAAAAACTGCTTTCCTAAATATGTGATAATCATAGGTATATTATAACAAAAAAAATAATAAAAATAAAGCTAAAATACTCTATATAAACATTAAATAACCACCACCTTAGATAGGGCTCCAAGCCCTATCTGAGATTTCAATTTTCTAAAGTTTGATAAACTGTCTATTTTATCTACCCTATTAAATTCTTTCATACTTTCTATAAAACGATAAATATCATTCTTATCTGAAAAAATGTCCCGCTTATCTACACCGCGATTATAGATATGATACATTTCCCCTATTACCAAAGGTTGTCTTCTTATACTCATGTTTTTATAGCACAACAAATTGAACGCCCCAGATAGGGGCTAAGCCCCGTAGCTGGGGCGTTATTTATAATTTAACACTTATCAAAAAAATGAATCTCAAAAACTTGTAAAATCATCGTATTTATAGTATAGTAATCGTATTATAAGCTCGGTTTGAAGTTTAACCCTTTTTGTGTTTAGTTTAAAAAACAAAGAGATCTTCAATCTGTGCCGCGAGACGCGGTTTTTTTAGTTCCAAAATGAATATTTTTGGAAAAATATTATGAAAAAAGAAGATAAAGATGTTATTGATAACATCGCAGAACACGCAAAAATAGAACTTTCAGGTATTGGTAA
This sequence comes from Minisyncoccia bacterium, assembly GCA_038249055.1. Taxonomy (GTDB): domain Bacteria; phylum Patescibacteriota; class Minisyncoccia; order Phycocordibacterales; family UBA9973; genus UBA8515. Next base: position 25,594 of record JBBRWS010000003.1, read on the forward strand.
AATGCTTGAAAAAATAGAACTACCACCTCAAGTGGATGCACTTGTAGAAGGTCCAGTTATATCAATTCAAAAATCATCTGTTTATATAGACCTTACACCATTTGGTACAGGTATAATTTACGGAAGAGAATTTATCAATGCTAAAGATATAATCAAAAAAGTAAGTATTGGTGATGTCGTAAAAGCAAAAGTAGTTTCAACTGATAACGAAGAAGGTTATATTGAATTATCTTTGAAAGAAGCAAAACAAGCTCTTATTTGGAGTGAAGCCGAAAAAGCTATCAAATCCAAAATTGCTCTTGAACTTACTGTTAAAGAAGCAAATAAAGGTGGTCTTATCTTAGAATGGCAAGGTATTGCTGGATTTCTTCCTGCAAGTCAACTTAAGAGTGAACACTATCCACGAGTAGAAGACTCCGATAAAGATAAAATACTTAAAGCATTAAAACTACTCATCGGTAAACGTATTAGTGTTGTTATGATTTCTGCATTACCAAAGGAAGGCAAATTAATATTCTCTGAAAAAGACAATAATCCAGAAGAGAGACAAGAAATCGTAGGTAAATACGCTGTTGGAGATGAACTTGAATGTACTATTGCTGGAATTGTAGACTTTGGAATCTTTCTAAAAGTTGAAGAAGGACTTGAAGGATTAGTTCATATCTCTGAAATCGATTGGGGTCTAGTAGAAGATCCACGAACAATGTTTAAGGTAGGAGACAAAGTTAAAGCTAAAATAATTGAAATCAAAGATGGTAAAATATCTCTTTCAATTAAAGCTCTAAAAGAAAATCCATGGAAAGAATTTGAAAATACTCTTAAAAAAGGAGACATCGTCTCAGGAGTTGTTATAAAATTCAACAAGCATGGTGCTCTAGTTTCTATTAAACAAGGAGTTGCAGGTCTTGCTCACAACTCAGGATTTGGCTCAGAAGAAAAGATGAAGAAAACTCTTGAGTTAGGTAAAACATATAACTTCCAAGTTACATTGTTCGAACCAAAGGACCAGAGAATGACTTTAGTTTATTTAGAAGACCAGAAGAAAGCTGAATAATTAGTAACTAGTTTCTAGTGAATAGGTTCTAATAAAAATGCCTGAGCGTCGCTCAGGCATTTTTATTATTCACTAAATTAATTTTTATTAACAATCTAGACCCATTCTATTTTCTGTAGTAGGAACGCAAGGTGTACCTATATATATTTCTCTTTGGCGCATATTTTTATCCCATATTTGGTTTCCAAATATAACTCCAAAAATACCCCATACTAGACTCATAAATATAATAAAAAGAATTATGGGTAAAAAAATAGCCCAAAATTTAATTTTGAATTTAATAGCAAATATAATCAAAAATAAAATACAAGTTATTAATGTGAGAGGATAAAAATATTCGAAATAATTTTTATAAAAAAAAGCAATAAATAAAGAAATACCGAAGGAAATAAAGGGTACTAAAACACTAAATAAATATAAAAATATTTTTTTATTCATAAATTTTAATTCGTAATTATTAATTATATAGAGTCATTGCTTTATCTTTCCCTTCAGCGGAAACCATTACGATTATTTCTGCCACTTTTTTAGACATATTTTTAATAATCTTTAATTCGTCTTCTTTAAAACTTCCGAGTAAAAATTTAAGTACTGCTTCTTCCCCTTTTGGCTTTCTAAATTTACCTGTGGGTGTTGAAGGTGAAACTCCAATACGAATACGCACAAACTCACGAGATTTAACACGCTTTATTATAGATTCTAATCCGTTATGACCACCTGAGCTACGGTCATATGATATTTTTAAGCTTCCAAGAGGTAAATCTAAATCATCGTAAACTGCTATCAAATTTTTTAATTTCTTTGGACTGTCAATCAAAGGAGCAACGGCATTGCCTGAGTTATTCATAAAAGTATTTGGTAATAAAAATTCCACTTTTTCAGAATCTAATTCACCTTTTGCTCTTAATGATTTTAATTTCATATCATCTTTCCATTCTGAAAAATCATTTGCTTTAGCAATTTTTTCTAAAATAATTCTGCCAGTATTATGACGTGTATTTTCATATTCTTTTCCTGGATTTCCTAATCCAACTATTAACATCATGACTTTATAATAACATAAACGCGTACGGTCTGAAATAGCTATTTAATTTAAACTAAAAATTTTAAACATTAATACAACATATTAATACCTATTCTGTCAATAGAATTTGTGTGATAAAATATATGTCATATGGAAAATATTAATAGTCAAATTGAAAATAAAAATATTCCCGTTAAATCAAAATTTAAAAAGGGACTTGAAAATTTTTGGGATCTTGTTAAGTTTGCAGTAATTGCACTTCTTATTGTCGTTCCAATAAGAATGTTTGTAGCTCAACCATTTTTAGTAAGTGGTGAATCAATGTTCCCTACTTTCCACGATGGAGAATATTTAATAGTTGATGAATTATCTTATTTAATTGGTAGTCCAAATCGAGGAGATGTAATAGTTTTTCGATTTCCAGGTGATACAAAAAGATTTTTTATTAAAAGAATAATAGGTATGCCAAACGAAGAAGTTTCAATAACTAACGGGGTGGTAACTATTATAAATAAAGCCAATCCAGATGGCTTCGTTTTAACAGAACCCTATATTGATGAAAAATTCAATACAACTTCTTCTTATATAACAGGCAATGATGAATACTTTGTAATGGGAGATAACAGAAATAGAAGCTCAGATTCTCGGTCATGGGGTGAACCTCTAGTTACTAAATTAACAAGTAAATTAATAATAGGCCGAGCATACTTGAGACTTTTACCTTTGAAAGATATCGCGTACTTGCCAGGATATTATAAAGAAACTAAATAACACTATTTTATGGAAAATAAAAAAACAAAAAAAGGGCCTATCTCATCAGTAAAAGGAATGCGAGATATTATTGATAGTCAGTATTATCAATTCCAGGGATTTTTTGAAAAAGCACAAGAGATAGCTGTGTACTACGGATTTAAACCAATTGAAACACCAATAGTAGAACAAGAGGATGTCTTTACTTCTTCTATTGGAATAGGTACTGATATTATTGATAAAGAAATGTATACTCTTAAAACAAAAGGTGGTGATCATTTAGCTCTAAGACCAGAACATACTGCGGGAATAATGCGCAGTTATATTGAGAATGGAATGCAGGCTCTTCCACAGCCAGTAATGTTTTATAGTTATGGTCCAGTATTTCGTCATGATAATCCTCAAAAAGGTAGATATCGTCAATTTTGGCAATTTGATATGGATGTAATTGGAAGTGATAAAAGTATACTCGACGCACTTGTTATTAAAACTGCCTGGACAATACTTTTAGAAGCTGGAGCGACTAATCTTTCTGTAGATATAAATTCCATAGGAGATAAAGAATGTCGAGCAGGATATATTAGAGAATTAGTTTCATATTACAAAAAACATATTAATGAACTTCCCGCAATAGACAGAGAAAGATTAAAAACAAATCCTCTTAGAATTCTTGATTCAAAAGAAGAAAAAACAATTGAAATAAATCAAAATGCTCCTGATACTTTATCGCACTTATGCATAAATTGTAAAAAACATTTTAAAGAGGTGTTGGAATACCTGGAAGAGACTGGAATACCTTATTCCATAAATAAATGTCTTGTTCGTGGATTATCTTACTACACAAGAACAGTTATCGAGATAGTACAGGAAGATAAAGAAACTGGTAAAAAAATGACAATAACTGCTGGTGGACGTTATGATTATTTAGGTAAACAACTTGGCAGCAAAAAAGATATTGCGGCTGTAGGTATTTCTATTGGAGTAGACAGAATAGTTGAATCCCCTTGGTTTGCAAAATTATCTCCTCGTATAATTAAAAAACCTAAAATTTATTTTATTCAACTTGGCTTTGATGCCAAATTAAAATCTTTAAATGTAATCGAGATTTTAAGAAAAGGTAAAATTGCTATAGCACAATCAATATCTAAAGATAATTTAGGAGCTCAATTAGCAATAGCAGAAAAACTAGGAATGGAATATGCTATTATATTTGGACAGAAAGAAGCACTAGAAGATTCTGTAATTTTCCGTGATATGAGTAATCGTTCACAAGAAACTGTTAAACTTCCAAAACTACTAGAATATATAAAAAATATTAAATAAAGTATTATCAAAAAAACTAATAAAGATAAAGAAATGCCTCCAATTATTCAAAACGGGGATAAAGTTTTACGAAAAATATCAAAAGAAGTACCTATTTCTAGTATAACTAAACCCAAAATAAAAAAAATATTATCTGATATGAATTTAGCGCTCGATTCTCAATTTGATGGCGTTGCTATTGCTGCACCCCAAATCGGGGTATCACTTCGTATATTTCTTGTATCTGGAAGAATTTTTGATGAAGATTTTATTAGAGGTAAAGGATCAACAGAAGGAGGTTCATATAAAAAGAATCGTATTCCAAGTATGGTATTTATAAATCCTGTACTAATAAAAATATCTAAAGATAAAAAACTCATGACTGAAGGATGTCTTTCTGTTAGACCTCTTTACGGAAAAGTACGTAGAGCCACACGTGCAGTTATAGAGGCATACAATGAGCATGGTGTAAAATTTACAAAAGATGCTTCAGGATTACTTGCTCACATATTTCAGCATGAAACAGATCATTTGGATGGAGTTCTTTTTATCGATAAAGCTAAAGATTTACAAGAAGTATTTGTTGAATAACCCCGTAGTAGAAAATGGCATTGCCTATTAAGTATAATTAAATTCCACATTATAAATTTAAATAAATAAGTCAGTATTAATATTTAAGTAATACAGAAAAGGCAAACACATAATGCCATTTCTCACTACCGGGTAAATATGAATAAATTAAATTTTGCATTTTTTGGTACTCCTGACGTAGCGGTAGAAACTTTAGAAATTCTAAAAAATAACGATTATTTACCGTCAGTTATTATAACTTCACCAGATAAGCCTGCAGGACGAGGCTTACACCTCACACCAAGCCCTGTTTCAATTTGGGCTGAAAAAAATAATATACTTATCTTAAAACCTGAAAAAATTAAACAGGAGTTTGTTGATGAATTTTTAAAATTTAAAGTTGATTTATCTATTGTAGTTGCATATGGAAAAATATTACCTGAAACTCTTATTAATATCCCAAAATTAGGAACAATAAACATACATTATTCTCTGCTTCCTAAATACAGAGGAGCATCTCCTCTAGAGGCTTCACTTTTAGCTGGAGAAACTATTACAGGAGTTAGTATTCAACAAATGGCATTCAAGCTAGATAGTGGCCCTATCTTAGCGGAAAAAGAGATATTAATTGATATTAAAGACAAAAAAGAAGAACTAAAAAACAAACTTATTAAATTAGGGGGAGATTTATTATGTGAAATTTTACCAAAAATTATAAGTGGAGATATCGAGCCCAAAGATCAAGACGAATCTAAGGCTACATTTTGTACTAAAATTAAAAAAGAAGATGGAGAATTAAATTTAAACGATAACCCACAAAATAACTATAACAAATACCGTGCTTTTTATGGATGGCCAGGAGTATTTTTTTTCACAGAAAAAAATGGGAAAAAAATCAGAGTAAAAATAAAAGATGCAGTATTTGAAAATAATGAATTTATAATAAAGAAAATCACTCCTGAGGGTAAAAAAGAGATAAACTACGAAGACTTCTTAAAACAAAAATAGAAAAATCTAGATACTTCCACCTTTTAATATCTTTTTTACACTTGCAGCTCCCCTTTTAAAAAGAGTTTGTTTTTTATCTTTATTACTTGTTATTTGACGAAATAATTCTTCTTTTGCATCATCTATTGCAGCATATAAATCTTCCTTTTCGGAAACTGTGTAAAATTCCTTACCAGAAATTTCTAAGAATAATTCTCCCTTAAAAACATCTCCTTGCTTGTGATGATTGGTTGTTTTTGCAACTTCAACACGACAAATTACTTCTTCATTTTTTATAAATTTATCAATACCTGATAATCGCTTATTAATATATTCACTAATAGCATCTGTCAATTCCATATTAGTCGCCTTAATATTTATCTTCATAATTTTATTATTGCTTAATTATTAATACTTACATTATACCAAATTTTCTGGTAAATTAATTGATAGTATTTTACTTGGACTTTGATGCCCACTTATTATGCGAACTTGTTTTGTTGATATACTAAATAATGATGCTAATATTTGGCATATTCTGTTATTTGCTAAATTTCTCTCTGCAGGTTCCTTAACAGAAATAATATAAGTATCTTTATTTTTCTTTTTTATATCTTCCTTTTTGGCCCCAGCAGTAACTTTAACCTTAATATACATTCTGTAGTAAAAATAGCATTACTTACTATTTAAATTTATCATACTAATTTATTGACCTTTATTTAGTATAAATAATATATATTATTTATACTAAAGTACATAATTTATTAATTTATTTTTTATTATTTAAAATTATTTCTTTAATTTCTTTTATTTCTTTTTCTATATTTTCTAAAATACCTCTTTCTTTGTGAATTTCTTCCTCAGTTTTTTCATCAATTCTTTTTTCTTGATTAATACCAGAAATAATAATATTATCTCCAATAAAAAATGAAATAAAAAGGCCTGTAGTAAGAGTTAACAAGATGCCAAAAATCAGAGACATCTCTCCTGACATATTTAGATTATCGGAAATATGCCAAATGCCTCTCCATATGGAGACGATACCCACACTCCCAATAAATGCGTAAATTATTGGGTAATGAGTTAATTTTGCCCTTATTTTATCTTCTAATTTATCAAAAAATTTATAAATTATCTTATACATATTTATTTAAATTAGGTAATAATAAGTCCTATAATACCAAGAATAGTCAAATAAATAAGACAAGGAATAATAACTCCTTTTAAGATACTCACTTCAGCGTTTTTTGTTCCTGTAACAGCTTCAGCAGTTAAAATATCTGCAAGTGCTATCATATTACCTGCAGCAGCCCCAACAACACCTAGAGACAAAATAACACTTGTATTGAGGGCTAAGTTAGTTGACGCTATATTAAATAAATGACCAAACATAATATTTGAAACAGTAACACTTCCTGTCATAAAGGCTCCAAAAGCTCCAATAAAAGGTGTAAAAAAAGGAAGCATTAACGATTCAAAACTATGAGTGATAAGACTTATAGCTGATAATAACCCGGAGCTATTATTACCTGAATTTATCATTATTTGAACCATAGCTAGCATAGAAAAAACAACAAAAAATGGATAAATTGCCCCACTAAAAGCTTTTTTTATTGAACTAATAAAAACCTTTTCTTTTTCTCTCCAAATTATAATTACCAATAATCCAGAAATTAAAAAAATAAAACCAGCATTATATAAATTAAAAGTATGATTAAATCCTAAAGATATCAATATTCCCATCTTGCCCAAAAAAATTTTTCCTAAAATTAATAACGAAACAAGAATAGCATATGGTAAAAAAGATTTAAAAGCTGACATTGTTGATACTTCTTCTTTTTCTTCAACTAAAGATAATTTCTCTTTAGGAATTAAAAATCCAAGTTTAATTGAGATAACAACTATTATTAACCCCGCAATAGAACCTAAAATTGACGGAAATTCTTGCCCTAGTGAGACAAATAAAACTGAAGGAACCACAAAAATTAAACCTGAAAATATTGCAAAAGGTAAAGCATCTAAAAATTCTTTTTTTCTATTTTGTCTACCTTCTGTAATTATCCACAACATAAAAATAGGAACGATAAAGCCAACAATATTAAGTAGAGAAGCTATTAAAGGAACTGATGTGACGTTTAATCCAGCAAAACCAATCTTTATTGGTGTTCCTGCTGCTCCAAAAACCCCGGGAACACTATTACCAAGAAGGCCCACAACTAAAGCCTTAATTGGTGGTAATCCTAAACCTATCAAAATAGGAACAGTTATTGCAGCTGGAATTCCAAAACCAGCTGTTCCCTCAAGAAAACATTCAAAGAACCACGCAATAACAATTATTTGTACTCTGTAGTCTTTAGAAAGGCCACCTAAATAATATGAAATATTTTTAATAACTTTAAAATCCTTTAATATTTCAAGAAAGAAGATTGCCCCGAAAATTATAATAAAAATATCAATCGCAACAAAAAATCCTTTTCCATATGATATATACAGGAAAGAAGGAATTATTTTCCAGTAAAAAACAGCAAGAACTGTATACAAAGAAAGAGTAATAACTGATGACCAGAGTAGAGTTGTCTTTTTAATTAGTAATAAATAAAGAAAAACTAAAAATGGAAACGCCGACAATAAAATTGGTATGCTATTCATAGTAATATAATATCATAAAAAATATACTTTTAAAACATTAAATAAATAAATCAAAACCCAATTAATATAAATTAATTGGGTTTTGATTTATTATTAATTTTATAAATTAATTTTGAGTTTGGCTATTTTTTTTTGTAATTACTCCAATTAAAATTATAATTGATAAAATTAGCAATAAAACAGAAGCTCCAGCCAAATAAAGACTTATGCCATCCATTAAACCTGGTTTTGCTACATTTATTGAGGCTTCAGCAATAGGAAGATCCTGAAAGGTTACAGCTTCAGCTGTTTTAGTAAATAAATACCCAGAACTTTTAGCTATAATATTACCGGTATTATTTACTGTTGCGGTGTAAACTGTATGATTACCATTCTCTAGTTCTTTATCTAATAAATACTCCCATTCACCATTATTATCTGCCTTAATAGTCACAATAATAGGGGTACTATAAATATACAAAGTAATGAAACTGTTTGGTAATGCTTGCCCTTTAATTATTATTTCTTTTTGTTCAGTTAATTTAACATCTTTTACCTTATAAGTAGGAACAACTGGAGCTTCAGATACTTCAGGCTGTTCTATTTCTACTTTAACTAACTCTGGGCTTTTAGGATTATAACCTAATAATATTTTTTCGGAGGCATTAATACTTCTTCCTTCATAAGAAGATACGGGAGAAGGTTTTATTGGGTCAATATTATAAACATAGGTTGAATCATAGTCAGAAATTCCATCATTGTTTGTATCTTTATAAAGAAGGTCTCCCCCTTGTTCCTTTAATACTCCTGATTTATCTTCTACCGCAACAGTTAATAAATTGAATGCTTCATTAATATTTTCTGAGTTAACTTTATCTATTTGAGAAACAACACCTCCACCTCCTGCCATTCCTCTAAGATTTTCTATACCTTTATTGATTTCAATTTTTAAATTACTAATATCTTCCGGTGTAACAAGAGCTAAATTTAATAAACTCATTTCAACTTTATTTATAAGTTCATCTCTATATAAATAAACCTTTAATATATCAATTGTTAAATTATTTTCCTTTATAATTTTAATTACATTTAAAGTACTACCGTTAATTATATTAATTAATTGCTCTTTTGTATTAACTATGGAGTTTCTAAGTTCGTCTACAGCAAAACTAATATCTTGAATATTTGTAATAATTTCATTTGTTGTCTCTGGTAATATAACTTTGGATATTTCATTTTGAATGAGTTTAATCGGATTTTCAATTATTTCCTTTTGCTCTATTAGTGAAACTAAAGGCGTTGTTATGATATTGTCTTTATTTTCTTCAATATTCAATGCTGGAATAGATATTGTTTTTAAATCAGTAAAACCAGAACAAGTTATTGATGATGTTGTGGTTGTTTGTTTATAGCAGGCTTTAACGCGATAATAATAAGGTACTCCACGAGTAACATTAAAATCAGAGAACGAAGTAGCGTTTGAATTTGCAGAATAAATAACAACCGTAGATTTTGAATCAGAACTAAGTCTTCGTTCTATTATAAAATTTGTTTCATTATTTGAATTATCTTCCCAATTAATTTTAATAGAAGGTGTAGTATTAGTAGATGTATTGTTTAATACTAAATTGGTTGGATCAGATATTTGTATAATATTTGTTACAGGAAGTGGAATTGTAATTTTTTCTAAATCTGCGTAATTAGAACAAACAGTTTTTATTGTTTCTGTTATTGTTCCTGTTGGTGGCGTGTAGCAAGCTTTAACACGATAATCATAAGACACTCCTGGCTTCGCATCATAATCAGTGAAATAATTTACATCTTTGTTTGTATTACCATAAGCAGTTGCGGAATATGTTGTTTCGCTATTTAATTTTCGCTCAACTGTAAACTCAGTTTCATTATCAGAAAGATCTTCCCATTTAAGTGATATAGATTTTGAGAGAGAATCTAAAGCTGAATATAATTTCAAATTAGCTGGTGATGCAACTGCAACAATATTCGGAATAACAACCGGAATCGAAATTCCTTTTAATTCTGTATATCCTGAATAAATTGAGTAAATATTTCCTGATGTTGTTCCTGATGTTGGAGTATAACTAGCCTTTACCCTATAATCGTACGAAATTCCAGCTCTGGCATCATTATCAGTAAAGTAATTAACATCTTTATCTGTACTACCATAAGCAGTAGCCGAATATGTTGTTTCGTTGCTTAATTTTCTTTCTATAATAAATTTAGTTTCATTATTGGAATTATCAATCCATTTAAGTGGTATAGATTTTGAGAGAGAATCTAAAGTTGAATATAATTTTAAACCTGTGGGGGCGCTTACTGCTGTAACGTTTGGCGTTGTGGATGGAATAGAAGTTCCTCTTAATTCAGTATACGCGGAACAAATTTTAGATGTGGTTCCTACTGTTGTAACCGCAGTTGAAGTATAGCAAGCCTTTACTTTATAATAATAGGATGCTCCACGGGTAACCTCTAAATCAGTATATGAGGTTTCATTTGAATTTAAATAATAAGAGTTAATGGCTTTCGCACCGTCTATACTTGATGTTCTATCAATAACAAATTCAGTTTCATTATTAGAATAATCCTCCCATTTAAGTCCAATTGATGCTACCGTGGCGGTAGAAGTATTTTCTACTACTAAATTTTTAGGAGCAGATACTGTAATATTATTTAGAGATGGAATTGAAATCATAGATACACTAGTAAAACCGGAACAAAGATTTGATGAATATCCTACGTGACAAGCCTTCACTCGATAGTAATAAGAAACTCCACGATAAACTTGAAAGTCAGTATAATTATTAATTCCTGCATTTGTATAATAAGAAGTTGCAGTTGATGTTAAATCATCACTTATTCTTCGTTCTATAATAAATTGCGTTTCGTTATCAGAATTATCAACCCATTTGAGTTCAATTGATGCCTTGAGGGGTGTTGAAATATTATTCAATTCTAATCCACTTGGGTCTTTAGGAGTATATAAATTTATATTTTCTGTTGTATTTGTTGTATTTGTTGCATCTGTTGTATTTATTGTATCAGTTGTATTTGAAGTTTTAATAATAGCACCTTCAAATTTAGCATAGTCTGAGCAAACTGTTTCTACTCCTGCTGAAGTTCCAGACGTTGAAGATATTGTTGGTGAATTTAATGTTGAAGATATTAAATCTACCTTTTCTGTTAGACACGCTTTTATTTGATAGTCATAAGAAAATCCTGTTCTAACATATTGATCATTAAAAAAATGAAAATCTTTCCCAATAAAAGCATTTGTTATCGGAACAAAAACTGTGTCTGTACTTAATTTTTTTTCAAGAATAAAATGGGTTTCTGTATCAGAATTATCATCCCAGGTTAAATATATTGAAGATGGAGTAGAAGCTGGACTTGTAGATTGTTGTAAGTTTGTTGGAGCAAAAGGTGCAATAGCTGCGTAAGACACACCCCAAAGAACAATAATTATTGTTAAAAAAAAGATAAAACCTAAAACTAAAATAAACTTATTGTTTCTAGAAAACGTGTTTAATTTTAACCTTTTCATTGTATTATTATACACTTTTAAATTAATTTTTAATATCAATTAACTAGCAACCGGGAAAGAAACTATAAAATGTGAACCTATACCTTTTATAGATTCTATTGATATACTTCCACCCATTTGCTTCGTCATCTGAGCAGTTATCCAAAGCCCCAAACCTGTCCCCCTTATATTTTCAGTTTCTTTAGTTCTAATTCGATAAAACTTCTCAAATAATTTTATTCTTTCTTCCTCACTCATACCAATACCAGTATCACTAACTCTTATATAGAGACGATTATTTTCCATATATTGTCTTACAATAATATCTCCTTTATTAGTATATTTAATAGCATTTCCTACTAAATTTATTACAATTTGTTTCAATCTACTCACATCAACATTTATATTTTGATTTTCTTCTATCTTTGATTTATCAAAAGATATATTTAAATTTTTCTCTTTTGCGGGTAATAAAAAAGATGTTACTATTTGATCAATTATTTCACTTGGATTTATTTTTTCAATTTCAAACGACATTCTACCTTGTTCAATTCTAGAAACGTCCAAAATATCAGAAACTAATGAGTCTAACTCTTTTGCTGAGTAATCAATTTTTAATATATAATCTTTCGTTTGTGAAGATATTTCGGGTGCTTCACGAGCAAATTCTGCATAGCCACGAATTATAGATAGCGGTGTTCGTAATTCATGAGAAGCCATTGAAATAAAATCGTCTTTTAATTGATCAACTTCTTTTAATTTTTTATATAAATCCATATAATCAATTATTTTAGAGTGACGGAAAAATAAAAATAAAATTAAAATGATAATAAAAAATAGTAAAATTCTACTGCTATTAATACTACTTCCAATGGCAATATCAGCCATTGATAACGACTGGGTGGTAATCACTGCTCCCAAAATATTTCCCTGTTGATCAGTAATCGCACGTGTTGTTTTAAATAATCTTTCTCCATTATCTGAAAGTTCTATTGTAACGGAATGGGATGGATCACTGGCGGCTATTGTAAATATAAAAGATGCTTGATCGTCGGCTAAATTAATTTCATCCTTATTATTTGAAGCAATAATTCTATAAGAAATAGAAACTTCATTAGTTTCAGAATTTGTAATTACTTCCCTTTTTACAACTTTAAAGTTTTTTATAGTTTCGTTTGTATTAACAACATCTTGAATCTTTTTATTTAAATATTCTGGATCATCAATTTTATCTGAAGCAAACGAAACAAAGGCATCTTGCAATGACCCAATTCGTACATTAATCAAACGCTCCTGTGCATCATTTGCTATATTTATAAATCTCTCAGCCATGAAAACAAAAGCACCAGTAATTAATACTGCCACTACAATCGTATATATTAATTGAGGATTATTGGTTACTTTTTTAACTCCCTTAATAAAATTTGAATATAAAAAACCAAACATGCTTAGATGATACCATTTTATAAATAAATAATCACCATATTATCTACTTAATTTGATATTATATTTTAAAATTTTAATGACTTTTAAGCCAAGTTATCATTTTTTTAAATGTACCTGGTCCTGCTTCCCCATCAGCTGTTAAACCTTCTGCTTTTTGAAAACTTTTTACACCATTAAATGTACTTAATCCGTAATCATTATCGACTTTATTTGAAGTATTGTTATATATATTTAAAAATTTCTGAACAGTACCAACGGCTGGACCTTGTGATTTATTTTTGAGATAAATATTTCCATCTACTAATTTTTGTAATTCATTTATCAGAGTCTGATTTTTTGAAACTACAGTTTTTGGTTGAATTGGATTTTCAACAACTGGTTCTGGAGTTACAACTGCTAAAACTTCCTGAACCTTCTCTGTTTCAAATTGACTGATTTCTTTTTTTAATTTTGCTACTTCTTTTACAAGTTCTTCATTTTTTTGTTCTAACTCTTTTTGTTTTTGATTATCAACATGAGTACTTCCTGATTCTATGGTAGAAAATGCCCAATACCCAGCAAAAGAAAGTGCGGCAATAATGAAAATCGAAGATAACATAAATTTAAAATTTTCCATAATTTAATTATATCAGATAATAATATTCTTGTACTATTTTTAAAAGTTAATAAGTTAATTCTTTTATGGTGCCTTAATAAAATATTTATAGAAAAAATATTTTGAAATTTCAGCAATTATAAGATAACTAACAACAATACCCGCTATAAGTAATAATAGAGGAAAAGGAAGTTTCGAAAATCCTAAAATAACCCCCAATGGAGTATAAGGAACTATCCAAGCAAAAATTACTACAGCAATAGTACTAAATGTAACAAAAATACCTGGAGTACTTCTAAAGAATGGTACACGTCTAGTTCTAATAATAAAGATAACTAATATTTGTGTGGCGATAGATTCAATAAACCATCCAGTTTGAAAATGTTGTTCATTTAAATTAAATACTTTATAAAGAACAAAGAATGTTAAGAAATCAAAGATGGAGCTAATAAGACCAAATACAATAATGTATTTAGAAAACTCTCTCATGTTCCACTTTAATGGATTTTTTACAGCTTCTATATCTGTTTTATCAGTTGGTATTGTAGTCTGAGAAACATCGTATAAAAAATTATTAAAAATTATTTGAGATGAAAGCATTGGGAAGAATGGTAAAAAAATAGATGCTCCCATCATTGAAAACATATTTCCAAAATTTGAGCTAAAACCCATTTTTATATACTTAAGAGTATTTTGAAATGTAGAACGCCCCTCTATTACCCCATCTTTTAGAACGTGTAAATTTTTATTTAAAAGAATTATATCTGCAGTTTCTTTTGCAACATCAACCGCATTATTGACCGATATCCCAACATCAGCAATTTTCAAAACTGGTGCATCGTTAATCCCATCTCCCATATATCCTACAGTATGATCATTTAATTGTAATAATCTTACAATTCGTTCTTTTTGAATAGGAGAAACTCTAGCAAAGATATTTGTTGAATCCAATTTTTGTGAAAGTTCTTCATCTGTTAGAGTATTCAACATAGCTCCAGTAAGAGAACCTTTTATCTCTATATTCAAATCTTTACAAATACGTTCAGTAAGAATTTCACTATCCCCTGTAATAATTTTTACTTCAACTGAAAGATTTTTTAATTCTTCTAGGGCTGAACTAGCACTTTTTTTAGGTGGATCCAGAAAAGCAGCATAACCTACAAAAGTCATATTTTCTTCCTCTTGGTTTTTATATTTAATTCTTTCATCTTTTTCTATTTTCTTTACAGCTACAGCAAGAACACGAAAACCATCAGCGCTTAATTTGTCGTATTCATTTTTAGCCTTTTCTTTAATTTCATTATCAAATATGGATATATTATTTCCATCCTCGAGCATATTAGAAATAGAAAAAATACTCTCTGGAGCTCCTTTGGTAATCATTAATCTCTCTCCATTATGTTCAACTATGATTGAATCTCTTTTCCTCTCAAAATCAAAAGGGATTTCATCTATTTTTGTATACGAACTTGAGTCCATCTTTCCACGAATTTGTATTGCTTCATCAAGAGGACTTTTGCGGGCAGTATGATATATACTATTTAAATATGAATATAGGAGAGTATTTTTTGAATCAACGTCAAAAATATTTATACATTTTATAAGTTCAATTTTATCTTCAGTTAAGGTCCCCGTTTTATCTGTACAAAGTATATCCATACTTCCAAAATTTTGCACAGATGCTAAATTTTTCAATATAACCTGCTTTTTTGCCATACGAAGAGATCCATGAGAAAGTGTAACTGTCATAATAACAGGGAGAAGCTCCGGTGTAAGTCCTACTGCTATTGCAGCTGCAAATAAAAATGAATTCAATACTCCTCTATCATTAAAAGCATTTACTAAAAAAACAAAAATTACCATCACTAAAGTAAGTCGAACAATAAAAATACTAAAATTTTTAAGCCCTATTTCAAAACTAGTTTTTTGTTTAACAGCGGAAAGTCTATCTGCAATTTTACCAAATTCTGCCTGTGAACCAGTTTGAATAACTTGAGCTATAGCAAAACCTGTTACCACCGACGTACCCATAAACACAGCATCCGTATCAGTTAATTTTAGAGAAATACTTGTTAAAGAAATATTATCTTCCATTACAAATTTCTCTACAGGAAATGACTCTCCAGTTAGTACTGATTGATTTACGAAAAAATCATCGGCAGATATAATAATACAGTCAGCAGGTATAACATCTCCAGCTGAAAGTTCAATTATATCTCCCGGCACTAACCCATGAAAAGGTATTTCTTGTTTTACTCCGTCACGACGGACCGTTGCTGTTGAAGCTACTTTTTCTACCAATCGTTCAGCAACTTTTTCCGATTTATAACTATTAAAAAAGTCCAAGGAAACTGAAACAAAAATCATAACCAAAAGAATTATTGCATTAACAGACTGTCCAAAAAAGAATGCAATAATAGCAGCTCCCATTAAAAGAAATAGAAGAGGATTATTAAACTTCTTAAGAAACATAACTACGGGTTGAAGTTTTTTTCGATGATAAATAGTATTTTCACCGAATTTTACTAAATATTTTTTTGCCTGAAAAGAAGTCAAACCATTGACTACATCAGTTCTTTTATTTTCTTGCATGTCATTTATTATATCATATTAACACTACAGAAAACCAAATAAAAAACACTTTGATTCAATATCAAAGTGTTTTTTATTTTTAGATTCAAATTTAATTTACGAACGTTAAAGCTACTCCAACTTGATTCGCACGGCCAGTACGGCCTATACGGTGAACATAGTCTTCATAAGTAGCAGGAATTTCATAATTAATAACGTGGGTAACATTTGGGATATCCAGTCCTCGAGCAGCAACATCAGTTGCAACAAGTATTTGACTATGATTATCTCTAAATGCTTTCAATGCACTTTGGCGTCTTGATTGATTTTTATCTCCGTGAATTGATTCAGCTTTATACCCTCTTTGAACTAATGTTTGACAAAGTTTTTCAACTCCATGTTTTGTACGTCCAAAAATAAGAACTTTAGAAAACTCCTTTTTAGATAAAAGAGAATGCAATGAATCAATTTTATCAGAACCATGAGGTACACGAATAATATCTTGATCTACGTTTCTGGCTGTATCTCCAGTTTTAGTAGAAATCCTTTCAGGATTAGTTAAAAATTCTACAATTAATTTATCAATTTCTTTTGTTATTGTTGCAGAGAATAATAATGTTTGACGATTTGGTGCCATATTAGCCATAATAAATCGCATGTCATTTACAAATCCCATGTCGAGCATTCTATCTGCTTCATCAAGAACTATTGTTCTGAATTCTGCTAGACGAATAACTCTACGGTCAACTAAATCTTTCAAACGTCCAGGAGTACCAATCACTATATTGTGATCTCTGCGTAATCCATAAATTTGATTTGAAATACCCATTCCTCCAACACAACATACAGAGTAAATTCTAAGTGCTCCTCTAAATGCCATCAATTCTTCATTAATTTGTGTTGCTAATTCTCGAGTTGGTACAATTACCAAAACTTTTTCACGAGGATTATTCATAATTTTATCTAATAGTGGAATCAAAAACGCAGCTGTTTTACCAGTTCCTGTATTTGCTATACCAACAACATCACGTCCATTAAGTACAAATGGAATAGCGACGTCTTGAATAGGAGTCGGATTCACATAACCTTTTTGGGTAATGTTATTTTTTAATGTTGCATGAATTTTAAAATCAGCAAATTTATTTACTGGTATATATGGAGCTGACTCAACTATTGGGTCTGCTTTACATATAAAACGAGAATGGCTTATATTACTATCTCCACCATAACGAGGCTTAGAAGATCTTCCACGGTTACCACCGCCACTTGAGCGACTATAACCACCACTAGAACGACCTCCGCTATTGCTACTATTTGAACGACTATAACCACCACTTGGGCGACTACTACCACTAGTTCCGCGACCAGTAGAAGAACTGCCACGATAACTGCTTCTTTGTCCACTAGAAGATGGACGACTTGAACCACCCGAAGATGGCTGACCGGAGCTTCCGCCACGGCTATTTGGTTTATACATATTATTTTCCCCAGTCTATAATTATAAAAGTAAGACGGACTAGGACCCTTATCCCTTAAGGTTTCCATAAAGACTTTCCATTTGGGATAAGGCGTTATATACAGGCGCTACATGCGCAAGAAAACCATTGAGACTACAACTTACTTGACTAGTATATAACTAATAATTATATTTGTCAACCCCACACTTATACCTATATCATTATATACTGTAACCTCGGTTTGATTTCTAAGTCATTACGATTTATAAACATAGAAATATAAATACATATGGTCACGAAATAAATAAAACCCCATCTTTGGGGTTTTATTGTTATAAAAAATTATTTAGTTTTTTTACTAATAGACTTTTTTTTGTCAGTTTTATTATCAAGCATAACTTTTTTGACAGCAAGTCTTTTTGCTGTCTTTTTTGAATGCTTTGATTTTATATGAGGATGAAGTGAAGTAGCTCTTTTTGCCATATATATGAAATTGATTAATTAATAAGATATTCTGCATTATACATTAAATGAATAAAAAATCCAATTAATTTAGATTAAAAAAAATAAAATACTCCACATGAGCCAAATGGCAAATGTGGAGTATTTTACTAAAAGCTACGCGATATTATGCACGTGATACTTTTGTTGCAGCTGGTCCTTTTTCAGTGTCAACTAGTTCAAAAGTGACTGTGTCACCTGTTTGAAGTTCGTCAAATGTAACACCAACTAGTTCCTTAGAATGAAAGAAAAGGTCTTTAGCTTCGCCTTCGCGAGAGATAAATCCAAATCCTTTATCTGTAAGAGTCTTGATTGTTCCTGTCATATGATTTTTTTGATTATTTTTGATTGAAACTTCGACGTGGTTTCTAGTGCCTTAACACAATTACAGTATAACACACTTTTTAAATAAATACATGTATTAACAACAAAGGATAATTTAATATAAAAATACTTATATTTTATAATATAAACTATTTATTTTTTAACCTCCATAAATCTCCTCCATTCATCTGCTACATCTGGTGATAATCTATCTAATTCTGTTAATATTATATTTCTAATTTCAGACGATAAAATTTTATCTTTCTCTTCTACAAAATCTATTACCTTACTAGAAACTTCATTTACAATTTTATTTATTTCTTCTGGTTCCAACTTTGCATCTTGTGCTGCTCTTGTTATTGATCTTATAATTTTTTTAGTATCAAATGGCATTTTTGTACCATTACTTTTTATAACTTGCATATATACAAAATTATTTAATTAATATTTATATAAGTTATAATCATAACGACTAATAATGATTATGACAATATATTTGAATAATCAAAAAAACCGAAACCAATAATTGGTTACGGGTCTCTAGGACCTCTAGTTCTTTACTATTCACATTATATAATAATACTTAATTTACACAACAAGTTATTCACAATAAATAAATTATGAACATAACATGATAATTATTTATGTTAAAATTAATATCAACGCCATGAAAAATAATTTAATTATAATTTTAATAATTTTATTTATAATACTAATAGGTATAGTAGTATTATAAATAAAAAATAATAATATGAATGATAAAAATAAATTAGAGATAATAAGTGATTCTTTTAAAAATAATCAATATATACCATTAAAATATAGCTGTAATGGAGATAACATAAATCCCCCACTTTCTATACTCAACATTCCAAAAGAAACAAAATCAATGGCTCTAATTGTTGATGATCCCGATGCTCCTAGTGGAAATTGGGTTCACTGGATTCTATGGAATATATCTCCCATAACTTCAAAAATTGAAGAAAATATAATACCCATGAATTCCGTTCAAGGTTTAAATGATTCAAACAATAACAAATATGATGGTCCATGTCCTCCGTCCGGAACACATAGATATTTTTTCAAATTATATGCCTTAGATTTTACTCTTAATTTAAATAAAGGTAGCAGAAAAAGTGATTTAGAAAATGCGATAAAAGGACACATTCTTGCTCAAGCAGAACTGATTGGATTATATTCTAAATAAACTTATTTACCTTATATAAATCAAATAAAAAAAATATAAAACTGGATGAAGACTACAACTTACTTTGAGTTTAAACTATAGTTTTCCATGGTTTCAGATAAATGAAAACACATAATGCAATAAAAGCTATAATTGTTGCAAAAATAAAAGTATACATGGGATTGAAAATCCAAAGAAAACCCGCAATGGCTGAAGCCGGAAGATAAATTAAGCCAGTTACAAAATTATAAGTTCCTATAGCAGTAGCTCGTCTATCTTTTTCTAAGTCAGCAATAAATGCTTTATTTTGAGCCTCATCTATACTGTAAAAAATTCCAAATAATATAAATAATACTATTATTTCCCATTTTTCTGATGCAAAAATAAAACCTACAGACATAATTATATAAGTTATGTAACCTAAGGAAATAATATACTTTCTTCCGATTATATCTCCCAATTTACCTACAGGTATAGAAATTATTACAAATGAAATATTAAAAAGTGCATACAAAAGAACTACATCCTTAATAGCAAAACCAACATCATAAGCTCTAAGTAGCAGAAATCCAAAACTAAAATAAGCTAAAGAGAAAATACCCGCTGGAATTAAATAAATTTTAAAACGTGAATTCAAAGTTCCCCATGCTTTGAAAATATTTTCTCTTTCATGCGGAGTACCAGGACGATCTTTCATTGTTGCTAAAATAATAACTGAAAGAACAGCACCCAAAATAGATACAATAAAAATAATGCGAAAAGTATTCATGCCTTGTCCCAACCAAAGAATTAAAAAATATGCAATAAAGGGTCCAATAATTGCCCCTGCTTTATCCATAGCTTTATGTACTCCGAATGCATACCCTCTATTTGATTCTTCTGCTACGTCAGATAACCATGCATCACGTGGTGGACCACGAAAACTTTTTCCAAGTCTCTCAATAATTCTAAAAGAAGCAAGGATAACAACAGAGTTACCAACTAATAACATTATTTTTGCTAAAGTAGAAAAACCATAACCAGTTATTGCTAAACGTTTTCTTTTCCCTGATTTATCTGATAGCCATCCTGTAAAATAATCTAATGATGATGCTGAAAAATCAGAAATACCTTCTATTAAACCGAGTAGCGAAGCAGAAGCACCGACAACAACAGTGAAAAAAATTGAAAAAACTGAGAAAATTGCTTCCGAACTAATATCAGTTAAAAAACTAACAAAACCTAATTTTAAAACGTCAGGGTGTACATTTAAAAATTTTTTTTCCATTTGCTACAATTTAATATAATTATAATGAGTTAACCTTACTGTTTTTTTAAGTGACCATAACGTCTTGAATATACATAAGTCAAAGATGCTCCAAACAGGAAAATTTGAACGGAATAATAAACCCACAAAAGAAGAACCACAAAAGCTCCAGCAGCTCCAAAAAGTGAAGTAGCAGCCAGGTGTACTATGTAAATACCTATAATAAATTTTCCTAAAATAAACAAAGAAGTAGTTACAAGCGCACCACGAACAAGTTCTCTCCAGGGTAATCTTCTTTTTGGTAAAAAGCGATATATAAAAGTGACAAGAAAATTTAAAACAAAAAATGAAAATACAAATGAAATAATTTGGAATAAAAAGGTGACCTCAGAAAAAATAGGTATAAATTCTGAAATTAATGTAAGTATCGCACTGAAAACAATTGAAATTATTAATAAAAAACCAAGAATAGGAATCATTGAAAGAGAAAGAAGATGTGAGGTTACAAAATATTTCCAACCTTTTGTTTCGTCTCCTGATTGATTTGTATCCCAAAGATCATCTAACGAATTCTTTAGTTCATAGAAAACACCCAATGTTCCTATAATAAGAGTTCCAATACTAATTGTAATTGCTAAAAAATTAAATTTAGCCTCACTAATTCCAATGAGGATTGATCGAATAAACTCAGCACTTTCAGCATTTACTAATGTTCTAATTT
The DNA here is from genome assembly GCA_038249055.1 of Minisyncoccia bacterium. Lineage (GTDB taxonomy): Bacteria > Patescibacteriota > Minisyncoccia > Phycocordibacterales > UBA9973 > UBA8515. The sequence goes on from JBBRWS010000003.1 coordinate 47,494, forward strand.
GCCCAACAATAGCAGTTTGAATGTAATTATGCCCAAGAAATGGACCAATAATAACTAACATAAGCATTAGCAATGGAACAATAGAAAAAATGGTATAAAATGAAAGTGCAGCTCCCATGCGAGTAGCACGATGATTTTGCCAATGAATAAATGATGTTTTAATAACTGAAATTATTGATTTTACTTGCATATTAATTGATTTCTATACGATAATTTTTATATAAACAGTTAAACTATACTTACCCTTCTATTTTAACACAAATTAATTATTTTACTCATCACAGAATAATCATTTAAAACTATATTCGTACAATAGAAACAGCAAAACCTTTCATAAAGAAATTTTCAAAATACTTTATAAGGATTTTGAAAATAAATAAAACATTCAACTTTATTTTTATATAAAATTTAATTATTTGACAAAATATATTTTTTGTTTTCTTTTTATAAAAAGTGTATAACTTTATTGCAAGACTTTTTTGGTGGATATAAAATTAACATGAGGTTCAGAAGCATAGTGGTGGTACCGCAAGGGATAGCCAAATGGCTGTACCGTAAGGGAATGTCGTTAAATAGTAGAATATTAGTAGGGCTTCTGGATCTCATAAAAATAACCACGTTTATCGCGGTTATTTTTATTTTAGTTATTATTTTAAAAATTAAAAAAATACTTCTATCGCTCCTTCTCCCCCATCTTCAAGTTTAGATTGATTATAATGAATATTTCGAGTATTAAGATAATTCCGAACAAAATTGGGTAATACTGGGCCATTCGTACTGTTATTACCCTTATCTACTATTATCTGAACATGTCTATACTTATTTCCAATAACTAAAGAATTTAAAATAATTTCAGTTTCATTGGTAGTATATCCATGTAAATCTATTTCTCTTTCGGCATTTTGTTTATATTTATTCACAATATATTAAACTTCAAAAGATTCAAGCGTCTTCATTAAAGCTGAGACGGGAAGACCTATAATCCCATCGTAATCCCCACTCATATTTATAACAAATGTTTCTTTAATAGTTTGAATAGCATAAGCTCCCGCTCTTGTAAGAGGTTCCCCTGTCTCCACATACTCGTCTATCTCTTTGTCGGATAAATCTTTAAACTTTATTTTTGCCTCAGCTACTTCTGAAATTATTTTTTTACTCTTTGTATCTATAACTGTATAACCTGATAAAACAGTATGTTCATTACCACTAAGAATCCTGAGCATTTCTTTCGCACGCTCTCTAGTGTGTGGCTTACCGAGAACTAATCCATTAAAAGATATGAAAGTGTCACCACTTATAATAATGGCATCTTCATAATACTGTGCTACACTTTCTGCCTTCCCTTTTGATAAAAATTTTACAAGCTCATCTGGTGGCATAGGCAATGTCATATCTTCTTCATAATTACTAGCAACCGCCTCAAAGGAAAGGCCTGTTTTAGCCAATAATTCTTTTCTTCTTGGTGATGTTGATGCAAGTATAATTTTTCTCATTTTTAGATTATATCATAAAAAAACAGCACTTCTGGGGGGAAGTGCTGTTAGTATTTTATGATCCTTTCGGTTCATTTTATATGTTTCATTTACTAAGAGTGAAACATTTACTCTTTTCTTGAGATTAAAATAATTAAATTATTTTATGAAACTCCTGTTGTGTGCATCTATTGCTTCACGAACAAGTTCAACCTCTTCATCTGCCCAAGCAGATTTTTTCAACTTATCTGTAAGCTTCTCTTTATCCAATCTATTAAATGAGGATAAACATTGGCCACAAACAACAACGCCTTTCATCATGGTACCTTTTTCATATACAACTGGAGATTTCGTATAGATTAACGAATCCTTTTCCCTGTAAAGAAAACTGCATTCACAATTTGTGCATCTTCCATACTCAAGAATGCTTCCCAAAATATTACCGAAAAAATTCAAAATTTTTTTCATCTTCAAATTTATTAATTTTTCAAAATTTCCATAGCCTTTTCTACACAGCAATTATTATAAATTGCTTTTCTCTCAGGGATAGGAGAAAGAGATGCAATTGAACCCGTAATCAACACAGAAAGTGCTGACAGATTTAAATATTCAGCATCTGTAGGTACTTCACCGAGAGTTGCTTTAACTAATTCCAATTTATCAATACAGCACAAAGTGTTCTGTATTTTTGAAAAAGGAATCGGCTCACCGCAATACATATCACCTTGTCCAACCCTTAAGTTTTGCAAGAAGTTATCAAGCTCATTTGTACCTGGTACATTTGGAAAGATTGTTTCCCCGCCATTTACGTACATAGGTAAAACATATAATTCCTTTTTGGATGCCATTTGCATAAGGCAAGGCAACCTTGAAACGATAGGTTCTGGAACTCCCATCTGAATAGAACGGTTCTTTTCTGGAAACAAATAAATCATTTTGCTTCCAACCTTAACGTCACTACATAAAGATCTGAGAGTAATTTGATTTTGCATTCTCATTTGTTTAACCGCACATTCACACCCACTATCCTTCATTTTTTGAATATGTTTCGGTTGAAAAACCGGATACTTATCAAAACCCGAAGTAACAATATTTGCAATTCTAGCGTATTCAAACACCTGACTTGCAATAAACGATGGTGTAAAAGAGTTCGGTCGAATTTCAGAGGTTAATTCTTCTGAAATCAAACAATCGAGAGCAGTCGCATGATTCATAACAGCCAAAACATTATGACCGCTATTGATCAATTCCAACGCTTTCTGATAATTTTGTGATCCAAAAAGTTTGCACTCTTCAGCTTTTACAAAAGTACCTATGAGCCATTTTAGAACTGCCTTAGAATCATCACATGGAACATAATGCCCCGTGAAAGTATTAGGTCTCACACTTAATGCATCTAACGATTTCAATAGAATTTCTTTTCCTTTTTGGTATCCTTTAATACCGCAATTTGAATATAATTCCACCACTTTTTCTGAAATAAATGACTCCATGTCACTTGGATGATTACCCCATGCATTAAACTCAGGAATCAATCCCATTGGTTGAAAATTTTTCATAATTTAGGTTTTAGTTTAATTTAAGTTTTGTTTGAATTACCTTACACTCCATTTAGAAATACAAGGTAATTCAAACAAATATCAATTAATAAAACCATATTTCGAAGAACTACTACCTTTATATAATAGCATATTTATATGTTTTTGTCAATATAATAAATATTAATATTTTTCTATTGTATACTGATAAATTAAGCTTTTTTACTCATAAATCAACTAAAAAATAAAAATAAGGTTAATCACTCTGGATTAACCTTATTTTAAACATTCGGCAGATTTTTATATTACAAAAATCAAAATTACTTATTTTTTCATAAATCTTTCAAGTGATTTTGTAATAACCAACGCGTAATCTTCCCTCACCTTTGGGTCTCTGATTCGCCATAAATCTTTCTCGTTCTTAAAATTTCCAAGTTCAAGAAGAACACATTCTCTGATTTTATTAGTATTACTCAAAACATAAATATTTTTAACCCCTTTAGATTTATCTCCACTTGTAATAATAGAATTTACATGATTACTTAATCGATTTTTAATCTCTAATTCTTTTTTAAGACATAGAGCGAGAAAATTACTCTTCCTACCGGTAATAATACGAGCACCTGCAAATTCTTTTTTTACTACATCAAAGTGTATTGAAATATATACAACTTTATGTTTCGGAAAATTCTTTAGCTTTAAATTTGCAAAAGCAACTCTTTTAGATAAGCCAGAACTACCGGCTTTAACATTTGAACGATCAAAAGAAAAAACCGCATTTGAAGCACATACAATCGCTTGCTGTGGGTCATTATTTATTGGTTTTAATTGATTGGTTTTTATAGTCTTAAAAACTATTGCACCTTTGCTTTTTAAAAGATTTTCCAATCTAATAGCTACGTCATAGCAGTAGGCGCTTTCGGTTACACATTGTTTATTTTTACCAAACAAACTACTTGCACCAGGGTCGCTTCCTCCATGACCAGGATCAATCACAACAACCAAACCATATAATTCTTGGCTAGGTACATTTTTAAAGCTAACTAAAGCAATAAAAATAATAACGAGAAAAAATATTTTTTTCATATTTCTCTTTTTTGTAGGTTTTCAAAATAGCGTTTTTCTTCACATTACAAGATATTTTTCATTCTGTCAATCTTTATAACAAAAAAAATAAACCGTGATTCCAAACAAATGGAAACACGGTTTACTGATTATATTAAAGGCTATTTTTTTATAACCTTAAGAGTTTTTCCTGAGACATTTACAAAATATATTCCAGGTTTATGAGGCAGACCAATAACTGTTTTACCAGCGTTGCATTGTGTTTTTTGTATGACCCTAGAAGTGGAGTCTATAATAGTTAACATTTCACCTTCCTTGGTATTTTCAATGTTTAAAATATCAATACAAGGATTGGGAAAAATTTTTAATTCAGAATTATTAATTTGATTAACCGCGGTATGAATATCACCAGTGGTATTAATCAGAACTGATAAACCTGTATAACTATTAACAGAAACAATATCTGGTTTCCCATCATTATTTACGTCCGCGACCACAATTCCATCTGGATCATTATTATTAGGTGAATTTGTATTAAATACAGTGACAACCTTATTAATAACTACCTGTACACGACCACTTGATATCATGACAATATCATCATAGCCGTCAGAATTAAGATCACCAACGGAAAGTGCCCCGGGGTTAACCTGATTATCAATATCAAAAGAGATATCAGAGTTAGCTCCCCATACACCAATTTTTCCAGTAACTGAATAAACTAATTCCTTTCTATTATCTGAACTAATATTTCCAACTACAATTGAAGATGGATTATTTTTATCCGGAATAATGTTTAGATTGGTCAACATTTCAATGCTTCTATCTTTTCTAAATTTATAAACAGAAACATAATTAAAACCGCCTTGACCATTCATTTTTATTACCGAATTAAAACTATCAGACCCGAGCTTTGCAATCTCAATATCATCATACCCTGATTGTGTCGAGGGATAATAATAAGGTAAGGATAGACAACCGATACTATCACAATAATATGCAACAATATTGGGTTGATTCCATAGAGAAACTACAATGTCATTTATTCCGTCATCGTTAATATCGCCAATTTTTACAGCATCTACTGTTTTCCCGGCATAAATATTAATAGGATGTCCTAATTTACCAACAGTATTTTGATGATAAATAATAATCTCATCACCAGCACCTAATACAACATCACTAAGTCCATCATTATTAATATCGCCTGAGCTTATAGTGCTCACATCATATTTTTGATAATAAGGATAAACAGCTGATAGCTGTAGGGTATTGCTTGAATCCTGAAGATAAATAAATAATTTAAAATTAGTATTTACACTTGGATTACTAGCATAAGAACCGGTCGCAACAGCGACGTCTATCTTACCATCGTTATTAAAATCACCTGCCGTCAGGTGATCAGCTAATGTTCCATTTATGGGATAATTTTTTACCCCTGAAAATGTAACTTGCCCGCAAGCAATGTTACCGATAGAAAGAATACCAAATACAACAACTAGAGTAATCAGAATTTGTTTCATAATTTTTATTATTAATTTTTAGTTTATATTTATTTGAATTACTTTAAATTTCATATAGAAATACAAAGTAATTCAAATAAATTACTGTCTAAAAATTATTTTATCAAAGAGCTAAGACTAACTTATATAGTAGCATAAATATAGAGATTTGTCAATCTATATTCTAATTTCATAAAAAAATAAACCGTTATTCCAAGCAAATGGGATAACGGTTTATCAAATAAATTTTCAAAGCTAATTCTTTACAACTTTGAATGTTTTACCCGATATATTTACAAAATAAATTCCAGGATAAAAACCTTCCATACTAACGACTGTTTTATCGTAATCAGTTTTAATCTTCTTTATTACTCTGGAAGTTGAGTCATAAATAGTCAAGATATCCTTTCCGTTTGTATTATTAATGTTTACAATATTTTTACAAGGGTTAGGAAATACATTAAGCTCAGTGTCATTAATTTGATTTGTACCTGTAATAATAGTGGTATTGAGCATAATTGTTAAACCTGTATTACCATTACATGAAACAATGTCTAGTTTCCCATCACTATTTACATCCGTAATAGCTATCCCATCAGGTGAATTAATATCTGGTGAATTCGTTGAGAATTTATATATCACCTTATTAACAATCACTTGCACAAAATTATTACTAATCATTACAATTTCATCGATTCCGTCGGAGTTTAAGTCTCCAGCAGCCAAGGCCCCACTATTATATGGAGTCTGTAAATCAAATGATATTTCAGGAGATGCTCCCCATACATTTATCATTCCATTTACTGAATAAATAAGTTCATTCCTTTTGTCGGAAGTAACATTACCCATAACAATAGAGACGGGCATATTATTAACACTATTTGAAATGAGATCTAAATTGGTTTCAGTATTCAGACTTCTGTCTTTATTAAAATGATAAACAGTAAAAGATAATCTTCCTTTACTGTAGAGTCCTCCTTGACCATACATTTTAATTACAGAATTAAAATTATCATCTCCAAGTCGAGCAATCTCAATATCACCATACAATGATGCTCCTGAAAAATACCAAACTGGATAAGCTAATTTGCCCATACTGTCACCATAAAAGGCGGCAATGTTTGACTGTCTCCGAAGAGTAATAATGATATCGTTTATTCCATCATCATTTATGTCCCCAATTTTTAGAGCATCAGGTATTGCACCACAATAGGTATAAACTGGTGAATTAAATTTACCGTTTACATTTTGGTAAAAAATACCAATTTCTGCTTCTACGGCAATGACAATATCACAGAGACCATCATTATTCACGTCACCTGCACCTATTGCCCCCACGCCGTCGGTAGCATGACCATAAGTATAACTATCTGAAAGAATCAAACTGTTGTTCTTATCTTGTAGGTATACCATTACTTTATAGTTAGTATTGAGACCAGAATCAGTCGTATACGAACTTGTTGCTACAGCAACGTCCTTTTTACCATCATTATTAAAATCACCTGTTGTAAGGTGATTTGCTAATGTTCCCAAAATTGGGAAATTAGTAAAGGGAGAAAATGTAACTTGCCCGCAAGCGATGTTACTAAACAAAATAAAACCAAACACAACAAAAAAATTCACTACTAAATTTTTCATGATTTCGTTTTTTAAATGGTTAGATTATTTGAATTACTTTAAATTCCATATAGAAATACAAAGTAATTCAAATAAGTCACGACTTAAAAAAACTTTATCAAAGAACTGATACTGCCTAATAGTCTGACATAAATGCATGGCTTTGTCAATTTACAATCAGATAACTAAAAGGAAACGTGTCTAAGTACATTTCCAATTATATTTTTTATTCAAATAACTAACCACATATAAACAATCGAATAATTGTTTAAATTTTGATATAATCAACTATATGAAAAAATTCTATATAATTATCATCGTGGTGGCCTTGGGTTATGGTGGATACTGGTATATCAATCACCAATCAGAAACAAAAGATTTTATAAATAATGTTATCGACACAAAAAATAATGTCGTAAACAAAACTAATGCGGAAATTGATTCACTTATAAAAAGTGCCGTGAGCGGAGTTAACACAATCAGCCCATTATATTATCTTCAAAATAGAAATTATGGAATATCAGCAACTGAAAACATTTGTTTAAATACTGAATCAAAAGGTAGTATAGGTGGCGTTATTTCTGGTATCCAAAAACTCACAAAGGCAGTTACTTGCACAGTTGATCCAGACTTCCCTTCAAAGAGCTTTACTCTTATTGCTCCGTCATTAATAGATAAGGAAATATCTTACTGTACAGACCAGTCAGGATTTTCTGTAATTAATACGGTATCAATGAATACATTTAAGGCGGGATTTAAATGTAAATAAAAACATCTTTAGATATACTAAACATCGATTTTCCGCCAATATTTTTGAGTATTTTAATGATATTTAATTAATAAAAATTAAGAATAGTTTAAACATAAATCAATGAAAATACATTGACTTTTAAGCATTTTTGTGATATTATATATAGATATGATACAAATGTTAATAATAAATATGCTTTATAATGAGCCTATATTTTCCAAGGTAAATAACGCTATTTCTGCGCCATTAATAATACAATCACAAACTACTGTTGACCCGTCCATAGAACCCACAATAGAACCAATAACAATGCCATACGACGTTCCCCTATTTTCACAAATCAGTGATATTTCATCTGTTAATTGGAAACAAAAAGGATGTGGGGTAGCAGATATTGCTATGCTTATAGAATTTTATAAACCAAATACCACTACAGTTCAAAAGGTTCTTGAAGAGGGCCTAGCATCAGGCGCTTATCTAAAAAATGTTGGTTGGAAACATGACGGACTAGCAAAACTTGCAACAAAATACGATTTAATTGGTAAAACCCATGATTTTTCAAAATCTGACAAAATTACTGCATTAATTCAATTAAAAGATATTATAAAAGAAGGACCAGCTATCGCATCAATACGTCGTGGATTTAATCCTACAAGCTCATTCGGTCACCTTATCGTTGTAACTGGTTTTGATGATAAATTAGTTTACTACAATGATCCAGGGAAAAAAGAAGGAATAAGAAATGTTCCAATCAGTGAATTTATGAATGGATGGAAAAAAAGACTCATTGTTGTGAGACCACCAGCAACAAAAATACAAATAGCAAAAGTTGGTTAATAATATGAAGTTCCAACTAGGCATACCTTTTGCCATGGTTTATAAACACTTCTAAAATTTCTCTCTTTAGTTGTCCCATCTGCATAATTTACGGTATATAATACATCTGTAGTTACTCCATCATGAGGAGCTTCAAAACATTTTGTTGTGCCGATTCTATAATCTGCGCTATTTATATATTTTGTTGGCGGGGCTGGTATTTTATTATATAAATTTGGTTTTGAAACCGTAGCAGAACGTCCATCATTTTGACCGTATAATTCCATTATTACTTCCTTGTTCTCTACTCTAGCCTGCAACAAAAGATAACCTTCTGTATCATTCACAAAACGAAGATCTGGGTGCGGTCCGTAGATAGTAGCATCCAAACCTGGTGGGTTGTAATAGTTAATAACAAATCTATGATTTTGCCTTTCTGTAATTGAAAGACCTGCATTGAGAGCTAATCGAAACAAAGTAGTAGAAACCTGGCACAGACCTCCACCGTACTCTTTTGTTGTTTTATTTTCCTTAATAACCATCTCTTTAACATAACCTTCTTTTTCTGTTACGCGACCAATAGAATTAACAGTGGAAAATTCTTCACCTGGAGCTATTAAAATACCAGTAATAACAGAAACTCCTGTTTTTATATTATGTTCTCTGTCATTACTGCTTCCTTTAAAACTGGTACGCACTTCACCGACTAAATCACGTATTCTATATTTTTCAACTGTTTTTTGAGTAACTTTTGGTTCCACTTCAATAACTTCTAATGGTATTGTTATTGTGCCAATTTTATTATTTAAATCTGGCTGAGAATCAAAAATTATTTTTTCTATCTGCTCATCTACTTTATTGATATCTACAACATTACCAGAAGCCCCCTTTACTATTTCAACCAATCTACCATCGCTCATTTTAAATCGACTGTTTTTAGGAGGACTAACAATATACTTTGAAATTGTACTTGAAAAGTAATTTTCTAATTTATTACGGTCAATCCCAATACCTCCATCTTCTTTGACAGTTAGCCATGCAACAAGCTTTGATCCACTCATCTTCCAAGTGCGTTGTTTATATTTAAATATTAGATTGGTTTCTTTTGCAAATTTTTCAGAAAAAGACATAAACGGAATAAGATTGTCTTTTGTTATTTTTGGTAAATCAATATCAGCTTTTATATTTAAAGTATTATTATCAAACTGAGCTAATTTCTTTTCTATGATATTTATAATTTCTTCATTATTAATCTTTTCTCCTGCAATTTCGTCTGAAATTAAAATTTCGTTATTAACCAAAGAAAATTCAGCCATTACACTTTCCTTTAAAAACCCATATAACTCATTTTCAAATAAAAAATTTATATTATCTTTAAAGACAATCGTTGAAAAATAAAAATCCTTTTTTGTAAACAACAATACAAACTGTTCTTTAAAACGAATAAAAACATTACCCTCGTGACCATAACTATAAGCTTTGTTTAAATCATTTTCCCATCCATTTGTATTAAAATACTCTATTGAATTATCTGATGTTAACCCAGTAGATAGTGCTGGTATATTTACTTCTCTTATTCCTTTTATTCCTTCAAAATTTATATCCAATCCATTATTTTGTAGATTATCTGCTTTCTGTTTAAAATGCTCAAATGCTTCATCATAAGTTTGACCACCAACTGATACACCAGCAACATGCACACCAGGATAAAATTTATTATCATGTTTTATTTCAAAATCAACAACAGCCCATATTCCAAATATAATAGGAATAAATACAAAAAATAAACCCGAAAGAGAAAGCCCAAAAATAATAGGTCTTGGAATATTATCTTTTTGGTTATTTGTAATATTTCCACGTCTTTTATTTTTAAGATGACGCTTTTTATTCAAATATTTATGTAAGGTATGTTTAAACACATACTTATTATAAAACTTTATAAATAAATTTACTATTAATTTAATAATTATTTAGTTAAAAGGGATTTTCAAAATAAATCGTGTTCCACCAGTAACATGTTGGTAGTTAATATCCCCTCCGTGAGCTCTTGCAATTAATCTTGCACTATACAAACCTATACCAGTACCGTTTTTCTTTGAACTGATAAATTTTTTAAATAACTTTTTTTGAATTTCTTTAGAAATTTCTCCGGTGTTATAAAAACTCAAACAAAGACCATTATCTTCGTACACATTTACTATGATTTTATCATCATCTTTAGTTGAAGCATCAACGGCATTATGAAGAAGGTTGTTTATTAATGAATCAAAAAGAACTTCATCTATTAAAATTAATTTCTGCATTAAATCAGCATTCGAGGGTTTATTTTCTAAATCTTTCAACGAAACATGTATTTTATTACTCTTCTTTATTTCTGAAAAATTTCTTTTTATTTCATTGATTATCTCAACTACCGTTTTAAGATTTTTACCTAAAATATCCTGCCCTCTTTCAATTTTAGCTAAAGCCAAATAACTTTCCATCATTTTTAACATTTTTTTACCTGTAGTATTTATTATGGTTGAAAATTTTATAATTTCTTCTCTTGATAATTCTTCTTCTAAAAGATAACTCGAATAACCAATAATAATAGCAAGGGGGCTACGTAGGTCATGGTTTAATGTATTTATATAATTTTCAAGTGCATGTTCTATTTCTTTGCGTTTTGTTATATCAGTATGAGTTCCAAACATTATCAATGGTTTTCCATCTTCTGTTCTGGCTGTGATACAACCACGTTCACAAATCCAAACATAATGACCTTTTTTATGTTTAACTCTAATTTCATGTTTATAATATGGTAATTCACCGCTAAAGTGCTTATTAATTAATTCTTTAGATTTAATAAAATCATCCGGATGAGTGATATTTTCTAAAACTGTAGCATTAATCAATCCTAATTCATTTAAATTATAACCTATAATTTGTGCCCACTTATCACTAAAAACCATTTCACCTGTTTGGATATTCCATTTCCAAGTGCCTACGTCTGTTTTTTCAATTATTTTTCTTATTTGTGAATGTGTATCGTCAAATTTTTGTGTTAATTCTTTATATTTTATATTATTTAATTTATCCTCTTCCATTTTTTAGTATATTATTTTAATTAATTTATTTATTTTGGCTCGGTCTTTAAAAATAACATATTAATTTTTACTAATCAATAAAAAACACCATAAGACCATGCATTTGACTGAAATAAAAATAAATATTATTAAAAAAATTTTATTCTAAAAAACCGTCTATATAATATAGACGGTTTTTTAGAATAAAATAATACTACTTATTAAATAATTTTACTAACCAACCCAATAAACTAATTTTATTTTCATTTTCTCTAAGAAAATCACTAATCTTTTGTTGTTCTTGTTCTAATACTTGAACTTGCATTTGAATAGATGTTTTATTTTCTATATTTACTGTTTGATCTAATATTCCTTTTAATTGATTTATATGATTTTCTGTTTTAACCATTTCACTTCGTAATTGACCAACATTTTTATAGTCAGTACCAATAAAGAATGTCTTGAATCCACTTCTATTTTTAATTTTGTCTATTGCGGAAGCCACATTTTCTTTTGATTCATTTTGTTGCTGTGCTATTACTCTCACTTGTTCTCCGATACCACCCTGTTCTCTATCTGCTACATCCAAAAGATTTTTAACAAATGTCGATACTGCACTTCTGTGCTCTTCTCCATTTAGCATGTTATTATCATCATTATCGTCAGTTTGACTCTCTTCAATTTTATTAATATCATCATTTTCATTAGTATCTTCTTGATCATCATCCATGTTATTTTGATCTTCATTTTCATTAATATTTACCTCGTTCTCATTAGTTACATTTTGATTTTCGTTTACATTGTTTTGTTCATCTTGTACTTCAGTTTGGTTACCATTTACGTTAACTCGATCGACATTAACATCAACTTGATTTTTAATTTCTGCTTCTGCAAACACGACAGACTGCCCAAAAATAACACCTAAAACTAAAGAAACTATGAACAATTGACTTATTTTAATTATTTTCATATTTTATATATTTAAATTAATAATAGATTTTAACCTAATAGAGACTCTAGTTCTTCGCCTTTTTATTATATCACAATGTAAAATAATAAATATAACCTTAAAAGCCAATATTAAATATAATGATACAATTAATACCATTAAAATTTTACTTTTTTAAATTAAAATAAGGTGTATACTTTAAATATATGAGAATACTAGATGACGTAAAATTAGACTATCAGGATGTATTATTAAGACCCAAAAGAAGCACTTTGGAGTCAAGAAAAGATGTTTTAATAGAAAGGACTTTTACTTTTTATCATTCTCCAAAAGAATGGACCGGCGTTCCTATAATGACCGCAAATATGGCAACTTGTGGAACTTTTGAAATGGCACGGATTTTTTCTGAATACAAGATGATAACAACTTTTCATAAATATTATTCCGTTTTAGATTATGAAAAATTTTTTAAGACTTTTAATAATCCAGATTATATTTGCTATACATCTGGAATACGGGAACAAGATATAAAACAATTAAAATTAATGAAAAATAAAGGATTACTTGAAAAATTTTCTTTTATTTGTTTAGACGTTCCAAATGGATACTTGCAAACTTTTTTGGATGCAATTAAAAATGTTCGCAAAATGTGCCCTAGTCATATTATTATTGCCGGAAATGTAGTTACAAATGAAATTACTGAAGAAATCATATTAGCAGGCGCAGACATTGTAAAAATTGGAATTGGTCCTGGTGCAGCATGTACAACAAGAAAAATGACGGGTGTTGGTTATCCCCAACTCTCTGCTGTGATAGAATGTGCAGATTCTGCTCATGGAATAGCCAATGAAAAAGGTGTCGGGAGAATAATTGCAGATGGTGGACAACAATATACTTCAGATATAGCTAAAGCCTTTTGTGGAGGAGCAGATTTTAATATGTGTGGTTCATTATTTTCAGGCTTTGAACAAAGTGCGGGTAAAACAATTATTAAAGATAGTAAAAAGTTTAAAGAATATTTTGGATCGTCTTCAAATAAAGCAATGGAAGAATTTTATGGAAAAAAAGAAAAACATAGAGCAAGTGAAGGAAGGTACACGCTTATTCCCCACAAAGGAGACATTCAAGATTTCATCCAAGACTTACTCGGGTCATTGCGAAGTACGGCAACATACATTGGAGCAAGACAGTTAAAAGAATTTCCAAAAAGAGCTACATTTATAAAAGTAAACAGACAACTTACTTCATATCTAGAAAAATATGATACCGGGGAGTAAATTATGCCATTTAAAAACCTTATATAGATATTTATCTACATAAGGTTTTTTGATTACAATAATTAGTTAGTTAAATTAATTTAATATAAATGCCCCTTAAACCACGATACATAAAATCAGAATCCATCCCAAAACCAATTAACCATTCAGGACCAACATTGTTTAGTATCCAATATTTAATGTCAAAATCTAATATTTTGTGTGCCTTTTTAACAACAAGAACACAATATTCAATTGATTTTACATTTTTGTTTTTTAAATATTCATTTAAAAACTCAAGTGTAATTCCTTCATCAACAATATCTTCAATAACAATTATGGCTCTATTCGAAAGATCAATAGTAGGTTCACTGGTAATTTTTACATCACTTAAGGCCTGAGCATCTCCTATATACCTTTTTATTCTTACTGTATCAATACTATGAGAAAAACCAAGGTCTTGTAATACCATCGATAAAGATGTCCCAAAATACATTCCCCCATTTGTAACAACTAATAAAACAGGGGGTAAAGAGTCACAATAATCGATTGAGATTTTTTTTGCAATTTTCTTAATCTTTAATTGAAGTTCGCTAGGGCTTAAAAGAATTGTATAATCAAAGCCCCCAATCTTAATTATATTTTCCTTCTTAATTTTCATAATTATTTATGGATTTTAGATTATATTTCATTTTAATTAACATTATTACTAATTTTAAATATTGTCAATTTTATTATTTTAAAATTAAAATACGCTTTTTTTATAGTGAATAATTTATTTCTAATTTATTATAAATAACTGATCCTTTAACATCTGTTCTTTTTCTATTTTTAGTAAACTATTTTTTACTATTTCATTAATTTCATTTTTTGGTACCTTTACCGCCTCTCGGTTTATTGGTAAATCTTTCCAAGGAGGATTATTATTAAAATCGTATAAACCATAAATAATAACAGGAGTACCACTTGCTAACATAGTTTGCCCATCTTCTGCCAAAATCCATTGTTCTCCCCAATTATATAACCACTCCGCATCTTTGGAATACAAGCGAACACAAGAGTGACTTGCGGGATATCCTGGTAATGCATACTGATGAAGAGCAATTCCCTCTTTATTACTAATATTAAAATTCCACTTTAAAATCCATTCATCACTAAATGTACTCGTTACTTCTTCTCCTTTCCAATTCATAAAATAAAGACCCGTGGGTGTTGGGGTTTTAAGCTTACCAGAGCTTACTGGACCACTTCTTATTAATTGTCCTTTTTCGTAAAAACCAAAGGCCTGTGTAGGTTGATAAATAATGACTAATTTTGGAATATTTTCTGCTCCCTCAATTAAATTTGGCATAAATTCCCATAAATTTGGGTCATTAAATGATTTAGGAATTACAAGCGTCATACCTTTTAGAAGGTTTCTATCGTCAATTCGATTAATAGCTAGTACTGTAAATACATTTTCTATACCAACTATTTTTGTAAGCTCTCGTCCAGGATTGGTACTTAAAAGAGTAATAGTTTCAAATTTTTCTTCATTTAAATTCAATGAAACTATATCAATAGGTAAGATTGAAATTGATTCTTCTTCAACAATAAGCAACGGGCTAGGTTGATTAATAATAGGCACTTTTTTATCAGTTACTTTCCCTAGAAAAAATAATCCTCCCGTAATAAATACAGCAGCAAGTGCTATTATAATTTTATTCACCTCGGTATTGTAACATACAAACAAGACTAATGCTTGAATTTGATATTGATTATAATTTTATGCATTTAATCATAAAAAAATACTTAAAATGCTATTTTTATTAATCTTTAAACTATTAAATATTTATTTAATAGTTTAAAGATTAATTCTGTTGAATAATAATTAAATATGTTATAATTAAAAAGTGATCGACAAACGAGCATAAAGGTTTTAAAACTATTATTAATCTTAAAAAGAAATATTAAAATATATGGATTCATCAAATTCAAACACAACAAAGCCGTTATACCGTGGAACACAAATTGTTTGGTATATTCTAGGTATTATTGAAGTAGTATTAGCATTTAGATTTGTTCTAAAGCTACTTGCAGCTAACCCTTCAGCAGGTTTTAGTAATCTAATTTATAGTATTAGTTATCCTCTCGCAACTCCATTTTTAAATGTCTTTAAATTATCAAAAATCTCAGGAAGTATTTTTGAATGGACTACACTTTTAGCTATGATGGTATATTGGATAATTGCTTTAGGTATTATTAAATTATTCTTTATGAGTAAGTCAGTATCTACTCCTGAGGCTGCAATAAAATTAGATAACGCAAATAAATAATACAAAAATAAAAAACCGTCTAATTTTAGACGGTTTTTTATTTTTGTATATTCTATGTATAACTTATTGTGTTATTTTTTGCTTCTTACTAATCCTTCCTAAAAATATTCCCAACAAGATAGCGGCGACTGCGGTAGCAAATAATTCTATAGTTTTATAATCTTTATTAGGACTAGCCTCTATTTTATTATTATCTATATTTAATATTTCTTCTTTTTCTAATTGTTTATCTGTATTTATATAAACAAACAAACTTCCCTCGTGAGGGAGCAACGGGGAAGATGTTTTATATGAACTAATATAACCTTCATCTAATATTTTTATATCAGAAATTACATGAAGAGATTCTAAAATATAACCACCTTCATAACAAAGACCCTTTCTTGAAAAAATTAATATAATTTTATCAGTTACGCCAGGTAAACTGTATCCATCAACAATTAAAGGTTGATCAACATTACACCCTGAAAAAGGTATTTCGGCTTTTTTTACATTATCTTGAAAAACCGTTGCCATAAAATCTACTCCACATAACCAAGGAGTATCTTCTGTACACTCCTTAACTTTTACAACATTGGTTTCTATCCGTATATTATTTTTTCTTAAATTTATTAACTTAGCAAAATCTAAATTTTCAACTATCAAATTAATCTTTTGTAAATAATCCTTGAAATAAAAATCACCATCAATGGCTGCTTGCTTTTCAGCATCATCGCAGGAATATAGCGTTGACAATTCTCCATTAACCAAAGAAATACTTTTTAATTCTGAGGGACAACCTCTGCCACCTTGATCTGCTGAAAGAAAATAAACCAATTTTGTTATTGGGTTATATTTTAAATCATAAACAACATATGGACCACCTGTCGTTGCTTCTACCCTATTAAAAAACAAAGAGAAAACTATTATTAATATGGACACGCCTTGAATCAAGAAATTTTTTTTCATCTTAAAATTATAACATAAATTATTTCTTTTTTATTACAATAGAATATTTAATAAGAAGAATAATTAGAACTAATATAATTGCAATTACTGGGGCAATAATAGACCCTATTACTACATAAGTTAAAGGGATTTCAGCCATAACATTTTCCTTTTCACTTTTTACAATAACTTTTCTTTTATTACCCTCGTGGAATAATTCTTTAATTTTTCTCACTAAATCTTTACCATTTATTTTAAATTCCTCTTGCATAAATTTAATTTTATTGTTAATTATAATTATTTTTTATATTTAAAATTTGAAATAAATTATGGCTCAACAAAATTTATTTTTATTAAAACTATTTCTGGCCTATTACCAATTCTAACAGGTGGGCCCCAAGTACCATAACCACTGGAAACATAAAATTGAGTATTTTCGATTTTTCTATGTCCATAAGGAAGTTCATAAATCATTTTTACAATGTAATTAAATGGCCAAAGTTGACCATTGTGGGTATGTCCAGAAATTTGTAAATCTACTTTTCCACTTTCTGCTAAACTTTGTAAATTAAATGGTTGATGATCTAATAGTATTATAGGTAAATTGGAATTGGTATTTTCTAAAATCTGATTAAGAGTTTTTCTCTCTATTCCTCCAATACGAGAAATACTGGAATCTTCCCTTCCCACTAAATAGAAACTATTATCAACTAAAACAAACTCATCGCGTAAAACTTTTAAACCATGTTCAATTAAATATTTATCCGCTGCTTCTACTCCTCCCATATATTCATGATTACCATTAACTGAGTAAAAACCTAAAGGAGGATTAATTTGATTTAAACTATTTCCCATGTCTTCTTTTATTACTGGCCCTATATCTTCGTCTATAACATCCCCTACAAAAACTACCAACTCTGGCTTCATAATATTTATAGTATCTGCTAAATATTTAAATCTTGATTTTCCAAGAATTGTTCCTAAGTGAATATCACTTGCGACTATTATTGAAAAGTTTTCTTTTTCTGAACCTGACTTTTTATCTATTTGGATATTAATTTCATTCACTTTTGGAAACAAAGTATTTATAAAACCCGCACTAACAATAACCAATGATATGGTGATAACTATAACCCCTATTTTAAATTTCTTTTTATCTGTTAAAGGTTCCCAAAAAGGATTTAATTTTAAAAGATAAAACAATAAACGAATAAAATCTAATAAAAGTAAAATAATAACTAGATAAATTAATAGACCAAGCCACAAAGAGCCAGTCCAGACAAAAAAAGCTGAAATATTATTTAAAAACCAATTTTCAAGAACACGTCCTAAAATAAAAGAAATCGGTAATATCCAGAAAAAATAACTTAGATATTTTCTGACTTTTAAATATGGTAGTAAAAATTGCCTACCTCTAATAAAAACATATAAATTTACAATAAAATATACAGATAAAAATATTGTAAAAAATGAAATAAATTGTGCAGACATATAATATATTTATATACTCATAATTTTACCACAATTATAGACTTTTAGTTTATTTGAAATAATAAACATTTAATTCTGTATATAACAATTTAACTTATAATACTATTGGGTTAATATCATAGTGTTATGGTGAAATAACCTCATCTTTTTTGTAACACTCTGTTTCATCAAATGTCCTACTTTCTTTGAATTGAATAACATGGCAAGTTTCATGAATTATTACTTTTGCAGCATATTTATAATCACCAAATGGAGTACTAATATCAATCACACCTGGATTTATTTTATATAAAGAATAACACCCCCCTCCAAATCCGCCACAAGAAATATTTGGATCTATAGACTCAACATTCTTACAAAAATCATCATATTGTTCACTGAAGTTATTTTTCAAATACCTAATACCCTTTTTCATTGTTGTATTGCTCATCTCTGTAAATGAAGGCCTTATTGTAATAAAACACCTATTGGGTAAATCAATATAAATAAAAAAATGATAGATAATCCACAGTATAACCAACACAGCAATAAAATATTTAAAAAGTTTGATTATAACTTTTTTATCAGTTCTTCCAAAAATCCTTAAATAAAAAGTATTTATAGTTGCGTTTTTACTTATTGTTACTCTTTCAATTTCTTCTCTAAGAAGACGTTTTTCAGCATCCTCTGAATAATAACATTTAGTACATCTATTCGTTTTTTCTTCTAACTCTGCTCCACATTTTTTACATTTCATAATTAAATTTTAAATATAAATCTTTTTACAAAACATTTACAAAATTGATAAATAAATGGAATATACTTTTTTATTTATTATAAATTATTGAGGGCAAATAAATTCACAATTGGGACCGGTGCGTCCAACATAGGAACCATCAGGGCATTGCTTTGCATCCATAGTACAGGCAATAGGTTGTTTTAATCCAGTACATCTCCAATTTATTTCAGCTGTTTTTGTTTCCTCACTAACTACACATGCTGGATTACATCCTTCAGGTCTTCCATTTAAATTAGCATCATACCACCATGTTTTAGAATTTATATTATAAGTACCGAAAGATAAAACTTCTCCACCTTTTATACATGATTTTTCAGCAATAGTGCGAGCTTCTATTTCAGTAAGTGAATTATTTATTTGAGGACAAACAGCAAATTCGCAATTTGGACCTGTCCGGCTAACCACTGAACCGTCAGCACAAATTTTAGATTCTTCGCTACATACATAAATACCACCTTTATTAATATCTGTTTTATTTGCCCGTAATACTAAAATTAATGTTATTAATATAAATAAACTTAAAATAATTATGCTTATTTTTTTCATAACTTTAATTATAACATTTTTGAGTACAAATTAATTACTATATAAAAATTTTAATAATATGGTATAATAATTTCATGGAAACTTTAACTGTATTGTTTGATATATTAATAGCTTTATTATCGTTGTGGGTTGTTTTTAAACTAATAGGTTATGGCGGAACTATTGGTAAATCATTATCCCAAGTCGGTTATGGAATTGTAATAATCGGATTTTCGCAGATTTTAGAAACAGCTGGTTTATTATTTTTTGATGAAAGTGTATTTGATATGCATGTTATTCATCGCTCTGTTCTTACAACTGGTTTCTTATTAGTAGCATGGGGTTTTAAAAATTTAATGGAAAAAAAATAACATATTATCTCTGGTGTTACTTTAAACCAAACAAAAACCATCGGGGCTTATTTGTATATAAATAATTAGGATTTTCCTTTGTAGCTTTTTCCTTTATAAATCTTGTTATATTTAGCTCAGTTGAACCATAAGAATAAACAGGAAATCCAACTTGAGGAGATGGATTTTTTTCTTCTGGTCTTACTAAAATTACTTTTGATTTTTGTGTTTTTGAATCTTTGTACCAAATTACGAGAGAATTCCCATTTATATTTATAAGATTGTATACGTATTCTACATCTTTAAATTCTATAATTTTATTTCCGTTTATTTTTTTAATTATAATATTATCTTCAGTAACTTCAATATATTTTAATCTATAAAAAGAGTCAGCAGACATAATAAATACATAGATAAAAATTAATAGAAAAAGAACAGTGAATAAACTAAAATTACCAGAAGATATTATCCCAATAATAAAAAATAAACTAACCCCAATCAATACTGGGAATATGATGTAATATACGTATGTTTCAAATGGTGAACTTTTATATAAAATGGGCATAAATTTATTTATTAGTAAAAATTATATCTTCTCCAACTAAATTATTATCCTTATTATAATCATCAAATAAATGCCAATAGGTAGACGTAAGTCTTTCTTCTTTCTCTAAACCTAATATTTTTATAGCATTTTCTATTGAATCCTTATCCCCTTCAATTTCTAAATAATCTCCGAATGGTAACCTGTCCAGGGCTAATATTGTTTCGGCTAATTCATACTCTGTTCTATATTTTTCCATAATCCATTTTTTAGTAAAACCTAATGTAAATAACATTTTTTCTGCTAATTCAACATCACTAATTTCAATTTCTAATTCTTGTCTTTCTTTAAACTTTTCATCACTTCCTGATAATTTAGACTTTACTGTCATGGTTTTCTTTTCTCCACTGCGAACACGTAAAAATATTCCCTTTTTAATTAGTGATTCTTCGGATGTATCCATTCTTATAGCCTTTTGAAAAATATTTTTATGTAATTCCTTTCCTCCGACGGATTTTATTTTCTCCTCTAATTCTAATAAGTCATGTATTTTAAATTTTATTTCTGTTTCAATTAAATTATTTGTCATATAGAAAATTTATATATTACAGAATAATCAAAAGTTATTTTATTTAAATCAATAGATTGAGTTTCTATTTCAGGACTTACGTCACCAAACCCTCTAATAAAACCATCTGCAACTTTTTTGAACACAACCCAACCAACGGATTCAGTTCCTTCTGATTGAAATGTGTAATCTGCTAATAAAATTCCATTTTTATATGTCCCTTTCAAAGTACCGGTTGAACTATCCTTTTCAAAATTCTTAATATCAAGTGTTCCTGTAAAAGATTCACCTTGTTCAGAAAGAATTGTAAGAGTATATACATCGTTTGCTAAATGTCCAATATAAGTACCTATAATAGTTTCTTTTAAAACCACAGAAGAATCATCACTTAAAGATCCACTTTTTGGTTTTTGATAATAAATATAAGCACTGGCAATAATCAAAGCTATTATTCCTAATATAATTATTTTTAAAAAGTTTTTCATGATTTAATTCTATCATAATTTAAAACTTATATTAAGATATAAAATATCCATTGCAAAATATACCTGCCCGCCCTCTGGCAGAGTTTAAAATAGCTGTTCTACTTCATAGAACGAGATAGAAACATTTTCGAATAAAGTAAAATAAAAAAGACCCACAATAAAGTGGGTCTTTTTTATTAAATAACTTCAGTTTAGTTATTATCATCAATTGCATCAAGGCTATCATCTTTTTCATCCTTATCATCATCTTTTCCATCATTATCATGATCTAAAGATTTTGAATCACTTACATCAGGAATATTATCATTATCATCATCTTTATCTTGAGAATCAATAAGACCATCATTATCATGATCTTCAGATTTTGAATCTTTACTATCCTCTATACCATCATTGTCATCATCAATATCCAAATCATCTGAAATGTCATCGTTATCATGATCTTTAGATTTTGAATCTTTACTATCCTCTATATTATCATTATCGTCATCTTTATCTTGATCATCTGAAATACCATCCTTATCACTATCTACTCTAGATACCCATTTACGAGCAATATTTGCATCAATTACAAAACTACCATCTTGAGTGATATTTCCTGATATTCCTACAAAATCACCACTTTGTATATCAGTGATAACCCGATTTAAACTTATAATATTGGTTGTAGCAGAAATCTTTACTGTCCAACTTCCACCCCAACTTTTAACAACTATTGAGTCCGTACCTACAGACTCAACAAAGCCACGCATAAGCACATTACCACTAGGATTAATATTTAGAATCATAGGACTCTTAATAACCTCGGGAGATACTACATTTGTTTCTGCAAATACCTTAAACCCAAATATACTTAAAAAAACAAACACAATCACGATAATAAATTTTTTATTATTTTTCATTTTTATATTTTGTTATTAATAATAATTTAGATTTCATGGACTAATATAGATTAGTAATGAAGTCTAAAAAACAACCTACTTAATTATAGACTTCTTGAGCCTTGAGTTCTTCGTATTTTAATTATAACAAATTAAATAAAGATAGATAGGGATAGATTGGATATAACTCTTATAAAAAGATTTCAAAACAACTTACTCCTCGTTTGAAACAAAAATAGAAATCTTTTTAAATAATATAAAATTTACTTAATTTCTTCTTTTAAAACTTTAATTGCTTCTTCGAGAATATTAATGTCTTTTATCTTCTCAGATATTGATAATCTAGAGTATTGAGTTTTTTGATCATTGGATGCATATTCATCATTTCTATCAAGCCAATTATCATGAATTAAATTTAACACATCATTAATTTTTCCAATCGCAACTTCAGCTGAAAGATGATTTTCTTCCTTCCAATCGTTAGGTAATTTATCATAAGGAGTATTCGCAATGTCTATGTCAGAAATACCTTCATGTTTTTCAATCCATTCTTTATCTTTAACTTTTTTCATTCTAGGAGTAAATGTTTTTGTTTCTGGATCGAATCTTTCTTTGCGCCAGTTTTCATGCATCAATCTTGCTAATGTCTCAACTTCCTGAACTTTCTTTTCTTCTAATTGTTTTGATCTATTATTAAAAATTAATTGTTCATACATTTTATTATTATATCACAAACTATAATTATTAAACTGGCCCAAAAATTAACCTTATTTAAATATAATTTTGAAATTATAAATAAATCAATTAATAATTAAAACTCATCCAGAAGAAAAAGACGCCGATAGTAAATATAACTACTCCCCAGAGTATCTGCTGACCTTTAAACATTTGGGCTTTTTTATTAACACGATTAGGAAACCCAATTTTTTCAATTCCTTTAAATAAGGTAACCCAGCCTAAAATAGTTATTGCAACTCGCCAATCGGTAACCCAAATATTATGAGCAACAACAGTGACTAATCCTAATAAAAAAGTAATATAACCAGTAGATATAGTAATAGCTCTGTCTTCGGTATATTCTATAATCCTACCTAATAATTTTGCACCAATAGACATTGCGCCAAGAATCATAAAAAGACTGCCCCAAAACTTTGCTAAAAAAATTGTTATTTCCATGACATAAAAATTATATCAAATTATTAATATATAAGGTATATCTTTATGCCTCCAAACCTTGGGTGAAGTAAGAAACTTTTTGAAAATATTTAGTCATAATTAATGTAGTTTAGGAAATGAATTCCCTCTTTTTCTTCCACTACCTTTAAGAGAGGAAGCATGTTTCAGCGAATTTTGTCCAAATTTTTCTCTTATCTTATCTCCCACTTCTTCTATAATGTTTTTAGTTTCAGATTTATCAAATATGCCAAATAAATCCCTAGGTATATTTTCTCTTCTTAATAAATTTCGCAAAGTAATCCCAGTTGAACGAATTTTTTCATCATTTTGTAACAGCTTATATAAAATAGGTTCAATAATATTAAGCATCTCACTTGGATTATTAGTATATAAAGGTAAATGACTCTCACCAACACGGTGAATAAAATTAGAATTTTTTACAAAAAATGAAACTGAATTAGTCACCAGATTAAGTTCTCTTGCTCTTTCACATGCTCTTTCTATATTTTCTGAAAGTTCAGCAAATATTATTTTTGAATTGCAAGATGATGGCTTAAAAGTTGAAGTTGATTGAATTGATTTTTGATCTCTTCTGTCATGATTGGAATCAATTTCTAATAAAGATTTGCCTGAAAGTTCTTGTTTAAGATTAAATAATGGCAAGGGAAAATATTTTTCTATTGGTTCATCTGGATAGTGAACAAGATCATAAGCGGTTTTCATTCCCATATCGTGCAGTCGTGGAACTGTCTGTTTGCCAATACCCCAAATGTCATCTATTTTTGTTTTCTTAAGTGCATTCTCTTCGTCCATTTCGTTTAAAAGTAAAACCATACCATCGGGTTTATCAAGCTTTGAAGCGGTCTTCGCGAGTGCTTTTGTTCTCCCAAGTCCAAAAGAATATGTTACACCAATTGTATTTTTAATTTCATCTTTGATGTCACTCACAAGTTTTTCTGGACTACCAGCATATTTTATATCTGAAGGTTTAACAATCATAAAACATTCATCTATACTATATACTTCAACTTGCTCAAGGTACGATAAAAAAATATTATAAACATCATTGGAAATTTTATTATATAAATCAAAATGATGAGAAAGAATAATAACTTTAGGGAATTGTTTTTTAATTTGGAATATTGGCATACCACGAGTAACACCAAGTTTTTTAGCTTCATAACTCATGGCTACAGCTATTCCCCTATCTTCTCCCACAACAACAGGCATCCCTTTATATTCAGGATGCTTCGATACTTCACACGAAACAAAGAAAGAATCTCCATCTGCATGAAGAAATAAATTGTCGGAATTATCAGACATTTACATATTGTATCAAAAATATCGGAATTGGGTTCATAGAGATAACCCATTATTATCCTTCTATATATTTAATTCTTTTTCGTTTATTTTATATAAAACTTTTAGTAGTAAATTTTTAAGAACGGTGATAAATACAGCGATTACACTTGAAATAATAATTATAATAAGTCCAATTGCCACTACCCCAGGAGCATCATCTTTATCTGCTACATAGAATATATATGGCATACCAATTATATACAATAAACTTATTACTATTGCACAATATCTTATTTTAATTAAAGCTTTTATGGATAATTCTGAAAAAGCTTTATTTTTTTCAATGTAGTTCAAAACATTTAATATTTGGAATAATGCAATAAAAAAAGGAATCCCTGGTATATATAAACCCAATAAAAGTGGATCATATCCTCCCATTTCAACTGAACCAATAATACGAGGTAATGCTAAAATATATAAAGATAAAAATGCAAGTCCGATTAAAAAAACAACCCCTTTTAATATAAAGGTTGACATTGATTTCATAAAAAATTTATATATTTTAGCTTTAATCATTGTCTAATTTTACCACAAAATTATTGTAAAAAGAGTAAAATAGACCTCCCTAGATAGGATTGGTCGCTTTCATCAATTTTAACTGCTCGTCTGTTTGAAACGAAGTGGAAACTTTTTTTAGAAAAATTAAATAAAATCTATTATTTAATTTCTTCTTTCCCCCTCCAATTTATTTCAAAAGAAATAGAATATTTATTAGGAATTTTCCACTTAGAAAATCTAAAACAAAGAAACTGAAATTTATTTTCATTAATCCTCCCAAAGCCAAACCTATTTAAAGTAAGTTCTATGTCTATAACCATTTAACAAGTATAGCAAAGGTTCCAAAGTATATAAAGGTGTCAAAAATACTATTATTAAATAATAGTTAAATTATGTGATCTAAAATTGGAGTAATGTTCTAATTATTATTTTTAATAAATAATAAAAGTACCATTGTTTAGAACTAGAATTTGTCGTTTAGATATTTACTGGCGATACTCAATGCAAATGAAGGCAGTATTACAAAAACAGTTGCAAATAAGAGCCTAATAAATATTTGGCTTATAGTCGAATCTGGTGCGTCTGGTCCAGAACCAGTTATTACAACTAAAATACCAATAATTCCAAAAACAATGGATGAATAAATAAAAATTCGCGTTGCTATTTTTTGCATAGTAAGATTATATTACTAATAAAACAAAAAGTCACCTTAATATAGGGTAACTTTTTTGGATTCAAGACTGGGAAGATATGGAAACTTTATTAAGAAAAAAATTATAATATAAAACAGGCCAATTTTATCATTGGCCTGTTTTTCAAAAAATACATTTTTGATCACCTTGGAACAGTGCAACTGTCGTCAAATTTGTTAATACCAGAAGAACCTCCAAATTCATAAGTGTACCAACAGGCAAAAAGCGCCTTCCGGTCTGACCAATAGTTACCTGAATACATCTTAGATTGAAAACATTTAATTTTCCAATGTGGGTCAGTTTTTACCTCTGATGGATTTTCAACTAATGTTGTTACTAATTCAAGACTATAAATTTTGAGACCAAACCAATCTTTGTATGACCAAATTTGTTTAAGTTTTTCAAAACTATCAACTCCATATAAAATTACATTTTCTCTTAGGGGTAAAAATAATTCTTCCCCATTTAAAAATTTTAATTTAATTACTTCAGTTTCTTGTTTCATTGTATTTATTTTTAACTGTAAGTACTATTATTACTTTTTTCTTCACATTACTTCTAATCAGAAATGATGTCAATACAACAAAATAACCCTAATATGATTAAGGTTAAAATTGATGAATTTTAACTTGGAAAGAAGTGAGAACTTTGACAGAGAAGATAAATGAGTAATATTAATCGATTTTCGTAGATATCTGGATATTATTGGTCTTTATTTTTTCTATTACAGCTCTAAATAAATCTTGAAGTCTACCATTATAACGCAAGTTATTTTCATC
This sequence comes from Minisyncoccia bacterium, assembly GCA_038249055.1. Taxonomy (GTDB): domain Bacteria; phylum Patescibacteriota; class Minisyncoccia; order Phycocordibacterales; family UBA9973; genus UBA8515. Next base: position 74,896 of record JBBRWS010000003.1, read on the forward strand.
TGGATTCTCAGGATTTAAATAATAAATAGGGTCAACAATACTAGCCACTTGTTTTTCAATATCCTCATCCATTTTGACCTTATCTCTACTTAGAATACCTGTACGAACGAGTAAAGTTCTACCAAGTAAATCCATCAATCTTTCCTTATACCATTGGTGTGAAGTAGAGATGGATTCGTCTATTTCTGTTCCCTCTCTTAGTCTAGCTGTTGCTTCATGACTAAGTACTTCGTGAGTAATTCTTTCCTCTGTGCTACGTTCCTGTAAACGATCTTCGGGAATCTTAAAAAATATTATGCCATCTTTTTCTAATGAACCACCCCCTGTACCATAAACAGTGGGCGCTAGAATAAAATTTTTAGAAGGTTTAAATCCATAAAGTTCTTGTATGGCTCCTGTCATTTTTTTGAATATCTTATTCCAAGTATTATTTAATTCCAGAGCATAAGATTCATAGTTGTTTTGATTTTTTAAATAATCCTGCTGAACAGCTTTTTCAACATCTTCTCTTTTGTAATTTTTAGGGTCAATACTTATAGGAAGATTTAAATAATCTGAATATCCTAATTTTTCATATCTTTCATAATTTTTTAAATACCATAAAATACGATTAATCTCATTATTAATAATATCTTCTTTTTTTGAAATTACTTCAATTTTTATTCCTCTATTTTGTTCCATCTTTTTTATAAGCTTATCTTCTCCTTCTATTGGCTATTCAACATATTTACTTGATTCTAAATTAGTTTCTATATTATTTAATTTATTACTCCTAATTTGCTCAAGAATATCTTCTTCTAAATAATTTTCTTTCATACAATTATTCTACCATAGGTTCAAATTTCTATTAATGTAAACAAATAACTCGTATGAAAATATAAGTCAAATTGCCTTTGATCCGAACTTATGGTGTAGTAGAAACTTTTTTAAGAAATATTAAATAAAAAATAATTATTTTTCTAAAATATCTTTTAGTTTAAATACAAAAGCTTTTTCCCAAAACTTCATTGAATACCAACTTAGAAGAGGCCCCGCTATCAGTCTTAGCCATTTATTGTGAATATCAACTTCATAAACATAATTAATCCTCGTTCCCTCTTCTATTTCTTCCATTAAAAATTCTTCATGACCAGATATACCTAATTTTGAATTCTCATTATCAGAAATGTATCCCGTCCTCGGAATAATCTCTGTTTTCATTTTTACTGGAAACACCATGCCGAAAGACTTTACTTTTGCATCAATTTCTAATTTATTACCATCTTTCTTAGCAATAACCAATGACTCTGCAACAGTTGTAAAATTGTTTGGCATATTTTCAAAATCACTAATAATTTTAAAAACTTGATCAATAGGAGCTTTAATAACCCAAGAACCTTTTAAGTTAATATGTTTCATTATTTTATTATACCAAAAAAATATAATTCACTTGCTCTGTGAGTATTGTATCTTCCCCTACCTAAGGAGGCGAATGTGCTCATTCGCATGTTCAGTATCTTTTTTTATTTCGGTTATCATCAAAAAAAACGAAAAGATTTCAATCTCCTCTCGGTCCGACTCTCTAATCGACTACACACAAGACAACCAAGTAGGTCATTTTACTAAATGAACAATCAGCTCGCTCTGAATTTAATCAACGTAATTTTGACTTACTAATTACCCTTTTGGAAATATCTTTTCCAAAGAATCTCCTGGTTCTATTTCATATTTTTCTTTTTGCTCAGTTTCTTCTTTTTCACCTATAAACTTGATTATTGCTCCCATTCTCTTTTCCGCAATTTCAGAATATTCGTCAAAAATTCTTTTTGCATCTACTGGAAGAAGTTGTTTTTTATTTAAAAAGCCATTATATGTTTCTTTAAATTTCTTGTCATTAATATCTTGGTAATTGTAATGGATATCAACATCTTGCCCATTGATTTCTCCTTTTATAATATTATCCTCCCATCCATAACCATATTCCTCTTTCTTAAAAGCTAAGTCGGAATTTTTCATTTTTTCAAAATATTTTTGTTCTTCACTTTCTGCCCCCTTTCCTTCAGATGCTTTTCTAGCTTCAAGTTCAAGTTCAGCATCTATTTTTATAATATCTTCTTTGGTTATATCTTTATTTTTAAACGAAGAAATTTCCACTGTTCTAAGAAAATCTATAACTTTCTCTTTTAATGAAGGATTTATAATACCTTCAACTCTCTTTTCATAGTTTTTTTGTGAATTAATTTGTTCTGGGTTAAATTTTTCCATAAATAATTATAAAATTAATAATAATTAATTATAACTATTAAATACCTAACAAACAAGATTATTCTTGATACTCCGGACTTGGGACGAAGTGGAAACATTTATATTAAATAATAAAAATTAGCAATTAATTTTAATTCTTAAAAAAGTTAAAAATTGTAATGGTAGTGATAAAGTATTATAATTAAATGGTATTAATAAATTTATATTTATGATAATTAACGATACTAATAACAATACGGAGATAGAAAGATTTAAACGATTAGTGGACATTTCTAGTGATTGGGTTTGGGAAACTGATGATAAGGGTGTTTTCACTTATTCAAGTGGGGGTGCTGAGAGAATTTTAGGATACAGTACTGGTGAACTTGTCGGGAAAAATTATAAAAACTTTTTAAGAAAATCAGAGTTGAATGAAAATCATGACGGTTTTACAAAAGAATTGCATACCCATATAAAAAAAGATGGCACAGATTGTATAATGGAATCTGTAAAAATAGCTAAATTAAACGAGAATGGTTTGGTCGTTGGGTATATGGGAGTTGACCACGATATTACAGAAAAAGTAACTACACTTAAAAAACTTGAAGAACAATTTTCTGAAATAGAAAAAAGAAATAAGTTTTTAATAGATAGAGAATTAAAGATGATAGAACTCAAAAAAGAGAACGAGGAGCTTAAAAAGAAATTAGAAAACAAATAAAAAGGCCATTATAAAATATGGTGAAAAATATGCTCCGTGGGTTGGACGCAGTTCGAACTTGTATAATTGAACAAAAGTTATTTGAAATGAAGGCAATATAACTTTAATACATTTTCAGTGAAAAAGGATAAGGAATATAATTTTCAATATATTCTTCTAAAAAATCTGCCTTTTCTGGAGAATAAATATAATCCCTAGAATTATTAGATATATTATAATTTATATCCTTAACCATCTTTCCATCAACTATAATCCCCGATAGAACATCAATTTTTTTACGGTGCAGAAAAAGACACAAATTTTTAGTTATTGGGAAAAATAGTTCAGTATGTGGGCCACCTAAACTTTTATAATCATAAGGAAAAGCAACCTTATCTTCTGGGACAAAGTAAACAGCTGGTGCATCGGATGTGATAAAATAATTAGGATCTTCACATTGTATAATTTGAATAGTCATATCTGAGAGCACATTACTATACATAGTTAAATTTGTAAAAATATGCTTAATAAACAGATTTCTTGGTAAACTTACTTCAAAATTTCCATCCTCCATCATTTTTATATATTTTTTTGTTGCGCCGTCTGCTTGCTCTTCAGTCATATCTGGAAATTTCTTCTTAAGGTGATCTTTCATTTCAGTAATTCTATTACTATTAGAAGATTCAGCCCAATTTTGAGCCTGAGCACTAGCTTTATATATTTCTTCCATCTCAATTTTACTATGCAAAGTTCTACTAAGCATTGAGGCAATAAGGGTAATAATGTATTCTCTGTATTTATCAAATATCAACGTAGCATCAAAAAAATTATTTTCTACAAAAGATACGAAATCTTTATATTTGGATTCAAACTCTTCGCTGAAGAAATCTTCAAAGATGTTTTTATCTTCAAATTCATCGTCCTGGGGAATATATAAATTATTTTTTACGCCAATGATATTTAATCCATCCTCTCCCTGAACTACCAGCACTCTATCAGATTTTTCAATGTTATTCTCGAAAAACTTTTTACCTTTTTTGTAAACAAATAATTGTTCCTCCTTATTCCAAAATTTTTTAAGATATACTTTGGGGATATAATGGTTACGGCTTTTAATTTCCATATTTATATTTTAACATTTTTATACCATACTACATATGACTATAATTTTTTAGGATAATTATATTTTATCATTTGAAAATGTTGCGAGTTTTTATTTATTTTAGATTAAGATATTTATCAAACCTATCTTTTTCAGTTGGGAATTTAGATGTACCTAACTCATATAATTTTTGTGTAAATCCATACATACCCATTTTATTTAACATAAACATCATAACCATAATTGGTTCACAGCTTTCTGATAAATCTATAGATTTTTTCATATATTCCATAGCTCTGTTTTCGTCACCTAATAAAAATAAGGTCCTCCCTATTTTATCTAAAACAGCTCCATTATTTGGTTCAAGTTGTAATGAAACCCAATAATCACTAAAAGCTTTTTCATAATCATTAATCTCACAATAAGCATCTCCCCTTAATACCCATATATAAAATAAAGAATCGTCTAATTTTAAACAATCCGAAAAAGAATCAATAGATTCTTTATACAGTTCTAAGTGTAACAATGAGCTTGCTTTGTAAGATAAGGCTGTAAAATTATTTACATTCTCTTTTAAAATTTTTGCAGATAAAGATAAGCAATCTCCATACTTTTCATTATTATATAATTCTCTTATTTGTTGTATTTCTTCATCCATAATTATTTGTAAGAATAAATATCTACTTGATTACTTCCATTTTTACAAAAACTGTATATAAATATTATTTTTTAAATACATTCTCTCTGTGATAAGCTAAATATTTTTTGTGATCATCTTCAATTTTTGAAAGTTTCATTTCTTTATTTATTCCCAAAAAACCAAAATTTTCAGCACTTAATTTACTTGAAAATATTATTTTACCAGCATCATCAAAAGAAATTAATCCAATATCAAACAATTTATCAATATTTGGAATGAGTAATAAACCATTATATTGATCAATTACCTCTTTAGTATCGCAATCACTCCACGGTTTTATATGTGATGCAACAAGGACCCTAAGGTCATCGCATCCTGTGACACAACATTTCCACCAATATTCAATCAGATAATTTCTAAAAAGACCTTGCCCAATTCTCGCTTTAATTATAGTTTCTCTATCTTTTGATACCAATTCTTTGTAATTTCTAATCTTTTGTTCTATGTCTTTTTGAGGAATATTTAATTTAGCTAACTTATCTTCAATATCCGAAATTATCCAAACAAAAGAATGTGCATTAAGCAAAGAAACATCTTTTATCCCTTTAGTTAATAACAACTCTCTAGTCTGATTTAATAAACTATTATAACTGCAATAATTATTCCAAGAGCATTGATGATTTAACTTAAAATCAATGACACCCAATTTACCAAAAGCAATATCAAAATTATTTGGACTAGTTGGCATATATTGAGCTTTATCTTTTATAAAAAATAGATATGCTAATAAGGGGTAATTTTTACCAAAATATTCAATAAAGATATTAAATGATTCCTCATCTGTTTTTACTCCAGTAAAGAAATCAAATAGACATTTTTCATAATCATTTATTTCTTTATCTTTAGCTTTATTTTCAAATTTTACAGTAAGCCTCCAGTCAACAAGATTGTTTTCGTTATTACTAAGTTTTATAGCAGAAAGAACAGATTGAAATATTTTACCTGTTCCAATATCCTCAGTTTTCCAATTCCAAAAACCTAATATATTACGAGCTTTTTCATAAATTTCGTCTTTATAACCCTCGTTTCCCTCTGTAAATCTATTTGATGGAAAAGAAACAAAAGACGTTTTACTTTCATTCTCAACAAAAACCTTAAATAACTGGAAATATTTTTCAAAACAAAATTCATCAATTTTAAACATATTTTTTAATTAATATCTATTTTATAAACCGTGCTCCCTTAAACACCTATTGTATGTATTTTCACTTAATACCTTACTTACTTTTTTTGTTTCGGGGCTTGGATTTCTCTCTATCGTATTTGCACTTATTTCCTCACATTTATTCAGCTCAATTTTTTGTGTTTCAGAGGTATAATTTTCGGTATCTTTCATATATTGATAAAACTTAATACTATAAATAGGATTACTACCTCTAAATGGTGCAGCTGGATATTTTAATTTGCACTGTTCAAATTCATTTGCATTTTGTTCGGCTTGTTCTTTTGTTACTCCAACATCAGCTGGAATAATTGTTATCTGCTGTGAACAACTCTTTTTTATATTAGTTGGTCTTAATTGAAACCAATAAAAAGCACCTAAAATAACTATTAAAACTATAATAATTATTCCTTTGTATTCTTTAATTTTTTCCATACTAATCTTATTCTACCACTTTTACCCCACAGTGCATATCACTATAGTTTTTTAGGACAACAAATATATTTAGTTGCTTGAAACCATTCCTCTGTAGCAATTTTTTTCCATTGCTTTATATAGGGGATATTAGTGTTATTAAGATCTGGGTCATCTATGAATTTATCCATAAAATTTTCAGGGATAATTCCACAAAAATAATTATCGGTCATCATTTGAGATATTACTAAACCTAAGCAATTACTGAATAATTTTTTATCAAATTTAATATCTAGTCGTTCTAAAATATCCCAAGGCATCATAAATCTGTTCGTGCACCCAAACTCAAATATCATACCTTTATTGACCAACTTAAATTCCTCAAACTTTTCACTAAAATAATGAAAAACTGTCATTAAAAATGCCGTGTGAATAGCCATAAAATAAATAAAGTGTTTTTTCTTAAGGAGATAATGATTATTCTCTTTGAGGAGTTGTAAATCATCAACGTTGCGTGTATTGTTTTCTTTATCATTGCAGTAATTAGGATATACACAAGCCTGCTTAAAAATTTCTAAATCTTTAGGATATTGAATATGGTAATAATCATAAAGAGAATTAAATTGCTCTGTATCATTTTCCATAGAATTTAATGAAATAGAAACTTTCTATTATTAAAATAAATCCAATTAGGTAATACCCATATTAGACCAAACAAAATAATAGTAATAATAAACATTGTGACATCTAATTTTGATAATGCAAGTATAATTGTTTCAAATATTAAAACAAAGAAATTCATTTCCCAAGCCCATAATTTTCTCTTTTTCAATCCCCAAAAAAGGACTCCTGAAATTACTATTTGCAACACAGACACAACTATCCAAATTACATTACTGTGTAAATCTATAAGAACGAGTAGATTTAATATACCTAAAATAACGGATAATGGTAATCTAATATAAACATAAAAATTAAACCAGCCAAGGTTTTTACTGCTTACTCTTTTTGGGTGATTAACTGAATTTATTTTTTTTTCAATTTTACTTACTATTCTTTCTACTGCATAGTCCATTTGCCAATCCTCGTTTATATAATTAGCTTTTTCTATTTTTTCTCTAATTAAATTTTGAAGTTCCTTTTCAGGAATATTTTTTAAATTTATCCCCTCAAAGGAAACAATATCATTAAAAATAATATCCTCTATATTTGCATCATTATTTTGTTTATTTTCTATTGAATTATTCATATCTAAAAATCAATTAACCCTATAAAGGGAAAATATTAAAAATTATAATCAAAGCCCAGATAAAACCTGTAATAGTTGTTGATATAATTCCTATCATTCGTCCTTTCTCTGCACCTCCTGAGGTCTTTTTGATTGATTTAATACCCATAAATAATGCAAGAACTAAGAATAATATACTCAAAACAATAGACCCCCAATATATTAAATCATTGAAACTAAAATACCAATTACCTCCACCAATTTTAAACATAAACTGATCAAATCTAAAAACAAAAGTATTTGAGTAGTCAATCTTATCAAACAAATTGGTAAAAGGCTCACTAGATAAATATGCTAAAACCAAAGCACTAATTGAGTAGAGAGATTCTTTATTCCACTTTTTTATATTTAGATTATTCTCCATATAGCTAGTATACTATCTTGTAGTAAAATTTAATACTATTATTAAGCCATTTGATCTATCTGAGCCAAGTCCATCTCCAGATTCAGCAAGCACTGTTGCTCTGTCATATCCGGATATTTCTCTTGTAATTTCTTAACTGAGGCCCACAGTATCTTTGGTGGTAGTTTCGCTAATGTCGGATATTGATTTTTATCTAATAATTTTTCTTCCATATTACTTATTGTGTTTATTTATTGCCCTAATTATTTTGTCTTGTTCCTCTTGATATAATCCATCTTTACCATATATATAAATATTTTTTCCTGTAGATGGACGATGTAGTATAAACGGACCAATCCATTCATCTTTATTTTTTTCTAATTTATCAAATATCATTTTTGCAGATTCACTTTCAAGTATTTGCCAAATATTATCTCTTTCCTTAAATACATCATAAAATTCTTCAGGTTGTTTTTTAACCATTTTCCAAAAAATATTTGATCTTCTCCAAGAAGAGTAATTATATAAAAATAGTAATGTCCATTTAATAAAAAGATACAAGCCAATGATTGTGAGTATTAAAAATAACCACTTGGATTTAATAACAAAATATATGCTTAATACAAGAAGTGAAATATCTGCTATTAAAAATAGTAAAATTATAATCATATTTTCGCGTGGGTTTTTAGTAATATGTCTTAAGTAGCAAAAATGGCTACACAAGAACGCGACAATTCCTTTCGGAACTGCCCTACACACCTTTCGGTGTATAGACCCACGCGAGTAGTTGCGACTTATGTAGCCGTTTTTACTCGCGTGGGATTCTATGTGACCATACTTTAGAGCAATTCCCTAAAGGTTAGGTTTGTAAATTTATTATATCTTATTTATAAAATATACAAAACAATGATAAATACTGTTTTTTATTTTAACCAAAAAGATCTATGCTTTAATTGTTTTAATTATTTTATTGATTATACTTAAATCACTTGATTCTTTAAAAGAATAACTATATGTTAGATTAGAATCACTCATATATTTTGCATCTTTAAAACCTTTAAATTCAGGTTTTTTATCTAAATTTAATCCTAAAACTAATTTACCCTTATCTACAAATTTGCCTTTTAAAAATAAGACTACAACTACCTTGTCATTTTTTGAATATCTTATATATAATGGAAAAACACGAAACATTATATTTTTATCTGCTGAGATAATTTTAGAATGGATTTCACCAGCCAATTTATTTTTATTTATTATTTTTTCTAAATTTTTATTTTCCATATTTATTAAGCATATGCCATCATTTTTTTGTCTTGGAAGTGTTCATACACAAAGTTATAAATTTCAAATCCTTTTAATTCACACTCTATTTCTGTATATGTAGGTTCTGGTAATTTAGTAAAAAGTAGGTCTGAAATTGCAATTTTTACTCCAGCACGGTTTGTTTCAAAATCTCTCCAGTGTGGGACCAATAGTGGCTCAAGATTTGTTAATAATTCGTGAGTAGCACCTTTTATACTTGCAACCTCATCTGGATTTAGGTTTTCCTTTACTAATAGATCAAAGATAGCTAATTCTTCCTCACTTAAATTTTCTTTGACTGTTCTTTGCTCCTCTACTGTTAAATCTTTTGCTAGGATAATAAGGCTTTCAAATAATTGATCAATATCGTGCGCACCACTATTATATTCTTGTAGAAGATTAACAAGTCTATCCATAAATTTAGCTCTTTTTTTATTCTTTTTTACCATTTCTGTTATTTTTTGATCAAGTTCGGTAGTCATTGATTCTACTTGTAAGTTCTTATTATCAAGACCAGCAAAAAAAGTTTGCAACGCCTCAGCATCAAGAATGCTTAAATCTTTTATTTTTTTATGCTGGGGAATTACATATTGTCCAGCTTGGATTGATTTATCAAGTAAGTCCTCTAAATCTTTTTTAACTTGAGATACATCAATACTCTGTGAGCCTACATCACGAATACGTGATGCTAATACACGAACTGCTGTAACTTCTTTGTAATAATCTTCTGCACTTGGGTCTGGTAATACTGAGCGATACGCATTTTGTAAATCACTAGCTAAATTTAAGAATTTCTTCTTTTCCTCAAGTTTTCCAATTATTGTATTGGCATATTTCTCTAATAATAATATTTTTTCTTCACTAGGAGCATTAAGTAAGACATCAATATCAATTTGCTCAGCACTTAAAAATTCTTTTGTTGTTTTGATACTTTTCTTAAGATCATTAAGAAGTTCATCTTTACTTTTAATTATTTCGTCTTCATCGGCTCCATTTGTTGCATATAAAGCCAGAGCACGTTCAATATTCTTAAATACTCCAATATAATCAACAATTATTCCATTCTTTTTACCCTCATCTGCTACACGATTAGCACGAGCAATCGTTTGCATTAAAGTATGGTTCTTTAGTGGTTTGTCTAAATACAAAGTTGAAAGATTAGGCACATCAAATCCAGTAATCCACATCGCACAAACAAAAACAATTCTTAAATTACTATCTGCTTTTTTGAATTCATCTTCTAAATTTCCGTGAATTATTCTTTCTCTAATTGGTTTAACATCAATTTCAAATTCTGCCATATCAGCAATTTCATTTTGATTATCACCTAGACTAACCATTACAGCCATATCTACATTTTCGTGTTGTTCTAATTTCAATAATATTTTTTCTTTTTCACGCTCGTCCGTAGCACGAGAAAGATCCATACGTAACTTTGCAATATAGCGACCCCATTCTTTCTTTACCTTGTCATACATTCTAAAAGTAGTTTTCTTATCAATAGAAACAACCATTGCTTTTCCATCATACCCTCGTCCTACATAGTGTTCTACAATATCTCTCGCAATAGTATCCAAACGATCTTCACGAGTTATAATTTCATAAAAATTAGAATATTCTCTTTCTATTTTTTCTTCCTCATCTTCGTTAAGGTCATATCTCTCCATAAGTTGACCTAATTGTTCTTCAAGATTTTCATTAACATTGTTTAATCTAGGCACTCTGTTTTCATAATAAAGAGGAACGGTTGCTCCATCGGTTACTGACTGACTAAAGTTATAAATTGAAACATAATTTCCAAATGTCTTAACTGTCTCAGCCTCACCATCTGCCATAAGAGGTGTTCCTGTAAATCCTATAAAAGATGCCTTAGGTAGAGCCTTACGCATATTTAGAGCCATACTGTCGTATTGAGTTCGGTGAGCCTCATCAGTAATTACAATAATTTCTTCTCTTTCAGAAATAGGACCACTAATATCTTGAAATTTCTGAATAGTAGTAAATATTTGACGGTGGTCACCAGCTAGTAAATCCTTTAGATTAGCTATGCTATCTGCGTGAACTTCTGATTCGTGGATTACTCCAACATTTACGAAGTTTTTATAAGCCTGTCCATCAAGTTGATTTCTGTCCGTAACAATAACAAAAGTAAAATTACCAACAAGTTTTCGTAAAACTTTTTGTGAAAGCCAAACCATAGAATATGATTTACCTGAACCTTGTGTATGCCAGAACACACCCAACTTACCAGCTAATTCTTTTCTTTTGATGGCATTATCAAAAGCAAGATTTACCCCCAAATATTGAAAGTATCTTGGGACAATCTTTTTAACATCACTACCTGATTCATCAAATAAAATAAAATTTTCAAAAATATCTAAAAGTCGCGTTTTGTTACAAATACCACTGAGTATTGTAGCTAAATCAGTTTTTGGTTTATCTTTCTCGTCTCCAGTTTTTTTCCATTCATTAAAAAATTCATATGGTGCTGTAAGTGAACCAAACTTATTTTCAATACCATTTGAAATAATAATACCTAAGTTATACCAAAATAATTTAGGTATAGTATCTTTATAATCACGAATATTATCACGGTGTGCATCTACTAAGCTTATATGTGAGGCTTTTAATTCTAATAATATAAGAGGTATACCATTCACAAAAACAACCACGTCTGGTCGTCGTGTATACATTTCTCCAACCACCCATAATTGAGATACCATTAAAAAATGATTATCCTCTGCTTTTTCAAAATCAAAAAACTGCACTCGTTCAGTTCCCATATCGCCGTTTTCTAATTGAACATTTACGTTCACTCCACTTTGTAGTAGTTTATATATTTCTTGATTAGCCTTTATTAAACTAAGGTTTGATCGGTCACGAGTAATAATATCTACAGCTTGTGTAAGTGCATCAATTGATAAGGTTGGGTTAATTTTCTGAAGTGCTGGTAATAAATATTTCTTAAGAACTACTTCACCTTGGTTTTCACGTCCAAGCAAAAAATCATCTTCATCTTTATAAGCATTGATATGACATTTATCATCACCCCATATTTCCTTTATAAGTTTAATAACTGTCTGTTCAACTAAATTGTCTTCATTAAATGGGTTCATAAATAAGTTATAGCTCCATTTTATTCAAATTAATTTCTGTTTCTTGTATTTGTTTTATTTTATCAAACATATTTACCACAATTTTTTTAAAACTATTAGCAGTATCTGAATCTGGAACAATAATTTTCATAGTTTTTAAAAATTTGAAATGCCTTGCGTATTCATTATTTTGTAATCCTGAGTTAAGTAAAGATACATAAAAAAGTTCTTGTGGCATTCGTAATAAGTCATTACTTAATATAAGTTGAGTTCCATCTGCCCCACAAGCAAATGGAAAATTACAATACTTAAAGCATCTTGTATGGTCACCAAATAAAATATATTCTTTATTATATACAGTAGAATCTTCATTCGTATACCCTCCAATAAACGCCTTTCCTTGATCAATAATCGGGAATTTACCAATATCTAGATATTCGTCTGTTTTAATTTTCCTTTTCCTCTTGACCTGTGTTAAAAGATTTTTAACTTGTTTAACTTCCCAACCAGTAGGAATATCACCAAATTTTGATTTACTATCAATAAATTTAATTTTTTCATTCCCAGGAAATTTAAAATGAACAAACCAGTCTATATAAATTATATTTATCATTTTCTCTATCATTGAAGATGAACTAAATTCAACATTATTCCATTTAATATTTTTGGAAATTTGAGTTAATCTATTTGAAATTTCTATATCAATTTGATTATTTATTAATGTTTGCTTTTCTAAAAATGAATTTAAATTCATCAATTTTTCTTCAAGTGAAGTTTTGTTAAGAACAATCTCAGAATTATCAATATATTGCCTAGGGTTTAGGGAGTAATCACATTCTTTTATTTCATCAATACTTACAACTCTGCAACGGCCTCTAATATCAGAATACTTTTTATATCCTTGTTCACAACGATAGCTGCGGACAATTCCCACTATCTCTTGTATTTGATCATCAGTCCAAAATTTTTTAACTCTTTCACCAGGAATTGAAGTGAATATATCGCTTACATTTAAAAATAATATTTCTTTTTCTCTTGGAGTTCCTTTTTTTGATTTATCAAAAAACCAAAGAGTTGTTGAAAGAGTCACATTGATAAACATATTTCCACCAACTACAATTATTACGTCAATTCCTCCAGATTCAATTAATTTGATTCTTATTTTTTTTTCAACATCACCAGCATCACAGGCACTATTATGCATAACGAAACCAGCTCTACCTTTCTCGTTAAGAGCATTCATAAACATCTGTATCCAAAGATAATTAGCATTCGAAATTTCACCCTTACCAGTAGTTGGAAGTCCAAAAGAGTATCTTTTATCATTTTTTATTTTTGCTGGATCAATTACTATTTGTTTATTTTTGTCTTTTCCTTTTACATTAAACGGTGGGTTTGCTAATACATAATCAAACTTACCAACACTATTAAATTCATCTTTATAAAAAGAATTTACCTCAGCAATCTTCCCAGATAGTCCGTGAATTGCGAGGTTCATTTTTGCAGTGCGAATATTACTACTACCTTTTTCTTGACCATAAATAGCAATATCATTCATTATGTTAGCTTTTTTAGAATGTGCTTTTACAAAGTTTGCAGATTGCACAAACATACCACCACTGCCACAAGCAGGATCAATAATTTTACCGTGATATGGTTCAATAATTTCCACAAGTAATTTAACAATAGATTGTGGAGTAAAGAACTCTCCTCCATTTGCTCCCTCAGAACGAGCAAACTCACCTAAGAAGTATTCATAAATTTCACCAAAAGCATCTCCCTCAATATCATCAGGAATTTGATTAAAATTTTTAAGAAGAGAGATAAGTATTTTACTATTTTCTCCAGGAGTTTTATGCAAAGAAGTATAATCTTGTGGCAACACACCAGCAAGGTCAATATTGTTTTCTTCAATTTCTTTCATTGCATCATTAACTGCCTTGCCAATATTTTTATTCTCTGGAAGACTCATAAGATGTGAGTAAGTTGCAATTTCAGGTAAAAACAAAACACCTTTTGATTTATAGTGATCGGGAGTAACTGGAGCGTGTCTACCTTGAATGACTTTATTTCTTTCCTCTTCTATTTCTATTTGAGCTCTCTTAAAACGCACATCAGCAAATTTAAGAAATATTAGACCTAAGATTGGTTCTGAAATTTCATTAAGCTTGAGACCAGAATTTGCACGGAGCTGGACAGCTGCAGACCAAAGTTTTTCGTGTAGTTGCTTACGATTTGTATTTGTCATATGTATGTTTAGTTTATCAAAAATTACTTATTTTTCATAGTAAAATAGCTGACATTTGATATAATATGGTTTATGACAACGCCAGACCAATACCTATTAGAGCTAGAGCAAAATAGAAAAAGGACCATCCTTATTTTGGATAAGATTAATAAATTATACTTATCAACAACAAAAGGAGATTCTGTTTTATATGTGATAAACGATTTTTTCTCTAAAAATAAAAAACAGCAACAAATAAATTTAGAAGAAGATAAAATTTTAGACTTATTATCAAAGATTGGTTTGTTTAAGATACTTTCAATAGAAACTGATAAGGTTATTTTAAGAAATAAAAAGAATAAAATAATTAAAAGAAGTAAACCATTGATCAGAACCTATCAATTACAAATTGATCGTGAAAAATTGGATGACTTAAATTATGAGTTTAAGTTAAAAAGTGTTAAAAAAATTCCACAACCATTCTCAAACATCAAAGAAGAAATAAAACTAAAAAATTGTGGTGGTATTAAAATTAACGGTAAATATATTTCTAGTCATACTAGAAATAGTAAGAAAGTATTTAACTCAACAGAAGAATCATTTATATATTTTCTGTTTAATAAACCAGGTCAATGTTTTGATATCAAAATATTAGCAAACGAACTTAAAACATCATCTGGGTATCTTAAAAATAGAATTACTAATATCCATAAAATACTCGGAACAACAATATCAGAAAAGACTCCACCAAAAGTAGAATTTATAAAGAATGAAAAAGGTCGTGGGTATCACTTAAACATTAAAATTCTCAGATAAATCACAAATAAATCGGAAAGTAAAAAATAATCATTTTTTACAGCAAAAATATCCTTTTCACAAAGGATATTTTTTAATGTATTCCAATCAAGTCACATTTTTGTGACTTGATTAAGTTTTATAATTCCTGAGTGGAACAACTAAGCGACATTGAAATAGCAAACCTCAGAGAAGTCCTCCGAAAATCAATTGGAGATTACTCAGACCAGTTTACCGATCAAGAGATTAACGAACTCGGTGTTACTTTACTCCAGACAACGGCTGTCGTTCTTAAGACACGTTATCAAACAAAACTGAGAGGAAATGGTAGGCGAACTTCATAGCCACCTCTTGGATGCCATTAAATATGAAGACTTTATGGCTTGATGTCTAGAGCAGGAACTCTAGTTGAGGGAAATAAAGAATAAGAGGGACAAATAGGAACAATGTAAAATTATAATCCTACCCGACGCTAAGCACCTGAAAGGGTCTACAGTGAAGTTACGAAATAGTAGCTTTGAATAGGTAAAATATAATTTCTGCGTTTGAAGTGAGAACAAAAAATAATCACTTAGCAGTTGGGTCAAAAGACTATATCTCTATAGGCTTTTGCCTCTCCTATTAAGGGAAATAAATAAATTATTAACACTAATTAACACAAATAAAATGAAAGAAACAAAAATACGACACAATTTTGAATATCGCGAGTTTATCCTTTGGGTTTCATTACCAAAAGAACTTCGTGAGCCGAGAACACAAGTGGAATTATCAAAAAAGTTTAGAGTTGGTGAAGATACCCTTTCCTCTTGGAAAAAGCAAAGAGGATTTTGGGAAGAAGTTGCAAAGAAAAGAAAAGATTGGAGCAAAGAAAAAACTTCTGATGTTATTTATTCTCTTTATAAAAGAATATTAGAAACTGGAAATTCTGCAGAAGTAAAACTTTGGTTCCAGCTTATGGAAGATTGGTCGGAGAGACTTATGAATATTACAGAAAAAGATGACCCACTAGATAGAATGACAACTGCAGAAATTGAAGAACTTATAGCAAAAAAGAAAGCATTTTTTAACAAGACGGATTAAAAAATAAAATTATTATTAAATTAAATATAAAAATATGAAAAGCATAGAGCGAAAATTTTATAAAAATGTAGAAGAAAATCCTGGGTCATCATCACTAGTTTGTTTCAATAACATAGTAAAAGGTGCAAATTATAGCGAGGCTAGATTAAGAATAATGTTTGATAAATTAGTTGATAAAGAGGATTATGTAAAAAATGAAAAAAAGTGGTGGGTAAATTATTCACTACTTCTTAATAACCCTCTTAACCGTATAGAAAATGGGGGTCTTTTTGACCAAGGAGGTGGCCAAAAACCAAAAGTGATATTAGTTACCGTATATAATAAAAATTAGACCTTATAATCAAAATTTTGCTATAATGACAAAGCCAGATCAGGAGAACAATTTAATAATTTTTGTATATAAAAGCGGGGTAACAATTCTTCCTGGTCTGGCGATTAGGATAAAAGTATTGTTGCCCCACTTTTGTGAATAAAACTATGAAAAAACAAAATGAAAAAATTGTATATGGTGCATATTACAGAAAATCCTCAGAAGATGAGGGAAAACAAGTTAATTCTATTAAGGACCAGCAACGTGAGTTAGATGAGATAGAATTAAAAGAAGAACTTAATATTAAAATTAAATTTCCTGGAGAATCACAAAGTGCTTTTTCTCCTGGCAGACCTATTTTTGGTAGTCTAACAAAAAGTATTGAGGCAGGAATAATAAATGGTCTATTTGTTTGGCACGCGAATAGACTTTCTAGAAACCCTATTGATGCAGGTGCTCTTATATACTTAATGGATATAGGTAAACTTAAAGAGATAAAAACACCATCAAGAACATACTACAACAATGGTAATGATAAATTTTTGTTACAACTGGACTTTAGTATGTCTAAAAAAGATAGTGATGATAAAAGTGTTGTAGTTAAAAGAGCTTTAGAGGGACGAGCACTGCGTGGACTTCCTAATGGAATGTCAAAAATTGGTTTTACTAATGATACGAAAGAGGAAAAAGGAAACAGAAAATGGGTTGTAGACCCTATCCGTTTTCCTCTTGTGCAACAATTATTTCAAAAAATGCTTACTGGTAAATACTCTGTGCCACAACTACATAAATATGCAAAAGATGAATTAAAACTAACAACATCTCTTAGAAAAAAGGAAGGAGGAAAACCTATCTCTCTTTCGTATATCTATACTCTTTTTAGAGACCCTATTCACGCTGGCTTTTTCTTTCATAACGAAATTAGATGTGAACTTGATTCAAGACTTCCTAGAACAATAAACGAGGAGGAGTATTGGAAAATTCAAGCAATGCTTGGGAATAAAGGTATCAAAAGAACAACAAAACGCGAAAGCGTGTATAATCACTTTACTAAATGTGGAACTTGCAATGGTGCAACATTCCCTGATTTTAAATTTCAAGTTATATGCTCAAAGTGTCATAAGAAATTTTCTAATTTAAATAAAGAATCTTGCCCTACCTGTAATACAAAAATAGTTGATATGATTGATCCTAGTTATCTTTCATATATTTTTTATTACTGTATAAATGATAAAAAACATAGGACAATTTGTCCTAAAAATGGAATTGAGGAACGTAACCTTGAAAAAGCTTTACTAAAAAATTATGAAGAAAAAATTTCTATATCAAAAGAATTATCAAAGTGGTGTATTGATAATATTTATAAAGTTAAAAACAAGGAACTTGAGGAACAACTTGCAATAAAAAGTAATTTTGAATCACAAGAACTATCTCTTAAAACTAAACTCAAAAGAATAACAATAAATAGAATCACTCGTGATATATCAGAAGAAGAGGAACAAAATTACCTTGAAATTGAAAATGAAATAAAAGACGAGCTTAATCAACTAAAAATACAAAAGAATAATATAAACGTAGATTGGTTTTCTGAGGCAACTAAGGATTTTAATTTGATGGCCGAAGTAATTGATATTATTGAAAACGGTTCAATTGAACAAAAAAAGAATACTTTGATCGCTTTCGGTTCGAACCTAAGTGTAAAAGATAAAATAGTTAGTGTTTACAACAAAAAATCAATAGAAAAGTTTTCAGAGTATCTACTAATGGCTAAGTCAGAAAACAATGCGTTCGAACCTAGAACAAGCCTTGCTACAAAAGAAAAAACAGAAGCTTTCGCCTCTGTAATTCCTACTCTGCTCCGTGGGTAGGGATCGAACCTACGACCAATCGCTTAACAGGCGATCGCTCTACCGCTGAGCTACCACGGAATATATACGGTTATTCAAACTATTCAATTCTAATATAACTCTCTTCTGCCACGGAATGTGTTTATGCGGAATCTACTTATAAAGCAGATGTGGTTATAATATCAAAAAAGAACACAAAAAGCAAAGCAAAATAAAACCCTTAATGAGTTTAGTCATTAAGGGTTTTATTTATATAAATCTGAAATTAGTGAGCTGGATGAGCAGCGTGAACAGCGTGATCTGCTGGTGATGGCTTCTTAACAAACATTCTAGATATTATAATAATTATTAATATTAAGAAGAATACTAGTATCCATTGCCAAATTGAACTTGGCATAAAGCCACCTGAACCACCTAGAGAAAGTGCGGATATACCATTGCCATCTGCTTGATTAGCACCAGTATAAGCAGAAGCACCTAATGGGTTACTATTTACTCCGTTGGTATTACCAGTCGCCGTATTTGTAGTTGCTGTATTTGTAGTATCTGTATTCTTTGTAGTTGAAGTTGAAGTATTTGTAGCAACTTTTTGAGTTGATGCTGTACTTGTTTTAGCGACAGTTGCCGGTACAACAGGAGCTGATTGTAAATAATAATTATTAACTACAGGAGAACCTGATGGAGATAACTGAGTGTTTGTATAGTAACGACCATTTTGATTATTATAATAAGGATTATTGTATGGATTACTACTAGTACCATTATCATACAACTGGTAATAACCATTTTGTACTGCAACTTGGTTAGGAGTCTGAGAGTAACCTTGATTTGTACTGTTATAAGGATAACTTACTGGAGTATTATCAAAATTACCACAATTATAACCAACACAAGAGTAAGCAAAGGTTGTATTTATAAATACAAAAGAGAAAACAATTGCTCCGAATATTATTAAATTTTTTGTTATTTTATTCATCATTTATTTATTATAGCATATATTGTTATCATTTGTCAAGCCCTTATATCATACTGAATCCTGTTGTTATATATGGGTAAATTAAAAATTTTTAGTTTAGATTTACTCAATAAGAGACTAATGGAAAAATTTAATAAAAACTAAATAGTTATTAAATATAATATTTAAAAACCAAACTTTAAAAAGCTTTGTTGGTTTGCTATAATTATAATTATGAAAAAAACTATAAATGAAAAAAAATCGGTCCGCTTACATGGACACATATCCCCTATAAACTACAAACTAACCTTACACCCAGATATATTATCTTCAGTTTTTTCGGGAAATGAAGTAATAAAAATAAATATAAGCAAAGAAATTAATATAATAATTCTTCATAGTAAAGATATTGATATAGAAACTGCAAAATATAAAAGTGGAAAGTCTGAACAATTTGCAACAAAAATCTCTTATGACACAGAAAAAGAAATAGTTACACTTTATTTTAAAAATAAAATACTAAAAGGAAAAGGTGATCTTTCTATAATATTCCGTGGAATAATCAATGATACTTTACGTGGTTTTTATAAAAGTAAATACATCATAGATGGAGAAGAAAAATACCTAGCAACTACACAATTTGAAGCAACAGATGCAAGAAGAGCATTCCCCTGTTTTGATGAACCAGAACAAAAGGCTGTATTTGAAGTATCTCTTATTATTCCTAATAACCACACAGCAATATCAAATACTTTACCAATCGATATTAGGGAACATGGTACAGGATATCAAATAGTTTCTTTTGCTCCATCACCCAAAATGTCTACCTATTTACTTGCATTTATTGTGGGTGAATTTGAATATGTAGAAGGAATAACAAAGCCAGCAAAAATCACTTCAACGGGAAATGATTTAGGAGGTCCTCGGACGAGGGAGGACGAGGGGCCAGACCGTCCAAAATCATTTCCCGTTTCCGCTCAAACTCAAGTTCGAGTATTTACAACCAAAGGTAAATCTCATCAAGCAAAATTTGCACTAGAAGTCGCAATAAAATCACTCGAATATTATAATGAGTATTTTGATATTCCATATCCACTTCCTACATTAGACCTTATTGCAATACCAGATTTTGAAAGTGCAGCAATGGAAAACTGGGGTGCTGTAACATTTCGCGAAACTGCGATATTGGTAGATGAAGAACATTCCTCTCTTTCAAACAAACAATGGGTTGCAATTGTTATTGCTCACGAGCTGGCTCATCAATGGTTTGGGAATTTGGTAACAATGAAATGGTGGACAGACCTTTGGCTCAATGAAGGATTTGCTTCTTATATGGAAAATCTGTGTGTGGATAAACTATATCCAGATTGGAAAGTATGGGATTTATTTATATCCGACAGATACGCTGTGGCACTTAAACTTGATTCTCTTTCCAACTCCCACCCAATTGAAGTAAAAGTAAACCACCCTGATGAAATTAGTGAAATTTTTGATATGGTCTCTTATGCAAAAGGCTCTGCTGTGATTAGAATGCTTGCAGAATATATTGGAGAAGATAAATTCCGTGATGGACTTCGTCATTATCTAAAAAAACATAGTTATAAAAATACTAATACTGTAGACCTATGGGATGCCTTTGAAAAAATAAGTAAAAAACCAATTAGAAGTATTATGAAAAGTTGGACAAGCCAAACTGGTTATCCCCTTTTAACTGTAAACTCTAAAATAAAAGGGTCAGAAACTATTTTTGAATTATCTCAGGAAAGATTTTTTTCTAGCCGTATTTCAGCTAAAAAAAATAAAATAAAAAACTTATGGCAAACTCCTGTAGGTTATGAAAGCAATAAAGAAATACAAAAAATGCTTTTGACCAAAAAAATATCGCCTCTTATTGGAAATAAAATTGGGAAAGTAAATACAGAAGAAGGTACTTTTACTAGAGTACGTTACAACCAAGAGATTTTAAATAATCTTAAAAATGAGATAAAAAATAAAACACTTTCAATAAAAGACCGTCTAGGTATTATAAGGGATTTATTTGCACTTGCTGAAGGTGGATATATAAATACTGTAGATGCTCTTAAATTTTCTCTAGAATACAAAGATGAATCTGAATATATAGTATGGGCAGAAATTGCCGGAGGTATAAATAAAATTTCTAATATTATAGGAAATGAGTCTTTTAAAGAACAATATAATAAATACGTTTTGTCTTTATTTAGTCCACTTGCAAAAAATATGGGCTGGGAAGAAATAAAAGGTGAAGGTCATTCACAAAAGTTTTTAAGAACTTTAGCAATATCTCAAGCAGCATATTATGGTGATAAAAAAATAATAAAAGAAGCAAAAGAAATATTTAAAAATAGTAAACAATTCCCAATCAGAGCAGATATCCGTTCTATTGTTTATAATATAGTTGCTTCAAGTGGTACTAGTAAAGAATGGAAAATATTTGAAAAATTATATTTAGAAACTGAAATGCATGAAGAAAAAGAAAGATTTGGACGTGCTCTTTCATCTTTTAAAGATGAAAAATTATTATCAAAAACTCTTGATTTTGCAATGTCTGATAATGTTAAAAACCAAGATACCCCATTTTGGATTTCTGCAGTTTGGGTAAATAAATATGGAAGAGATTTAACTTGGAAATTTATAAAAAATAATTGGAAAATAATAGTTAAAAACTATGGCGAAGGAGGACACTTTTTATCTCGTCTTTTATCCCCATTAGGAAATCACACCTCATTAAAAGATTTAAAAGATGCCAAAAAATTCTTTACTAAAAATGTAGCACCTGGATCCGAAAGAACACTAGAACAATCCTATGAAAAAATTGAATCCAATGCTGCTTGGCTAAAAGACGATAAAAAATCAATCAAAATTTGGCTGGATAAAAATTATTAATATTTACCGCATATACACCAGATAGTGGCAAGACCGCTATCTGGTGTATATTGTAATTTAATTTGAAACACAATAATTATGGTTTGGGGCACCTGAATAATTATCATAATTACTAAAGTAACAATTATTTATAGTAGCAGTATCAGCAACCGAAGGACTAGAAATTGTAGCCCATAAAGTATAGTGGTTTTGATCAACCCATATCATATATGCCTGCCCACTCGGTGGTAAAACCCCAGATGGATCGCCAATTTCTCCGCCAAGAAAATTATTATCAACAAGACCTTTTGAAACAGATCCCGTTGCTGTATAAGCATAGTTAAACCATCCAAGACCCCCTGAACCATATGCTGAACCAGTACAATTTACTGCTACAACATATGTTCCGCAAGTGCTGTAATATAATTCCAATGCTGTTCTAATTTGAACAAGATCCGCTTTTCTTCTTGTATTAAGTGCTTTTTCACGAGCAGTATTTAAAGAAGCTAAAACAACGCTAGATAAAATACCGATAATAGCGATGACAACAAGAAGTTCTATGAGAGTGAATCCTCTCTTTAAATTAGTATGAGAATTTATATTTGAATACATAAAACGATACTTTATTGTAACATAATATATAAGTATTTTTTATTTATGTATAAAAGTTTTACGATGGATGAGTGTCTGACCGTGTTTTTTTATTGCTTCATAATGAGCTTTCGTTCCATAACCTGAATGATTTTCAAATCCGTAATCTGGATATTCTTTTGAATATTTTGTCATCACATTATCTCGTGTAACTTTCGCCACAATTGATGCCATAGAAATAACGGGATGGAGTTCATCCCCTCTTATTATTGTTTCTTGATTTATGTATTCAGTAGGCGCATGCAATCCACCATCAAGGAATATTTGATAAGAAGCTAGCGAAACAGGAAGTTCTTTTTGTGATGGTCTGGCTCCTTGTCCTCCCTCATCCCCGCCCGAACGAACCTTGGGTCGGGCAGGCGAGGACCTCATAAAAAGAACTTCCTGTGAAGTAAGCTTCGCCAACGACTCATTAAGTGCTTTTTGAATACATTTTGCAATTCCAAATTTATCAATATTTTCCGAAGAAACAAAAGAAACAGCATAATCACAATTCCCTTCTTCTTTTTGTTTCTTTAAAAACTTAAACCATATTTCTCTCTGCTTCTTGCTTAACTTTTTTGAATCCTTGAGTTTTGGGAGTTTTAATTCGTAATTATTAATTGGTAATTCGTAATTAATTCGCAGAGTAAAAGCTGCTACAGCTACTGGACCGGCAATTGGACCTCTCCCAACTTCATCTATGCCTACAATATATTTTATATTTCTGTCCATATAGAGCTATCATACCTTATTTGCTATACTAAGAAAATGGAACTTGATTCAAAATTTATACACCTACATACTCATTCTCATTATTCCCTTCTAGATGGACTTTCTAAAATCCCTGATATGATTAAAACCGCAAAGAAAAATGGAATGAACGCTATTGCGGTCACTGACCACGGAAATATGTATGGAGCCATAGAATTATATAAAGAATGCCAAAAAGCTGGTATTAAACCAATTATAGGAGTAGAAGCATATATCGCTGAACGTGGACGAAAAGATAAAGAACCAGGGGTGGATAATAAAAGATGTCATTTAACACTTCTTGCAAAGAATAAGCAAGGATACAAAAATTTAATGCGTCTTGTTTCCCTTGCTAACCTTGAAGGATACTATTACAAACCTCGAATGGACAAAGAAATACTTCGTGAATTTCATGATGGTATTATTTGTATGTCTGGTTGTATGGGTAGTCAACTCTCACGAGCAATACTTGCAGGTAATAATGAACGTGCAGAATTTCTGATAAATGAACATCAGGAAATTTTTGGAAAAGAAAATTATTTTTTAGAAGTTCATTCTCATCCACACGTAGAAAATGATAAAAAACTTAGAGATGGAATTATCTCTTTAGGTAAAAAATTTAGTATTCCAGTTGTTGCTGGCCAAGATTCTCATTATCTTTGTGTTGATGACCATGAGGCCCACCACACACTCCTTGCTGTGAACACCGGTGCCGACGTAAAAGATTCTGGAAATTTTGAATTCCCTGAAGATGACTTTTCTCTTATTGATGAAAAAACAGCATTTAAATATTTTAAAGATATTCCGGAAGCGGTTTCTAATACAAAAATGGTTGCAGATTTATGTGAAGAATATGATTTAGAATTAGGTACTGCCTACTTCCCTGATTTCCCTATACCTGAAGGTACTACTGCAGACCAAGTACTTCGCGATTTAGCTTACAAAGGATTTGAATTTAGAGGAATAGAACAAACAAAAGTATATATTGATAGATTGGAATATGAGCTTGGTATTATTAAACAAAAAGGATATCCAGCCTATTTCTTGGTAGTTGGAGATTTACTTCGTTATGCTCGTGAACATGGAATTTTTACTAATATCCGAGGGTCTGTTGCTGGTTCTCTTACCACATATCTAATAGGTATTACAAAAGTTGATCCAATCACTTACAAATTACCATTTGAAAGATTCTTAAACCCTGAGCGTCCATCACTACCCGATATAGATATGGACTACGCCGACAACAGACGTGATGAAATTATTGCTTACGCAAAACAAAAATATGGTGAGGATAAAGTCGCTCAAATTGGAACATTTGGGACTATGATGGCCAAAGGTTCAATTCGTGATGTTGCTCGTGCTCTAGGCTATCCTTACAGCATTGGCGATAGAATATCATCTATGGTACCACTTGGTTCACAAGGGACGGCTATGACAATTGACCATGCAATTAAAATTGTTCCTGAACTTAAGGCTGCATATAAAAGTGAACCTGATACAAAAAAAATAATTGATTTAGCAAAAAAAATGGAGGGTTGTGTCCGTCACATCTCTGTTCATGCTGCCGGTGTAGTTATGGCCCCAAGACCGCTATATGAGTTTACCCCAGTTCAACTTGATCCAAAAGGAGGAAATATTATCACTCAGTACGATATGTATAGTATTGAAGATGCTGGATTGCCAAAATTTGATTTCCTTGGAATTAGAAACCTAGCCATACTTGCTGAAGCTGTCAGATTGGTAAAAATAATTCATAATGTTGATATTGATATAGATAAAATTGACCTTGCTGATAAAAAAACCTTTGAAATGCTTGCCCGTGGAGAAACAATGGGTCTATTCCAACTTAATGGTTCTGGAATGACTCGCTATCTTAAAGAACTAAAAGCCACCACTATTCACGATATAAATGCTATGGTAGCTCTATATCGTCCTGGTCCGATGGAATCAATTCCAGAATATATTAAACGTAAACATAATCCAAAATTAATAACTTATCTTGACCCTAGATTAAAAGATATTCTTGATCAATCTTTTGGAGTTATTACCTATCAAGATGATGTTATGATGACTGCCATAAAACTAGCAGGCTATTCTTGGCTGGGTGCTGATAAACTTCGTAAAGCGATGGGTAAGAAAATTCCAGAAGTTATGGAGGCAGAAAAAAGTAAGCTTCTTGAGGGCTTCGTAAAAAATGGGATGACAGAGAAAAAAGCAAATGAATTTTGGTTACTAATCGAACCATTCGCTGCATATGGATTCAACAAGGCTCATGCTGCGAGTTATGGACTAGTGGCATACCAAACTGCATATATGAAAGCAAACTATCCTGTGGAGTATATGACAGCGATTATGACATCCGAGTCTGGTGATATAGAAAAGGTTGCAGAAATAGTTCACGAGTGTGAAAAAATGGGTATTAAAGTATTACCACCAAACATAAATGAGAGTTTCGGTGGATTTACAGTAATAGTAGGAAGTGACAAGCCAACAGGAAGAACTATTCGTTTTGGTCTCTATACTATTAAAAATCTAGGCACAGATATAGCAAACGCCATTATTGAAGAGCGAAAGAAAAAAGGTAAATTTAAATCTTTGGCTGATTTTTTTGAACGTATTAGTCATAAAAATTTAAACAAAAAATCAGTTGATGCGCTCGCAAAATCTGGGGCTATGGATGATCTAGCTGAAAGAAACATGATTATTGGAAATCTTGAGACACTTCTTGCTTTCAATAAAGAAACAAATGGTACTTCAAATCAGGATTCTCTTTTTGGTTCAATTGGTGGAATAGAAGTAAAATTATCCCTATCTCCTCAATCTGAAGCTAATATAAAAGAAAAACTTACCTGGGAAAAAGAACTACTCGGTTTATATGTTTCTGGTCACCCGCTTAACGCTTATAAAGATAAAATTGAAAAATTCGGTGTATATGTTAAAAATATTATCGGAACTTTAAAAGTAAATTCACCAATTAAATCTGTAGTAATAATAGATGAAGTAAAAATTGTAACAACAAAAAAGAATGACCGGATGGCCTTTCTTAAAGTATCTGACCATACTGGATCAATTGATGCCGTAATTTTCAGTAAACTTTTTGAAGCAAACAAAGAATTAATTGAAAAAGATACAATCATAGCCTATCAAGGTAAAATCACAGAAAGGAATGGAGAAAAAAGTATAATGATTGAAGGTCTAAAAAAACCAAGCCCAGCTGAATAATTAAGAATTACGAATTAATAATTAAGAATTTAAATAAATAGCCCGCGACATAAGTCGCGGGCTATTTATTTATTATATTAAATTAAATTAAATTATTTCTTTTCCATCATTATCAATCATTTTCATGATTCTAACAACTTCTTTTGGATAATTTGGTATAACGGAATTATATTTTCTTAAAATTTGAAGAGTTGTCTTTCCATCATAATGATGTGCGGTATTTACATTATTACCACCCAGACTTGCAGAAACCCTTTCTATTGCTTCATCAGTTGATTTAAAATTAATCTTACATGAGCCATAACCCAAGAAGCTATTTGTAACTCTTTTACAAGAATGAATACCAAATGTTGATTCTCTTCCTGCAATAGCTACTAGAAGACGCCAATCTATATCATGCTTTTCTGCTTCAGTCACAAATTTCATACCATGACCTTTAAGCGGAGACTTATATATTGCAAGTAATGCATCTATTTTATCAGCCTTTTCTTTACGTACTACTTCTTCTTGTGTTATTATCACAGAATTTTCACTTGTAAGATTATTAACGTTATTACTAATTATGTCAATACTTGGAATAGTTGAAACTCCACTAAGTGGTAGAACTATAGCAAACATTGGTATCGCGATAATTGACTGTAAATAACTTATTATTTTTTGTTTTTTCATAATGAGCGATTTCGTACGCCTGACGCCGTGCCAAGGGTTAGCATTGGGTATCGAAAGTAAATCAATCGTGTACCTCAAACTAAAAAGTCCTTATATATCATCGATTAAGACAACGTACTTGGACTCACATATATTAGCACATGGTGGATGATAAGTCAATAGTTATAACATAGTTTTTACTATCGTCAAACATATAAAATCCTTATTGTATAAGGGTTTTATATGTTTGACTCATTGACAACATTGACAAATATCTGTCATAATAAGCCTATATTATAAGGTCAGAAGGGAATTTTTGACACAATTGCCCTTCTGTATTATAAATATCTATATAAAATAAGGTTATTTGCTATTTATCTTTCACGTGACATTGTTTAAAATACTAGGCGATGATGAATAATCTTGATTTTATTATTTCCGCAATTCTGTTCCTCCCCATTCTATGACCGTAAAACCAGTACGGTTAAATGACTTAATTTCTTGAGGATTCACTTCTATTATCCTATCTAATGGTTTGAACACCATAAACACTCTTAACATTGAGTCTGGTTTTGGTGTAACGATAAGAGGTGCTGTATCTGTGTATTCTTCACCTGCAAAATGGACAAGGTTGTATTTATTGTCCTTCATCTTTGGATACCAATATACAATAAACTCATTATATTCTTTAGGAGTCAGACCCATTTTTGATAAAGTATCCTGCAAAAAAACTACTGTATCTTCCCCTTTTATAATAAAACCAGTTGATAGATCATAGTTTGCAGGCTTGTTTGGTATACCCTCCCAAAATATATAACTATATTCTTTACCATCCCCATTAATTATTTTACCGTCTGGATAGGCTGTAACATTCCAACCTTTTATTAAATAATCATATTTTGGATAGTCTGCAATTAAGGTTCCTTTGTATTCAAGTTCAACTTTTACATTTTCGACTTGAGTTGGATATAAATAGATAATGGGTTTATATACAGGCACTGATGTTATTCCTAATATTTCAAGTGGTAAATACACTATTACCCACACAACTGGTCTATATTTTACTCCCCCCATTGTAAGAATTATTGGTGAAGGTGTTTGCGGATTAATAAGTCGTTCTTCTCTATACTGTTCAAGTATCTTTTGATAAGTATTTTTCTGTTTAATATAATTAACAAAATTAAGAATTTCTAATAAAATCCAAATAACAAGTATAATATATAAAATAATTTTGAATGATATTTTCTTTTTTAATAAATTATTTTTAAGTTTTGATTGTTCAGTTGTATTTATTAATTTATCTTCGGGTAAAAATGGCACCTTTTGTGGAACTTGTAATTGATTATTATTAACTAAACTAAACCCTTCATCTATATCTACTTCAGCCCATCCACCTCCTAATAACTCTTTTGTAATAGTTTCTTTCTCTACACCTTTTAGTAATTGTTGCTTAATAAAATCTAATAACTGTGGGTTAATCATATTAAATATTATACTACAAAAAATACCCCTGAGGGTATTTTTTGATTTCTATTTATTTTTTCCGTGACAAACTTTATATTTCTTACCAGAACCACATGAACATGGGTCGTTGCGACCAATTTTATTTTCTTTTCGTATTGTAATTGGAGTGTCGGTGCCATCAGATGAGCTCAATATTAACTCAGGTTTTTCTTCGATTACTTCAGTTTCAGAGTTTTCTTTAATATCTGCATTTATGGTATTAATCAATGAATACACTTTCTCTTTAAAATTAGCTTCCATTTCTCTAAATAAATGTAGACCCTCTTTTTTATACTCAATCAAAGGCTCTCTTTGACCATAGGCACGTAAGTTTACAGAGCTTCTTGTGTATTCCATCGTCTCTAGATGCTCTACCCATAACGTATCTGTAGTATATAAAGCAATACGACGAACTGTCTCAAAGAAAAGACTGTCTCCAACAGCAGCACGCTTTTGTTTGATTACTTCTTCTAATTTTGGATATTCAGTAGAAAGGGAGGTTAGAAAATTCTGTATTTCATCAAAATCTCCAGAAAGCATTATACGACGACGTTCATATATAACCTTACGTTGATGATTCAAAACATTATCATATTCAAGAGTGTGCTTTCTTGCATCAAAATGAAAGCCTTCAATTTTAGCTTGAGCATTTTCAAGGGTATTTGAAATAATACGATTTTCAATTGGCTGATCTTCGGGAACTCCAAGTTTAGCCATCATAGACTTAATACGATCAGAACCGAAAATACGCATTAAATCATCTTCAAGAGAAACATAAAATTGTGTGGCTCCTGGATCCCCTTGTCTTCCAGAACGACCTCGAAGCTGGTTATCTATACGACGTGCTTCATGACGCTCTGTTCCCATAACAAATAATCCACCAAGATTTTTTACTTCTTCATATTTATCTGCGTCATAAGGAACACCCCCCAATTTAATATCAACTCCACGCCCGGCCATATTTGTAGCGACAGTGACAGCTCCCAATCTTCCGGCGTTTGCTATGATTTCTCCTTCACGCTCGTGATTTTTGGCATTCAATATAGTATGAGGAATCCCCGCTTGTGTTAAATAAGCAGAAAGTAATTCATTTTTCTCAATAGATACAGTACCTATTAATACTGGTTGACCACTTAAATGGAGCTCTTTTACTTTTGCTGCCACCGCCAATAATTTATTTTTTTCTGTTTGATAAATTAAATCATTGTGATCTTTTCTGTTTACTTCGCGATGGGTTGGTATAACAATTACATCCAAGCCATAAACCTTTATAAATTCTTCCTTTGAAGTTTCCGCGGTTCCTGTCATTCCAGAAAGCTTTTTATAAAATCTAAAATAGTTTTGGAAGGTAATAGAAGCAACAGCTCTTGTTTCTTTTTCTATTTTTACTCCTTCTTTTGCTTCTATTGCCTGATGAAGACCTTCACTCCAACGACGTCCAGGTTGTAAACGACCAGTAAAAGAATCGACTATTATTACTTCCCCATCTTTAACAACATAATCTTTATTATTTTCATATAGAGCACGAGCCTTTACTGCAGTTTCCAAATGGTGAACATATTTAATTCCTTTTTCAGTATATATATTGTAAATACCGAGCAAATTTTCAGCTAGTGTTATACCATGATCAGTTAGAGAGATTGCGCGAAGTTTTTCATCTACAGTATAATCTTCTTCTGTTTTTAATTTCTTTGCAATATCAGCAAATGTATAATATAAATCTTCACTATCTTCTGCTTGAGATGAAATAATCAATGGTGTACGAGACTCATCTATTAAAATTGAGTCAACTTCATCCACGATTGCATAATTATGACCTCGCTGAACTACATCATTAATATTGTTTGCTAAATTATCTCTAAGAAAATCAAAACCGAATTCATTATTTGTTCCATAAGTTACATCGCAAGCATAAGCTTCGGCTCTTGAACAAGGACGAAGAAACTCATACAAAACTTTGAATGAACCTAGCTCACTACCTTCTACGTCTTCTTTACTTTGATGAGTAGGATCATAAACATATGAAGTGTTTTGTGAATTTACAACTGCGACAGTAACTCCTAACATTGAAAATACTGGTCCCATCCAAACAGCATCACGTCGAGAAAGATAATCATTTACGGTAACAATATGGACACCAAGACTTGTAAGCGAATTTAAAAATGCAGGCAGAGTTGCAGCTGCAGTTTTTCCTTCCCCAGTTCTCATTTCAGTAACATTACCTTTATGTAGTGCTATTCCACCAATAAGCTGAACATCATAGTGACGCTCTTTACGTGTACGATTTGAAACTTCACGAACCATAGCATACGCCTCAGGTAAAAGAGTATCTAAATCTACTCCATCTTTAATTTTTTGTTTAAGTTCTTCAGTTTTAACTTTAAAGTCACTATCTTCTAGCTTTTGCATTTCAGGTTCCATTTCATTGATCTTATCAACAAGAGGCCCCCATTTCTTTATAAGTCTATTACTTTCAGTTCCTATTAAATTCTTCAAAATATTCATCCCGTTTATAGATAGTCACTCCTAAGATGAGACGTACCTTATTTACTCATTATTAAATAAAAACACTTATAATTACAATATAAAATATCCCGATAAGTCGTAACCGCGTATCTCTGACGGGAGTCATATGTTTTCGTATTTTAGCACCCCAAAGCAAATTTTGCTAGTAATCAAATAATTTAATAAATTTTATAAATCTACAAAATTGCTACGGGGCAGGCAAAAAGAAAATCCCCGATAGAGAGGGGATTTTCTTTTTATTTGAGTAAGAAGATTACTTCTTTCCTTTCTTTGCTACTTTCTTAACTGCTTTCTTTGCTACTTTCTTAACAACTTTTTTAGCTGCTACTTTCTTTTTTGCTGCCATATATTTAAAAAATTTATTATTTTTAAAAGATGTGCGATATAACGACCTTACAAAAAATTTTATAAAAAAATATTTTGCAAAAAATATTTATCACACTCACATGTATATTATCTTACAAAAAAAATATTACTGCAATACTTTTTTGCAAAAATATGTGGATAACTTTTATTTTTTAGAAAAAATATTTTTTAGAATAAAAGTTATTTTAATTAAATTACGTCGCTATGAATATTTTTTTATTTTTAAAAAATATTATTTTAGAGTAAATGGTAAAATAATATAAAAATAAAAAATACCAACAGTAACCAAGCTATAAAAAATCTTAAACAAATTAAGCCCATAAAATTAAGCATATAATTTGAATAATCCCATAGATAAATTTTTTTAATTTTTAAATATAAATAGCCTATTAAAAATTCTATTAGAGTTGAATATATAAAAATCATAAGCATTTTATATATCAAATTAATATTTAAATATTAAATAAAAACAAAAAAAAATACTAGTTAGTCCATACATTTGAATATTTACTATTTTAGGTAAAACAAATTTTTTTTCTGAAATAGATCTATAAGTGAACCCTAATATACAACCAATTGATAAACCTATAAATAAATCAATAAAATATTTTTATCGTCATATTTGTATATAGTAAACTTTTTAAAAAAATTAAATATGAATAACTTATTAATTATTTTAATAATATTTTTTATTAGAGATATATCCAACGAAGACAAACGGCCACGAGGTTAATCTTGTGATTAAAAATTGGGCCTGAAATGAAAAACACCCTGCTTTGGACAAGGTGTTCTTCATATTTTTAATTTGTATCTATAAGCCGAATTCTGTTCTCTATTTCTAGAGCGATAGATATTTATCTAGGATATACATTACTGTATACCTCAAGCGATTCTCTCCGACACAAGGTCAGAGCACGATCTTGCACACACGTAAGGAATTTAGCCGTTTCACTTCTTGATTTCATTCTTACGAACTTATACAAGAACTTATCCAATTGATTGGATACTATTCCCTTTCGGGTTTATAGCGTCTCTGCTCGCACCTCTGCAATTACTTGCGATGGGTATTACCCACTACGCTTCTTCAACTAATGCTGAAATATGTGTTCGGACTTTCCTCACTCCGAGCCTTGCTCGAAGCGCACCTATCCAATACAAACTAGATAGAGTATAGCATAATTGAAAAAGCTTGACAAGATGCTATTAATCTGATACACTGTGTCTAGTGAGTTAACTGTTCCAACGCTTAATATAAATTTATTTTATTAAAGCAATTGCATAGCAAAACCCCTCCGAGCAATCGGAGGGGTTTTGTATTATAGTAATTTTTTAAAAAATATTATATAATACTTTTGTAGTCGTTGTGTGCTCAAGTCAGCGGCTGCACTCACATATGCAATTGTGTTGGAGTTTAGCACCCGCTGACTCAAGCACATAATTAAAAAATCTCTCGACTCACTCGAGAGATTTTTTAATTCTTTAATACTTTAAAATCATACATAATAAAAAATACCATTCATTAATGAATGGTATTTTTTATTAATATCATTGTATTTAAATAGGTAATCATAATCAACGGTAAAGTAAAATATTCTTTATTTTGTTCCGTTCTAGGGGTCTTTCCCTCCTTGTCAGATTTCTTTTAGGACTTAAAATCAATGTCCATTGTCTGCTCAATTGAGGCAGACAATATCGACTCAATAAGATCGGC
>JBBRWS010000004.1:0-87992 GCA_038249055.1 Minisyncoccia bacterium
CATACACAATGTTAATTGGTGATACTGAAGGAACAGTTCCATTCACAATTAACTTCTCTGATCTTGCTGGTAATGCAGGAACACAAGTGACTGCAACTACAAATGCTTCTTCTGTTACTTTCGACAGAACAAATCCAACTATTCCAGGTACTCCTTCAGCTTCAACTCCATCTTCTGACAATACTCCAACCTGGACTTGGACAGCTTCGACTGACTCGGGTTCTGGGTTAGCAGCTACTCCATATATAGTAGAATGGTCAGATGATAATTTTTCTTCAATTTTTGATTCTAGTACCTCAGCTACAAATTCATTTACACATTCAACTTCTCTAGCTGATGACACTTGGTATTTTAGAGTTAAAGCGACAGACGTAGCTGGAAATATTTCCGATTACTCTCCAATTGGTTCCGTTTCAATTACTACTACTCTTACCGTAACCTTCGACAAAAATGGTGGAGACACTGAAGCTGACCCAACAACAAAAACTGCAACCTATGGTGGTAACGTTGGAACACTTCCGATCTCTCCAACTCGAACTGGATACACATTTGATAGTTGGAACACACTTGCAGATGGAACTGGTACCTTATTTGATGCAACAACTGTAGTCACCGCTGATATTACTGTCTATGCTAAATGGACACCTATCACTTACACCGTAACCTTCGACAAAAATGGTGGAGACACTGAAGCAAGTCCAACAACAAAAACTGCAACCTATGGTGGCACCATAGATGCTCTTCCAACACCTCCGACTAGAACGGGATATACTTTTGATAGTTGGAATACACAAGTAGATGGACTAGGTACAACTTTTACAGCTTCGACTACAGTTACGGCAGATATTACTGTTTATGCAAAATGGACGGCTGTATTAGTAATTGATCACTTCACCATTGAAACAATAGCTACTCAAACAGCAGGAACTCCATTTGATATTATTATCACAGCAAAAGATTCTAGTAATGTCACTGTAACTTCATTTACTGGCACTGTAGACTTAACAACAACAGCAGGAAATATTACACCTTCAACTTCAGCTGCATTTGTAAATGGAACTAGAACTGAAAGTGTAACTGTTACTCAAGCTGGCACAGGTAAAACAATTACAGTGACTCGTACAGGTGGGTCAGAAGCAGGTTTATCAAATTCATTTGATGTGAATCCAGGTGCACTTCATCATTTTGTTATAGATAATATTCCTACACAAACAGATGGTGTTCCGTTTGATATAAATATAACCGCAGTAGACTTTGATGGGAATACCGTTCCTAGTTTTGTTGGTACTGTGAACCTATCAATAAATTCAGGCCCAATAGCGCCAACTACTTCAGGAAATTTTGTTAGTGGATTAAGAACTGAAAGCGTAACACTTACTGGTTCTGGTTCAGGTAGAATAATTACTGTAACTCGTACAGGAGGAACAGAAGTTGGTAATTCAAATGTTTTTGTGGTAAATTCTGCTGCAACTAAATTTGTCATCATTGACCCTGCTGATAATACTGTTGGTAATAATGTGACAGTTACAATTCAAGTTCAGGATGCAGGTGATAATATAGTAACTTCTTATAATAACAGCGTAACACTAAATACTTTAGGTTCGTCAGCAACTGGTGGAGGTTTGGTAAATATTATTAATGGTATTGGCACCAAAATTATTTCCGACAATGTGGCTGAAACTGTAAATTTATCACTTTCTGACACAGTTCCAACTGGATTAAATATTGATTCAACTCAAGATGTTATATTTTCTCCAGGAAGTTTACATCACTTTGCTATAGCCAATATTTCTTCCCCCCAAACTGCAGGTGCGAATATATCTGTGGGTGTAACAGCACAGGATGAATTTAATAACACAGTTACATCTTTTGTGGGTACTGTTGATTTTTCAACAACAACCGGTGGCTCTATCACTCCATCAACTTCAGATAGTTTTGTATTGGGTACATTAACTCAGAGTAATGTTAAATTAACTTTGTCAGGAGCGGATAAAACTATTACAGTGACAAACAGTGGAGATAGTGAGACAGGTGAAAGTAATTCATTTACAGTTTTACCAGGACCAACATATAGATATATATTAAATGATCCTGGAAATATATCTATTAATACAAGAGCCGGATACACTGTTACTCGTAGAGACCAATATAATAATCTAGTTACAAGTGGAGCAGGCACTGTCAATCTTTATACAACATCAAGCACGACTGGAATATTTTACGATGCTGCAATTGACGGTAACGTAATAACTGAAATAGATATTCCTGATGCGTCTTCTTCAATAGCTTTTTGGTATTTTGATAATACTGTTGGAGGTTTTGATATCACAGCATCAGATAATTCATCTGCCCCAGACGGTTCAACCGGAATAATTGACGCCACAGATAGTATAAACGTAAGCGCAGTTCCAATTGTGGCAACAAAATTTGTAATTATTATTCCGTCAGACCCAGTTACAGCAGGTGATACCGTTAATATTACAGTTGAAGCGCAAAATAATGATGGAGATAAAGACACTTCATATAATAGTAGCGTAACATTACATACTACAAATCCAAGTTCTCCAGGTGGTATTGTTACTATTACAAATGGCTCAGGAACTATTGGTGTTGTTGATGTAGTTGCTGAAACTGTAACTCTTACTTTAGAGGATACAGCAGGTACTGGTTTGAATGTTTCTGATATCAAATATATAGAATTTTTACCAGGTGTATTTAATTATTTTACAATGGAAAATATTACTACACCTCAAACAGTTGGTGTTTTATTCCCAGTGATAATAACAGCTAAAGATATTAACGGTAATACAGCCACTTCATTTGCTGGTACTGTTGATTTTACAACGACAGCAGGGACAATAAGTCCAGGAATATCATCCTCTTTTTCTTCAGGTGTTTTAAATCAAAATGTATATGTAACACAGTCGGGCACAGCTAAAAATATTACAGCAACTAAAACAAGCGATGTTCAATATATTACAAGTAATAGTTTTGATGTTAATGGAGGAGCTGCAGATAGTTTCAGAGTAGAAGCAAGTGGTGGAGGAAACATAGGAACCAAAACTATAAATGAGCCATTTGAAATAAAAATTACTGCTTTAGATTCATATCTAAATATTGCGACTGGATTTACTGGTAGTGTTGATATTACTTCTACTGGTACACTTTCTTCGGGAGAAGGTTCAACTTCATCTTTCACTGCAGGAGTACTTGAAATTCATAGTGTGACAATTTCAGAAGCTGGTACATTTACAATTACAGCAACAAACATTAGCGGAGATGAAATAGGTGTATCAAATAGTTTTGATGTTTCGCCGATACCAATAGTTGCTACAAGGTTTAGAATTATAGATCCTCTTGATGTTCAAGTAAATAATTCTACTACAGTAACAGTGGAAGCAGTAGATGATTTAGGTAATAGAGATGACTCCTATGAAGGAAGTGTAGACGGAAATGTTATTTTAGTTACTTCTGGTAGTGCTACAGGTGGAGGTCTCATTAGTATCGTAAATGGTGTAGGTACAAGAACTATTACGGATGCTGTCGTAGAATCAGTAACTTTATCATTAGTCAAAACAACACCTGAAACAGGATTAGATATTTCATCTACACAGGTTGTAGTATTTTCTGCTACACCACCTAGTGGAGGAGGAGGAGGAAGAGCCCAGGTAATTGTTCCCGTTATTTCATTTATAGGTAGAGCTTTTCCTCAAGCAAATATTGAAATGATTGCTATTAGAAATGGGCAAGTTCCTATTACTAGTATTTCAAAAAGTTCAAACGCGGGAAACTTTAATGCCTCATATACTGGGCAATTACCTGCAGATGCAAAAACTTTTGCATTAGTTGTGTATGATAAAGATAAAAATATTGTTCAAACAAAATTATTTACACTAGGAGTTAATGATAATTTATTTGAAACTATTCTAATGGCGCCAACTGTAGTTCTAAATCAACAATCAGCAACACTAGGAACATTTATGGGAATATCAGGTTCTGGAATGCCAAAATATAAAATTGAATTAATGATTGATGGTGTGGTTGCTCCAGAGAAAGCGGATGTTGATGGTACTGGTAATTATAATCTAACATTTAATACTTATAATTTAGGACTTGGGGAACATACCTTAAGAGTTCGACAGACTGATACAGCGGGGAAATCATCCGATTATTCCATAGAAAAGAGTTTCTTAATCGTAAAATCATTTGTTCCTAAGGCTGACCTTAATAATGATGCAATAGTTAACATTGTAGACTGGAGTATCTTTATGACACGTTATAGTCAGATTGATTCACCTAATAGACAAGATCTTGATTTAAATAATGATGGTCTTGTTGATACAAAAGACTTCAGTTTATTTATTGAAGCTTTAACTTTGTAGTTATTTATTATTAATTATTATTACTGAAATATTTATCATGAAAATATCTCTTAAAATTAAATATAGTTTCATTATTTTATCAGCTTTCTTTTTATTTTCTCATCAAGTTAATGCAGCAACTTTAGAGTTGACTCTTGAAAATGATATTACCTCTACTAAAAGTGACGTTGTCGTGATTGTCACAATAAATAGTGAAGACCAAAATGTTAACACTGCTCAGGCCTCGATATCTTTTCCAGTAAGTCTTTTAGAAGTAACATCAATAGATAAGACAAGTTCGGTTTTATCATTTTGGTTAGAAGAACCAAGCTTTGATAACACAAAAGGAGTCATTAGTTTTGTTGGGGGCTCAACTAGTGGTTTTAGTGGCCCGAGTCTTAGAGTAATGAAAATTAATTTTAAAGTGAAGGGAAGTGGGACAGGAAGACTTGGAATATCAAATGGAGCAATTACTGCAAGTGATGGTACTGGCAGTAATGTATATAGTACTTCTCGTGGTTTAGATATTGATATTCCAACTACTTCAGAATTTCAAGCAGTCAAAGTTGAAAGAATTCAGCAGGCTGTAACTTTAGCAAAAAAATTACCAGCATTACCATCTATTACTGTTCCATTTTATCCAGACCAAGATGTATGGCATAATCGTTCAGAAAGTTTTCTTACTAAATGGGAAATGGGTTCTGATATAACCAAAGCAGGTATAACTCTTGATCAAAAACCAAATAGCACACCTACCGCAAGTACTGAGGCATTAACTGGAAGTAAAATATTTCCAGCATTAGAAGATGGTATTTGGTACTTACATTTACGTTTAGCAAACAATATTGGATGGGGTCCAACATTACACTATCGTATAGCTATTGATACTGCACCACCAAGCTCTTTTAAAATTGTAAGTATTGATGGGCTTAAAAGTGGGAATCCTGCCCCTACTATTAATTATAAAAGTAGCGATTTAGTTTCTGGAATGGATTATTATATTATTAGCTTAGATGGAATAATAGTATATACAACTAGTGATACAACATATCAATTTTCTCCTCTTTTACCAGGAATACATGTTATCTCTGTTGAAGCTATAGATAAATCCAATAACTCAACTATTGAAAAAGAAAATTTAGATATAATTCCTATCGAATCACCAGTTATTTCTTATGTAAGTCGAAGTATTATTGTTGACGAAGGGATAATTACTTCAGGTGGGACAGCTTCAAATAAAGGGGAAGTTATAATACAAATCCAAAATGCAGAAAAACAAGTTGTTTTTGAACAGATAGTACCTGTAGATACTAATGGCAATTGGAATATTACGATTAGTAAAAGTCTTGCTAAGGGAGAGTATAATTTACTTGCAACTGCTCGTGATGAAAACATGGCCTCAAGTCTTCCTGCTATTTCTGAAAATATATTAGTAAAACAAAAACCAATGTTAGTATTAGGAAGCCTAGAAATAACTCAAACCTGGTTTTATATATGTTTAATACTGATTTTGTTGGCAAGTTTTGGGGCTGGTTGGTTGAGTTACTATAAATGGAAAGAACAATTAGAAAGAAGAACTATTATAGCTCAAAGAGATGTAACAAATATTCTTGAAACAATAAAAATTGACATTAATAAAATTCTTAAAAATTTTGCGGATGGAAAATTTGAAAAAAGTGATTTAACAGAAATGGAATTCACCCTAAAAAAAATGAGAAGTAATTTAGAGAAGTCTCATAGCTATATTGTTAATAATATTAAAGATATTAGCAAGTAAGATTTTTTATGGCAAACAATAAAAAAATTAAAATTATTAAAACTGAAAATACAAATTTTTCTGAGCAATGCTTGAATACAGCGGATATTATTATTGTTGCCTTAAGCTTAAAAGGTGAAATTACTTTAATAAATAAAAAAGGATATGAAGTTTTGGGCTATAAAAAAGATGAACTTATAGGGAAAAATTGGTTCCGTGTTTGTGTACCTAAAAATGAAAGAGAAAAAGTGAAAAAAATTTTTAAGGAAATAGTTAGTAACAGGATTAAAAAATTAAAAAATTATGAAAATCCTGTTATTACCAAGAAAGGGGAAATAAAACAAATATTGTGGCGTAATACAATTATTCAAAATAATAAAATAAAAATAATCGGTACTATTTCTTGTGGTGTTGATGTTACAGAAAGTAATAAGGTAGATAATAATTCTATTAGGGTAAATCGTGCGTTAAGAATGGTAAGTTCTGTTAATAAATTATTGATTACTATGACTGACGAGAAAACATTATTAAATGAAGTATGTAAAGTAATCATTGAAATGGGCGGCTACCGCATGGCTTGGGTGGGTTTTGCACAGCATGATAAAGAAAAAAGTGTTTTACCTGTTGCACATATGGGTATTGAAAAACGATATATTGAAAAAGCTAATTTGTCTTGGGGTGATAATCTTCGTGGTCGTGGTCCAGGAGGAACTGCGATTAGAAAAAGAAAGACAATTGTTATTCATGATATTAAAAATGATAAAAGAATGGCACCTTGGAAAAAAAATGCCCTTAAGAGAGGATATAGATCAGTCATTGGATTACCTCTAGTTCACAACAAAGTCGCATTTGGTGTTATCCTTATATACTCTAGATATATAAATGTATTTTGTGACGAAGAAGTAAAAATATTAAATGAATTAGCTGATGATTTGTCTTTTGGTATTAATACTCAGCGTATCCGTGAAGAAATATTAAAACTAAAAAATGCAGTTGAAACATCTGGAGAAGTAGTTTACATGACAAATAGTCAAGGTATTATTACTTATATTAATTCTGAATTCAGTAATCTTTATGGATATAATAGAGATGAGGTTGTTAATAAAGTTACCCCACGTATTTTAAAAAGTGGTTTTAGGGAACCCAAAGAATATAAAAATTTATGGAATAATTTATTAAAAGGTAAAATAGTAAGAGATGAACATATAAACAAAACAAAAAGCGGTAAATTTTTAATAGTTGAAAGTACTGTAAGTCCAATTTTTACTAAAAAAGATAAAATAATTGGATTTTTAGCCATCCAACGTGATGTTACAGAAAATAAAAAAAATGAAGAAAAATTAAAAGAAAATGAGCAGCTCGTAAGTAATGTTAATAGTATAATGTTAAAGTGGAAGCCAGATGGAAAAATATCTTTTATTAATAATTATGGCTCAAAAATTTTTGGTTACAAAAAAAATGAATTAATAGGTAAAAGTGCTACTGTTTTAGTTCCTAAAAAAGAAAGCAGTGGAAGAGATTTAACCTATTTAATTAAAAATATTACTAAACATCCTAAGAAATATTTATTTAATGAAAATGAAAATATTAAGAAAAACGGAATTCGTTTTTGGGTAGCTTGGACGAATAGAGTTATAAAGGATAAAAAGGGTAATTTAGTAGAATTGCTTGCAGTAGGGAGTGAAATATCAAAATTAAAAAAAACAGAAGAAGAATTAAAGGAAAGTAGTAATCGTTTTAAAAATATCTTTGATTATTCTGCTGTCGGAGTATCTTTACTTTCTATTGATGGACACTGGATAGAAGTTAATAATGCCCTTTGTAAAATTACAGGTTATTATCGCAAGGAATTAATAAATAAAAATTTTAATGATATTACTCACCCTGGTGATTTTAAAAAGGGGATAGAAGCTACAAAAAATCTTTTAACTGGTAAAATTAGTCATGCAAATTATGAAAAAAGATATATACACAAAAAAGGTCATACTGTTTGGGTCAATTTAAGTATAGCTTTGGTAAAAGATTCCAATGATAATCCACTTTATTTTGTTACTCACACTGAAGATATTTCTTATCGTAAAGAAGTTGAAAATAAATTAATAGAGAGTGAATTTTTCTTTAAAGAATCACAGAAGGCTGGTTTTATCGGTTCTTATAAAACAGATTTTATAAAAGGTTTTTGGGAGTCATCTGATATTTTGGATGCTATTTTTGGGATAAATAAAAATTATGTTAAAAGTATTAAGGGTTGGTCTGATTTAATACATCCAGAAGACAGAAAAATGATGAACGATTATTTAGAAAAAGAAATTATTTTAAATCATCATAAATTTAATAAGGAATATAGAATTATTAGTAAATCAGACGGTAAGGTTAAATGGGTAAATGGTTTGGGGAAAGTTTTTTATGATAAAAATGGTAAAACTATTTCAATGATTGGTACCATTCAAGATATTACAGTTCGTAAAGAGATTGAAAACAATTTAAAAATAGCTGAACAAAAATTTAGAAGATTATTTGAAGCCGCGAAAGATTCTATTCTAATATTGGATGCTGAAACGGGTGAAATTACTGATTCAAACCCATTTATACAGGATTTACTTGGCTATTTAGACAAAGAATTAATCGGTAAAAAGATTTATGAAATAAGTCCTTTTAAAGATATTATTGAAAATAAAGAAAAATTTTTAGAATTACAAAATAAAGGTTATGTATATTATGATAATTTACCTTTAAAAACAAAATCAGGGATAATAAAACAAGTTGAATTTGTATCAAATTTATATTTAGTTGGAAGTAAAAAAGTTATTCAATGTAATATTCGAGATATTACTGAAAGAATAAAAAAAGAAAAAGAGTTAGAAGTTGCCAAAAGTGATTTTTTGTCTATGACCTCACACCAATTACGCACGCCACTTTCAGCAACTAAATGGGTGTTAGAAGCTTTCAATCATGATGAAAATTTTACTGCTAAACAAAAAGAAAGATTTGGGTATTTGGTGGACTCAAACGAGAGATTAATTAACCTAGTAAATGATTTATTGGATGTTACTCGGATAGAGTCAGGAAAATTGATAGTAAATAAGAAACTCACTGATTTAAACAAATTGATAAAAGATCTTTCTTTATCCTTAAAAGTTTTAGCTGATAAAAAAAATAAAAATATTAAAATAAGTGCACCAAAAGAATTAAAAAATGTTATATGTGACCCTGTGTTAATTCATGAAGCACTTCAGAATTTATTGAATAATGCAATTATTTATTCAAAAGAAGATTCTAATGATATTCAGATTTCTATAAGTGAAAGAAGAGATGATTATTTGATTTCTATTCATAATGACGGATTTATTGATCCTGTGTCAGCTGAAAGAATAAGTATATTTGGTAAATTTACGCGTGGTATCGGTGCATCTGAAATACAACCTGCAGGAAGTGGTTTAGGTTTATATATTACTAAGAAGGTAATTGAGGCAAGTGGGGGGAATGTTTGGTTTGAGTCGAGTGCTGAGCGAGGAACCACTTTTTATTTAACAATAATTAAAAGTAGGTTAAAAAAATAAAATAATTATATGGATAAATTAAATAAAAAAATATTAATTTTAGTAATTGAAGACGAAGAAATTTTATTAAATACTTTGTCGGAAAGATTATTAAATGAGGGATTTGAAGTACTTAAAGCAGTTGATGGTTTTGATGGTGT
This sequence comes from Minisyncoccia bacterium, assembly GCA_038249055.1. Classification (GTDB taxonomy): domain Bacteria; phylum Patescibacteriota; class Minisyncoccia; order Phycocordibacterales; family UBA9973; genus UBA8515. Next base: position 9,818 of record JBBRWS010000004.1, read on the forward strand.
TCAACTAGCATTAAAAGTACATCCTGATATTATTTTGCTAGATCTAATAATGTCAAAAGGTGACGGGCTATCAATGTTAAAAAAGTTACATGAAGATGCTTGGGGAGTAAATGCAAAAGTGATTATATTATCAAATCTAAGTGACCCACGAAAAATAATTGGAGATATAGATATTGGACTAGATGGTATATCTAAATACATGGTAAAAACTGACTGGACGCTTGAGGATATAGTAATGGAAATAAAAAATATTATTAATAATAAATAAGTATATTTATTAAAGTTTTTATAATCTTTATGATAAAAATTGAAACAAAAAGTAAAATTCAATATTTATTTTATAATAAAGTCGCACTACGTATTACTTTAATATATATGGCGCTTAGTGTAATTTGGATTTTATTTTCTGATAAATTATTACTTACTGATCCTCAAACTGCAATATATATATCTACAATAAAAGGCTGGGTGTACACTTTAATAGTAGGAATATTTTTTTATATAACAATAACAAGAGAGTTAAATAAACGTATGCAGGTTGAGATTGAACGTAAAAAAGTAGAAGATTTCTTAGTTGCAAGTGAAAATAAATATAAAGTACTTGTAGATCTTGCTGTTGATGGAATAATTCTTGGATCTCATGATGGTATTATTACCGAAGTTAACAAGCAAATGTGTGATATTTTAGGAATGAATAAAGAAGATCTCATAGGTAAACATATAAAATTTTTACCATTTACAAAAGAGAGTTTAGCAGCAAATCCGCTTCGTTTTGATTTATTACAAAAAGGTGAAATCGTAAAAAGTGAAAGAACTATTCTTAGACCAGATGGAAAGGAAGTGTATATTGAGATGAGATCAAAAATGATGCCAGATGGGACTTATCAAAGTATTTGCCAAGATATTACTGAACGTAAAATAATACAAGATAATTTAAAAATAGCTGAACAAAAATTTAGAAGACTATTTGAAGCCGCAAAAGATTCTATTTTAATATTGGATGCCAATACTGGTCAAATAATAGATTCAAATCCATTTATTCAAGATTTATTAGGATATTCAGCAAAAGAATTAATTGGTTCAAAAATTTATGAGATAAGTCCTTTTAAAGATATTATTGAAAATAAAGAAAAATTCTTAGAATTACAAGATAAGGGTTATGTATATTATGATAATTTACCCTTAAAAACAAAATCAGGAATAGTTAAACAAATTGAGTTCGTGTCCAATGTTTATTTAGTTGCTGATAAAAAAGTTATTCAATGTAATATTCGAGATATTACTGAAAGAATAAAAAAAGAAAAAGAGTTAGAAGTTGCCAAAAGTGATTTCTTGTCTATGACCTCACATCAATTGCGTACTCCACTATCAGCAACTAAATGGGTATTAGAAGCAATTGCTTATGATAAAAATTTAACTCCGAAACAACAAGAAAGATTTGGATATTTGGTTGATTCAAACGAGCGATTAATTAATTTGGTAAATGATTTATTGGATGTTACTCGGATTGAGTCAGGGAAATTACAAGTAAATAAAAAAATAATAGATATAAATAAACTAATCAATAATTTATTTTCATCATTTGAATTTTTGATATCTAAAGGAAATAAAAATATAATAATTAAAATTCCTGATGGTTTAAAAGATATATATTGTGATCCTGTATTAATATATGAAGCATTAAAAAATTTATTAAATAATGCAATTATTTATGGAGCGACTGATTCTAAAGACATAATTCTTTCCGTTATTGAAAGAGATGAAGATTATTTAATCTCAATTCATAATGATGGATATATTAATTCTGACGCAATTTTAAAAATTAAAGATTTCCAAAAGTTTACACGTGGCATCGGTGCATCTGAAATACAACCTGCAGGAAGTGGTTTAGGTTTATATATTACTAAGAAGGTAATTGAGGCAAGTGGAGGAAATGTTTGGTTTGAGTCGAGTGCTGAACATGGAACAACTTTTTATTTAACGATAATTAAAAGTAAATTATAAAATTAACAAATATAAATTTATGGAAAAAAATGATAAAAAAAATGTACTATTAATAGTTGAAGATGAAAAAATATTATTGGAAACGCTAAAAGAAAAGCTGGAATCTGAAGGTTTTAATGTAGTTACGGCATTAGATGGGAGTGAGGGGTTAAAAATGGCCATAGATAATCATCCTGATCTTATTTTACTAGATCTATTATTACCAAAAGTTGATGGTATAACTATGCTTAAACAATTACGTAAAGATAAGTGGGGATCAAAGGCTCCTGTTATTATTCTTACTAATGTTGAGAGTTCTGATAAGATTGCAGAATCATTAAGTGTTGGTTTTGGGGATGTATTTGAATATATGCTTAAAACAAATTGGTCTCTTGAAGATATGGTTGTAAGAATCAAGGAAAGACTTGCATTAAAATAGTCTATTTTATATAATATATATGTATGAAAATTCTTATAGTAGAAGATGAAGAAGTTTTAGTTAAAGTGCTTCAAGAAAAATTTGAGGATAATGGTTTTAAGGTTGCCATCGCAACAGATGGTGAATCTGTTTTACCAGTAGCCAAGAAATTTAAGCCTGATATGATTCTTCTTGACATTATTTTACCTAAATTAAATGGCTTAGAAGTTTTAGCTTTATTAAAAGAAGATAATGATTTACAGAATATACCTGTAATTATGCTTTCTAATCTAAGTGAAGATGATCAACTTAAAAAGGCGCTTGAACAAGGTGCTGTTGATTATATGATTAAATCTCAGCATCCTATAAATGAAGTGATTGAGAAGGTGAATGAATATATAATAAAAGCAAAATAATTGCCTGTATATTTGTCTTTTTTGATTAAATTCTAGCAATTTTACATTTTATAAAATGTATGATATTATATTACCATATTCGTCTATGGCGATTTCCAGTTAAGCACTGGTCCGCTAATAGCGGATATTTTTTATTGAGTTAAAAATTTTATTTATATAAACAAAACAAAACAATTATATGGAAATTAGAAATATAGCAATAATAGCACACGTTGACCATGGTAAAACAACCCTTACTGATCAAATGATGAAACAGTGCGGAATGGTAGAAGAAGGAGTAACTATGGATTCAAACGCTCTTGAACTTGAGCGTGGTATTACTATATATTCTAAAAATACTTCAGTTATATATAAGGGTACAAAAATCAATATTGTGGATACACCAGGCCATGCGGACTTCGGTTCTGAAGTTGAGCGTGTTCTTCGTGCTATTGATTCAGTTCTTCTTTTGGTGGATGCTCAAGAGGGTCCAATGCCACAAACTAGATTTGTTTTAAAGAAATCACTAGAATTAGGTCTTAAACCTATTGTTATAATAAACAAAATAGATAAACCTGCAGCCAATCCAGACCGCGTTCACGATGAGATTCTAGAGCTTTTTTTGGAGCTAGGTGCAACAGAAGAACAAATTGACTTCAAATATTTATATGCTATTGGTAGACAAGGTATAGCCAAGGTGCATATTGACGATGATTCAAAGGATTTAACTCCATTATTTGATTTAATACTTTCCGAAGTCAAAGAAGCATCTGTGAATAAAGAAAAACCTTTTCAAGCTCAAGTATTTAACCTCGGTTATGATAACTTTTTGGGACGTTTGGCTATTATTCGTGCTTATGCTGGTTCTATAAAAACTGGTTCTCAAATTATTGTAAAAGATTCACTTGGAAATTCTAGAAATTCAAAGATAACAAAAATGTTTACTTTTGAAGGAATAAATAGAAAAGAAGTAGATATTTTAAATACAGGAGATATAGCCATGGTTGCAGGAATTCCAGATGTATTTATTGGAGAAACATTTTGTAATGATGCTGCTACAGAAGCTTTACCTTCTATTGCTATTGATGAACCAACAATTTCTCTTAACTTTATTGTGAACGATTCTCCATTTTGTGGACGTGAAGGAAAATATGTAACAAGTAGACAAATAAGAGAAAGATTAGAAAAAGAATTAGAAATAAATGTGGGACTTAAAATTAATTTTGATGGCTCTGATGAAGAAGAAGTTCAGGAAGGATATCTAGTTTATGGACGTGGAGAACTTCACATTGCTATTTTACTTGAAAATATGCGTCGTGAAGGATATGAACTTCAAGTTTCTCAACCTCATGTAATTATAAAAGAAGAAAATGGTAAAAAATTTGAACCGTATGAAGAAGTTACTATTGATGTTCGTAGTGAATTTTCTGGTGCAGTTATTGAAAAACTTACCGCTCGAAAAGGCATAATAACTAATATGCATGAGAAGGAAGGCATAGTTCGTATGTTAATGGAAATACCAACAAGAGGATTACTTGGATATCGTGGGCAATTTGTAGTTGACACAAAAGGTGAGGGAATTCTTGCTTCAAGATTTATTGGATTTAAAGATTACGCAGGAGAAATAAAGAAACGTGATGTTGGGTCAATGACTTCTATGGTTTCAGGTAAGGTAGTAGCATTTTCACTTTGGACACTTCAAGAAAGAGGAATTCTTTATGTAGAACACGGTGATGAAGTATATGAAGGTATGGTTATAGGAAACGTCACAAAAGGTGAAGAGATGGCCGTTAACCCAACAAAAGGTAAGCAACTTTCAAATATGCGTTCATCTGGTACTGATGAGGCAGTGAATGTTAAACCTTCATATAAATTATCTATTGAAAGAGGTCTTGAAATAATGGCAGATGATGAATATCTTGAAATTACCCCTAAAAATGTTCGTTTAAGAAAAAAGATGTTAACAGAAATGAACAGATCTAAGTCAAAAGTAGCAGCTAAAAAGTAATATTCATAAGGTTTTTGCTGTTAGATTGCTAAAAATTTGACTTTATTGGATTGTAATGATATTATGTTTAGACAATAAATAATTAATTCATTGAATATAAATAAAAATGGCTAATACAGTTACATTTAAAACAAAACAAGTTACAAAGCGTATGCTTTCTGGTTTACCATCACGTGCTCATGAAGTGATAGTGAACAGATTTGGCTTAACTTCAGATACTCAACGCAAAACTCTTGAAGCTATAGGTCAAAAATATGGTATTACTCGTGAAAGAGTTCGCCAGATAGAAAACACCGCATTGGCACTTATACGTAAGTCTGATTCTTTTAAAAATGAGAAAGATGTTTTTGAAGAGTTGAAAAAATTAATCAGTACACTGGGCTCAATTGTTGGAGAACAAGATTTATTGAATCATTTATCAAAAGATAAACTAACTCAAAATCATATACATCTATATTTAACTCTTGGAGATGAATTTACTAAGCATAAAGAAGATGATCATTTTAAAACTCGTTGGAGTGTAGATTCTGATATTTCAGATCAAATTCATAAATCTTTAAAAAGTCTTTTCGAAAACTTATCAGAAGACCAGTTGATTCCTGAAGGAGAACTTGTAGCTCGTTTTCTAGATGAAGTTAAAGATTTAGCTGAACAATACAAAACCGAGGAAATAGCAAAACGTTGGCTTTCAATTTCAAAAAAGATTAGTAAAAATCCATTAGGCGAATGGGGTAAATCATCATCTTCAAGTATAAAAACTCGCGGAGTGAAAGATTATGCATTTTTAATGATGCGTAAACATGGAAGCCCAATGCATTTTAGAGAAGTTGCAAAAGCTGTAGCAAGTACTTTTGATAAAAAATGTCATGTTGCAACTTGTCACAATGAGCTTATAAAAGACCCAAGATTTGTATTAGTAGGTAGAGGTATTTATGCTTTATCCGAATGGGGTTATAAAACTGGAGTTGTAAGAGATGTTATCAAGGAACTTATTAAAAAGAATGGTCCTATGACAAAAGAAGATATTGTTGACCAAGTTATGAAAGAAAGATATCTTAAGAAAAATACTATCCTAGTTAATTTACAAAATTCAAAATATTTTAAGAAAAATAAAAGTGGACAATATATAATAGCGTAATTTAATAATGTAAAGAAAACCTCGACAATAGTCGAGGTTTTCTTTTGTATATGTTATAATATTAAAATATGCAAAGAGGTTCAATTCAAAATATTCTTATAATTGCGCTGGGTATAATTTTCATTGGAATATTGATTGGATTTTTTACTCATTAAAGATATTTTATGATAGAAGATTTTTTAACTACACAAAATTTTAACTTAATACAATTACTATTAATATCTATTGGCTATTTAATGCCAATTCCTTTAGCGTTTATTGCTTTTCATTTATGGCATCATTATAGGCAAGAGCGTTTTATTATGGGAATTAAGTGGGTTTTATTAGAAATACAGGTACCTCGTGATGTGATAAAAAGCCCAGCTGCAATGGAGCTTATTTTTACAAATGCTTTTTATCACCAAAGTAAAAAAGGTTTCTGGGAACAATTTATGATAGGAGCTCCTTGGATGTGGTTCTCTCTTGAAATGGTTTCTATTGATGGAAGAGTTCATTTTTTTGTTCGTACTCCAACTAGAATACGCGATTTGGTTGAAACACAAATTTATGCTCAATATCCACAAGCTAAAGTTATGGAAGTAGATGATTATGCTTTTAATATACCTCAGTATTCAAAGAGTGGTGATTGGAATGTTTGGGGTTGTGAATTCAATAAAAAAAAGGAGGATTTTTTACCTATAAAAACATATAAGGGTTTTGGAGATGATATGAAAACTGGTATTAAGGAAGAATACAAAATTGATCCCATTACCCCAACAATAGAATATTTAGGTTCACTTCCAAAGGGTCAACAGATGTGGATACAAATAATAATAAGACAAAATATTAAAACATATCATAGCCATCATACTGGTAAACACGTAGATTTTTATGATGCTGCCAATGAATTTATTGAGTCAATACTTCAACCTTATACTCGTACACAGAAGAATGATAATGTTCCAGGAACTTTTGGTAAACAGGTAGGTATACCAAAACATTTAGAACCTGTTATTAAATCTATTACAGATCAATTGGGATTAATTCATTTTGATACAGGAATAAGAGTTATGGTTCTTTCAGATAAAAGACTTTGTACGGAAGATCAGTTTAATATTCTTAGAAGAGACGCACGTCTAATATTTAGACAATACTCTCAGCCGTTTTCAAATGAGTTTAATCGTATTAATGCAACTCAGTTTGATGCACCTTGGTCTGACCCGACAGGGTTGGCTTTAACTAAAATAAAAAAGAGAATGCTTGATTTTTATCGTTTACGTATATTTTTTCATCCACCTCTTCAGTACAGTGTAAAATACCCAGCTCCTTTTTCTATGTTTTTTCCTTCTAATAAACCAGAGGTTATTGTACTTTCTACAGAGGAATTAGCTACTATTTTCCACTTTCCAGGTATGGTTTCTGAAACTCCAAGCTTCAAGCGTATTGAATCAAAGATTGCAAAACCACCTTCAAACTTACCGATATAGTTTATATATGTTTGTAGAATATAAAATAAAATTAAAATGGTATAAATAAACCATTTTTAAATACAGGATGGAAGAAAATAATAAAGATTTTTTATTAATAAAAAAAATATACAGTAATAAAAAAATTATAATTTATGGAATAATTATTGTTCTTTTAGTATTTATATTTAATTTTTTATTACTAGCTCCTAATGGTAGTAAAGATGAAATTATACACATACCAAATGGTAAGTCTGTTGATTCTATATCCTTGGAGTTGGAGCAAAAGAAAGTAGTAAAAAGTGATTTTATTTTGAAACTCTTTATAAGAGTAATGAAGTCAGATCGTGGTATTATATCGGGAGATTATTTAATTAAAAAAAATTCCCCAGTTTTTTTAGTTTCCTGGCAAATAGCTAGAGGTCATCATAACATAGAACCCATTAGAGTTACTATTAAAGAGGGTTTGAAGAATGAAGATATTGCATCTTTGTTAACAAATAAATTTGTTGATTTTAATAAAAATTTATTTTTAACGCAGGTTGAAGGCAAACAAGGTTATTTATTTCCTGATACTTATTTTTTATATCCACTTGATACAGTAGAAGAGATTATAAATAAATTATCGACTAATTTTGAAAATAGAATTAAAAATGTAAAACCATTAATAGTTTCAAATGGTAAAAATTTACCCGAAATTATTACAATGGCATCTATACTACAAGGTGAAGCAAGTGGAATCAGTGATATTTATATTATTTCTGGTATCTTATGGAAAAGAATTTCTTTAGGTATGCCATTGCAAGTTGATGTTGCTAAATCTACTTATGATACAAAAGGGCTTCCTTCTAATCCCATTAATAATCCAGGCTTGTTAGCAATAAAAGCCGCAATAGAACCACTAGATTCCTCTTATCTATATTATCTTCATGATAAAAATGGTAAAGTACATTATGCAGTAACATATGAGGAGCATAAGCGAAATATAGATAATTATCTTAGATAATCACTGCCTCTGGCGGATATATATGATTTTAAAAACAATAAAACAAAAAGAATATGAGTTGCTTGATTCAGGAAATGGAGAAAAATTGGAAAGATATGGTCCATATATTTTGAGACGCCCAGATCCGGAGGCTTTATGGGAAAAAAGAAAAGATTTTTTATATTGGGATAAAGCGGAATTACAATTTGTTCGTAATAATAATAAAACTAAATGGATTGCAAAAGAGGGTACTTCTAGAAATTGGAATATAGAATTTGGAGGTTTAAATTTCTCAATTCGTCCTACGTCTTTTAAACACACAGGTCTTTTTCCTGAGCAACTTCCAAATTGGAAATGGACAGAAAAGATAATTATTAATTACAAATTACTAATTAATAATGCAGAAAAGAAACCCAGTGTTTTAAATTTATTTGGATATACTGGTGGTGCAACTTTAGCATGCGCAAAAGCAGGAGCAGAAGTTTGCCATGTTGATGGTTCAAAAACTGCAGTTGAATGGGCGCGAATTAATGCTCAACTTTCAGGACTAGAAGATGCTCCAATAAGATGGATAGTGGATGATGTTTTAATGTTTCTAAAAAGAGAAATAAAAAGAGGAAGAAAATATGACGCGATAATAATGGACCCGCCATCTTTTGGTCATGGACCAAAGGATGAGCTTTGGAAAATTGAAGAACATTTTTTAGTGTTAATGAAATTATGTAAAGAAGTTTTGTCCGATGATCCTTTGTTTGTTATTATAAATGGCTATACGGCAGGATATTCATCAATAGCTTATGAAAACAATTTAAAGGATATAATGAAAGAATATAAGGGTGAAATCGAAAAAGGAGAACTTGTGATTGAAGAAAGTGAAGGAGACAGACTTCTTCCTTGTGGTATATTTGCACGATGGAGTAAGAATTAGAAATTATAAAATAAGTTATATTAAAATTTAATAAACTCTTCTCGAAATCCGCACATAATTTTCTGTTGAAAATTTGTTATGCTCAGACCGACGTCTTCCGCAATGCATTTCTCAAAGATTTATTAAATTTTAATTTCAAAAAGAGCTTATTTTTTGAAGTAATTACCTAACTTTACATATTATAGAATTATGATTAAAAATAAAAAAACTATATTTGTTGGAGTATCAGGCGGAGTAGATTCGTCTGTTTCTGCTGCTATTTTAAAAAACCAAGGATATAATGTTGTTGGAGTTTTTATTCGTACTTGGACGCCAGATTTTATAAAATGTACATGGCAGGATGAACGTCGTGATGCAATGAGGGTTTGTGCTCATTTGGGAATTCCATTTTTAGAATGTGATGCTGAAAATGAATATAAAAAAGGAGTTGCAGATTATATGATAGAAGAATACAAAAAAGGTAATACTCCTAATCCAGACGTAATGTGCAATAGAGAAGTAAAGTTTGGAGTTTTCTGGAATTTTGCTAAAGAGCGGGGAGCTGATTATATTGCAACTGGTCATTATGCTATAAATAATTATGAATTAAAAATCAAGAATTTCGAATTAAATAAAGGGAAAGATGAATCTAAGGACCAATCATATTTTCTTTTGACACTTACTCAAAACGATTTGATTCACATTTTATTTCCAATTGGGCACTTAGAAAAAAAAGAAGTTCGTAAAATGGCTAAAAAATTTTGTATTCCGGTAGCAACCAAAAAAGATAGTCAAGGTGTTTGTTTTTTGGGTCCACTTGATATGAAAGATTTTTTAAGTCATTATATTGAGACTAAAATCGGTAATGTTTTAAATAGTAATGGGGAAGTAATAGGAAGTCATAGTGGTGCAGTTTTTTTTACACTTGGAGAAAGACATGGATTTAATCTCAATAAACTCGCTAAAAGTGACAAACCCCTATATGTAATATCAAAAGATGTTGAAAATAATACTATTACAGTCTCAGATGATATTTTAAATAATAATACAAAATTAATTCAATATAATTTAATCAATACAAATTGGATAACTTTTATACCATTAGAAAATAAAATATATGATGCACAGATTCGATATCATGGAGAATTAATTAAATGTAAAATAGATATCCTAGAAAATAATAAAGCATTAATTAATTTTGATAAGGCAATATTAGTTTCAAAAGGTCAGTCAGTTGTGCTCTATGATAATGATGTTTGTCTTGGAGGTGGTGTAGTAATTTAAATAATTTGATATATAGATTACTATAGAACAACGGCATTCGGACATTAAGTAAATTAAAGATTACTTTATTTGCTTATGCTCCTTACTTGTTGTTATAATACAAATATGGAAAATATTTTTGATGCAGTAACAATTGATATTATGGTTCGTCTTTCAGTGGCATTATTATTGGGTATGATTATAGGTACTGAACGAGTTTGGGCACATAAAACAGCTGGGATGCGTACATACGCACTGGTTTCTATGGGGGCAGCACTATTTATTATAATTTCAGAAATGGTAGGAATTAAATATATTAATATAGGTGTCTTTGATCCTACGAGAATAGCTGCTCAAGTTATAATGGGAGTTGGCTTTCTTGGTACTGGTTTGATTTTTTCTAAAGAATCAAAATTAATTGGTCTAACTACAGCTACTGGTTTATGGGTTTCAGCAGGTATTGGAATGGCATCTGGATTTAAACTCTACGGTGTTGCTATTATTGCGACAACATTCACTTTATTTATTTTTGTTGTTTTATGGTATTTAGAAGAGCAATTAAAAAAATCTAAATATTTTAAAAGCAGAGAGCCATTAGATAATATTTAAAAAAAAGACCTTCATTCTAATGTGAAGGTCTTTTTAAATTTAAGATTTTGTTGTACTATATAAAAATACGACCCCACTTTAGTCTGCAATTGCGGAATACGGGGTTTAAATTATTAAAATTATAAAGATAAATTAAGTAGGTTTGGTTTGTATCTAAATGATAATAATCATAACCTGCTTCTAATCGGATGCAATCAAATGAAATTCGTGAAAAATTTCTCAAATTTTTTGAAAATAGAGAACATAAAATAATACCTTCAGCTTCTCTTATTCCTGAAAATGATCCTTCAGTTCTTTTTAATACCGCAGGAATGCAACCCATAGTTCCTTATCTATTAGGACAGAAGCATCCTATGGGAACTCGCCTAGTTGATTCACAAAAATGTGTCAGAACTAATGATATTGATGAAGTTGGAGATAATCGACATCTTACTTTTTTTGAAATGCTTGGAAATTGGTCATTAGGAGATTATTTTAAAGAGGATGCTATAAAATGGAGCTATGAATTTTTGACTGACAAAGAAGAAGGGCTTGGTCTAGATATAAATAGAATTTATGTAACTGTTTTTGAGGGAAATGAAGATGCCCCTAGAGACACTAATGCTGCAAGTATTTGGGTTAAATATTTACCTGAAAACCGAATATATTTTATGCCCGCAAAAAATAATTGGTGGAGTGCAGGGGATAATGGTCCTTGTGGTGCTGATACTGAAATATTTTATGACCCAAACGAGAAAGCTATTGGTGATATTACCCATGATGAATTTGTGAAAGCAGATGATGAAGGTATAATTATTGAAATATGGAATAATGTTTTTATGGAATATGAGAAAAAAAATGGAAAAGTTATTGGAAAACTTTTAAAACATAATGTAGATACTGGAATGGGATTTGAAAGAATAACTATGGTTAAACAGGGGAAGAAAACTGTTTTTGAAACTGATTTATTTAGTTCTATAATTTCAAAAATTGAAGAGTCTTCAGGAAAAAAATACGGAGAGAAAACAGATGAAGAGTATATTATAAATGGAGAGGAGTTTTTTGTGGATACTAGAAAAATGATGAGAATAGTAGCTGATCATTTACGTTCGAGCGTTTTTATAATAGCTGATGGTGGTACACCTTCTAATTCTGGAAGTGGTTATGTTATCAGACGTATACTTCGAAGAGTTATAAGATTTTCAGACAAATTGGAATTTAAAAAAGGTAGTCTATTGGAAATTATAGATTTAATAATTGAAAAATATAAAATAGCATATCCAGAAATAGAAAAAAATAAAAATTTTATTAAAAATGAAATTATAAATGAGGAATTAAAGTTTCGTCAAACACTTGAGAATGGGTTAAAGGTAATCGAAAAATCTATGACAGCAATGGAGGTAACTTCTACTGGTGAAAATATTTCTGGAAAAATTAAAGAAATTTTATCTGGTGAAGTTGCCTTTGATTTATATCAAAGTCATGGATTTCCTATTGAACTTACAATAGAAGAAGCGAAATCAAGAGGAATGTCCGTCGATTTGGATGCTTATAATATTAAAATGAAGGAGCATCAAATACTTTCTCAAACTTCTTCTGCAGGTATGTTTAAAGGAGGTCTTTCTAATCATAGTGAAAAGACTATTCGTTTACATACTGCACATCACTTGCTTTTAGCTGCTCTTCAAGAAATAGTAAGTAAAGATATAAAACAGAAAGGAAGTAATATTACCGAAGAACGTTTAAGAATAGATTTTACTTGTGATCATAAGCTAACTGATGAAGAAAAGAATTCAGTCGAAAATTGGGTAAATGATAAAATAAATAGAAACCTAAATGTTATTCGTCGTGAAATGCCATTAGTAGAAGCAGAAAAGATAGGAGCTCAAATGGAATTTGGTGCAAAATATCCTGAAATCGTTTCTATTTATTTTGTAGAAGATGAAAATGGCAATACAGTATCTAAAGAATTCTGCGGAGGACCTCATGTTTCAAAGACAAAAGAACTTGGTCGATTTAAGATTCAAAAAGAAGAAGCTAGTTCTCAAGGGGTACGACGAATTAAGGCAATTTTAGAATAAAATGATACAATATAAATATATAAATTAATTTTTAAACACTATATGAAAAAAGATAAGGGTTTAGCACCATTAGTTATAGTTGCAATATTAGCAGGAGTTATAATTGTAGTTGTAGGTATTTTTTATTTATTAAAAAATAAAAATCCAAGTGAAAATATTTCTATTAATCCAGAAGTTCAAATTCCTGTAGAAAATAAACAGATAAAAAAAATTGAGATTTGTAAAGAAGAATCACCTTCAACGGTTACACTTATTTCACCAAATGGAGGAGAAGTTTATAAGGCAGGGGAGAAAATATCTGTTAAATGGGAAAATTGTAATAATAAAAGTCCAGTTTCTATAACATTAATGAAACAAAAACCAGCAACCCTTTACACTGAAGATGAAAAAAATGTAGTTGCAGTATTTAAGTTGGATGAAGAAGTAAAAGAAGATCAAAATATTAGTCCTAGAGAAGTTACTTTGCCCGTCTTTGATCAAAATTTACAATCAGGAGAGTATTATTTTATTTCTTTATCTAGTAAAAGTGACAAAGAAAATGTAGGGCCTAGTTATAATCTTAGAGATTATTCTGATAAATTATTCACAATTAATTTAAATTAAAAAAATAAATACAAATATGTCTGAAATAAGCACTCCCTTATAGATATTATATGGGAGTGCTTTACATATTGACAATATGTGTTATTAATGATATACTTAAACTAATGTAAATATTTCCTGTACCATTCTTGTAGTGAGATTGGAGGGATAAAAAAATTTTCTAATCATCTAAAACTTAAACAGATGAAAAAGATTTTTGTATTGTTCGTTGTCATGGTTTTGTTAATCACAGTGCCTTCTTGTCAAAAAGAAGAAATCCTTATTAGTGACGTACAAATTGAGGCCATAAAGGCTCAATTGGTTGCTACTCCAACTCTTTCAAAAGAAGAGGTTGAAACTGTATTGTCTAGTCAAAAACTTAAATCCGCTTCTCTTAACGAAGAAGAAACTCTGGTTCAGGTTTTAGATTTGGATGAACGGACCTTCGAGGTGAACGATCAGTTTGCAATCAAAAATTTAGTTTATATGGAATTTGGGCAAAATGGTAATTTGTTAAAACTCATTACCATCCGTCAAATATTCGATGTAAATAACGGTAACATTGATGTAAATTCATATTCAATTGAGTATGAAATCGGGTGTAGTTATTCAAGAAATTTCCAATTAGGTGTTCAAGGAAATGTAAATCAAATTACTTTCTTTTTACATTTTAAAAACGGAAAGCAACTTGCTTTTTATGGAAACGGGAATAATAATATTACACTCTTACCAATTGCACGTGCAAGCTGGCAACTGCTTGTAAATTATTACGATAATATTTTACAACAGCAGTACTTAACTGATTTGATTAATTTCTATGATCAATCCAACGTTATAAATTTAAGATTAGAACTGAAAAGTAAGAATCTTAAGTCTACCGTTAAATTTGACCGAAATTTAATTGAAGGAGCATACAACGTTCAACTTGGTGGATTCGATGCATCTGGAAATTACAGGTATATGAGTTATCAAGTTATGTATGACTCGTCTATGCCGGAAAAAATTTCCTTTGAAGCATATTTTGACATTCAAGATGTAAATATTTGTGGGACCAATGGTTGCTATGGATATTCTACCAAGGATTCAAAATACACTGTTTATAATGCAGATGGTACTATTTTGTACAGTCTGTAGGATAGATTAACCCTCTAAATTTATCAAACAAAGTTTGGTAAATAATATATAAAAAAGCCCGACTTGTTCGGTGCTTTTTTTTATATTTATAGTATAATGAACTCACTATGGGATTTTTATTTTCATCACAAAAAAAAGAAAAGCTAATCGCTATTTTTGATATTGGTTCAGGAAGTGTTGGTGGTGCTATGGTTCGTATGCCAATAGATGGAAATGGTGTTCCCATAATAATAAAATCTGTTCGTGGTAATGAGATTAAGTTTCGTAAGGATTTTGACTTCAATTCATTATTGAAAGATATGACCTCATCACTTTATCTGACTGCAAATTCATTATATGAAAAAAAAATTGGTGCACCTGATGAAATATATTGTGTGATGGCTTCTCCTTGGTATTTATTTGAAACAAAAATTATAAAAATGTCTAGAAATAATTCATTTATTTTTACTAAACGTTTAGCAAATGAATTAATTCAAAAAGAAATATCTAGTCTTACTGAAATTTATAAAACTAAATATGGTACCTTAGAAGGTTCTCCGGAAATAATAGAACAAAATACAATAAAAGTAGCTTTAAATGGGTATAATATTAAAGACCCAATTGGTAAAAAATGTAAATCACTTGAGATGGATATGTTGATATCTTTAGCACCAGAATTATGTCTCAATAAAATACGTGAGACTTTATCAAAAATTTTTCATCACACAAGCGTTCGTTTTTCATCTTTCACAATGGCTACTTATTTAGCAATTAGGGATAAATACGTAAAGGACGATTCGTATTTGTTACTTGATATTAGTGGTGAGATTACTGATGTGGGAATAGTTTCAAAAGGTATTTTAAAGGCCGTGCTATCTTTTCCTTTTGGTAAGAAAACTTTTTTTAATCAAATTTGTTCTAAGTTAGATATTGAATTACGCGATGCAAAAGAATTATTCAAATTATATAGTAGTGATAATCTTTCTCCAGATTTTAAGAAAAAAGTAATACCCGTTTTTAAATCCATTGAAAATTCTTGGAATGAATCATTCCGTCAATGTATAGGTACACTACCAAGAACACTTTTTTTACCCGATACTATATTTTTAACAGCAGATAATGATATTAAAAATTGGTTTGCTGAAGTTCTTCGTAATGAGGAATTTATTCAACCAAAAGTTTTTGATAATAAGTTCACAGTTATAACAATAGAAGGACCTGAGTTTTTGAATATGTGTGATATTGATGGCGGAACTTGTGATCCTTTTATAATGATTGAAGCAATTTCTATAATGAGAAAAATGGGTAAGTAATTATGGCGAGAATTATTTTAGAAGATATAAAATTAAATAAGAGACATAATATTATCTTAAAAAAAGAAGATGTTCCTTTTGTAAGTGAGTCAATTCCAAAAAAAGAAATTATACCAGAAGTTCCCAAAGAATCTAAAATAGATGAATATTTTAAATTTAAATCATATGAAAAGCAGAGATTACAAAGAACACCGCAAATTAAAAAAAGTAATAATGGATTTAATAAAGTAATTTTATTTATTTTTATATTATCACTTGTTGCTGGTTTAGTATATTGGGGTGGAATATTATTCCAAAAAGTAGATATAAATATTAGTTCAAAACACCAACCCATATCATATAATAATAAACAGTTTATTTCCCTAAAGGATTCAAATGGAGAAACTGATAATTTTATGATTATGATTTATTCAGATAAGAAATCTAAAACAGTTACCTTAACTGAACCTAAGGAAGTTTCTGTTAACTCAACTGGAAGTATCACTTTATATAATGAGTTTAGTAATAATCCCCAAAAACTATTAGCAGGTACTTTCATTGCTGATAATGAAGGTAAAACTTATAAAATGGATGATACTGTTACTATACCAGGATATAAGATGGATAATAATAAATTAATCCCAGGTCAGATTGTTGCCAATATTAGCTCATTTCTTCCTGGGGAAGCTTATAATGGTTCACCAAAAGATTTTTTTATAACTTCATTTAAAGGAACATCTAAATATAATAAAATTTATGGTAAGTTAAAAAGTCCATTAGAAGGAGGTGCGGCTGGTCTAGTATATACACCGAGTGTTTCTGATATTCGTATTATAGACAATATAGCTAAAACATCTTTTAAAGATGACTTATATAAAAAGGTTCAGGCTTCTGTTTACCCGGGATATATTTTATATCCAAACGCAATGACCTTTTCATATAAAATAGGTAATAATATTTTTTCAAAAACACCAGAGACTGCGATTATGATAGAAGGAGTTTTATCAGTTGTTTTATTAAAAGAAAAAAATTTAATGGATAATATAATAAAAGTTTCATTACCACAAATTAAAGGAGAAGAACTGAAGGAGATTAAAATAGATGGCATGAATAATCTATCTTTTAATTTTACAAATAAAGATCAATTAATAACAAAAGATATAAATTCTATCTCATTTAATTTAACAGGGAATATAGATGCAATTTGGAATCCAGATGTAGAGATTCTTAAAACAAAATTAATTGGAATTAATAAAAATGAAGTATTGTCTATCTTTAGACAAGATCCTGGAATATCATCTGCCTTAGTTAAAATTTTCCCTCCATGGCAAAAATATATTCCTAATGATATATCTAAAATTAATATATTTGTAAAATAATAAACTAAGATAAATATTTTTTACGTAAATTTAAGGCATTATAAAAATAATTTTTAAGAAGAGCATATTAATAATTTAAATTTTATGCAAAAAGGTTGACTAAAAATTAATTATTTGTTATATTAATCAAGCATTAATGAATCAAAAAGACGACAAAAACACTGTTATGGGAATAGTTACGGAAGCACTTCCTAACACACTTTTTCGCGTAGATACTGGGGATGGTAAAATTGTTCTCTCTTATCTTGCTGGGAAAATGCGTATGCACAGAATAAAGGTATTAGTAGGAGATAAGGTTGAAGTTCTTTTAGATCCTTATGGTGGTAAAGGGAGGATTATAAAAAGAAATTAGCCTTGCTTATTTTATTAAATTAGTGTAATATGAAAAGACATATGCTTATGTAATAAAAATACAGGGTAAAAGCCCTATATTTTTCTTTAGCATTTAGATGAAATATGAAAATCAAATCTGCAGTAAAAAAAATTTGTACAAAATGTAAACTGATCAAGCGAAGCGGTCATCTTCGTGTTATTTGTGATAATCCTAAGCATAAACAAAAACAATAATTTTATATGAGAATTCTCGGTATAACTATTCCAAACAATAAACATCTAGACGTAGGATTAACTTGCCTTTATGGTATAGGTATATCCCGTTCAAGAAAAATTTTAGATCAAGCTGGTATTGATAGAAATATCAAAGGAGATGCTTTAACTGTTGATCAAGAAAATACAATACGTAAAATAATCGAAACTATGTCCATCGAAGGTACTTTAAAGCGTGAAGTTGCTTCTAACATAAAAAGATTAAAAGATATTAAAGCTTACAGAGGTGTAAGACATATGCGACGTTTACCAGTAAATGGTCAAAGAACAAAGACTAATTCTCGCACAGTGAGAGGAAATGTTCGAAAGACTATGGGAAGTGGTAGAAGAAAAGCTGAAAAAACTTAGGATAATTTTATAGTTTCTAGGTAGTAAACTTACTAGAAATTAGAAACTTATTACTAGAAACTAATTAAAAATATGGGAAAGATAAAAATTATAACAAAAGAAGAAGATAAAAAGGAAGTTTTGGATAAAGTTCCAGAAGTAACACCTAAACCAGGTACAAAAGTTCCTAAGAAGAAGATTGTTTCAGGTACTCTACACGTAGAGGCCACTTTTAATAATACAAAAATAGTCTTGTCAGATAAAGAAGGAAATACTTTATTTTGGACTTCAGCTGGAGCACTTGGATTCAAGGGAGCAAAAAAGGGTACACCTTTTGCTGCTTCAAAGGCAGGATCTGTAATAGGTGAAAAAGCTAAAGCACTTGGAATTAAAGAAGTAGATGTTAAAGTTAAAGGAGTAGGTAGTGGTCGTGAACCTACCATTCGTGCGTTTATGGCCTATGATATTGAAATTACAGGAGTAAACGACGTAACACCAGTTCCTCACAATGGTCCTAAACCTAAGAAGCCTCGTAGAGTATAAAAAATTATGAAAACAGTTCAAATGTATAAAATTTGCAGAAGACTTGGCCCTGGAGTGTTTGAAAAATGTCAAACAACTAAGTTTGCTATGTCCGAAGCTCGTCATGCTAAAAATTCAAAAGGGAAGCGTCCTAAACCTCTTTCTGGTTATGCTACTCAATTTATTGAAAAGCAAAAAGTTCGTTTTATGTATGGTATCAGTGAACGTCAGTTCTCTAACTATATTAAAGAAGCTGTAGACCACAAGGGTTCTCCTGCAACTGAATATCTTTTTGAATTATTAGAAAATAGACTAGACAACGTTGCTTACAGACTTGGTTTAACTCATTCTCGTCGTCTTTCTCGTCAAATGGTTTCTCATGGTCATATCATTGTTAATGGAAAAAAGACAACAGTAGCATCACAAAGAGTACAAGTTGGAGACATTATTTCTATCCGTGAAGGTAGTAAAAAAAGTGTTCTATTCGCAGATATGGTAAACAAAATGAAAGATTATACATGTCCAAACTGGTTAACATTTAATGCTGAATCTCTTTCTGGAAAAATTCAAGGCAAACCTAAAAACATTGAGGGATATATTGACCTCAACACAGTATTAGAGTTTTATAGTCGTTAGATTAGCTTATGGTTAATTTTTAATAAATAATTATGAAAGCTTCATGCTTTCCAATATCATATAACTATGTCTGATTTAAATATTATACTACCATCAAAATTATCTATTGTTTCTGAAGTAGGTACAAATGGTGTCTATGAAATAGATGGTCTTTATCCTGGGTATGGACATACTTTGGGTAATTCACTTCGACGTATTATTTTGTCATCTTTAACAGGAGCTGCTATTACATCAATTAAAATTGATGGAGTAGATCATGAATTTTCAGTTATTGATGGTGTAAAAGAAGATGTTATAACGATTTTGCTTCATTTAAAGCAAGTTCGTTTTCGTTTAAATACTGATGAACCTCAAACTGTTAAACTTCAAGTAAAAGGACCTAAACTTATAACCGCAGGTGATATTGAAACTACAGGACAAGTTGAAATTTTAAATAATGATTTATATATTGCAGAAGTTACAGGTAAAAACGCTTTATCTATTGAAATGACAGTAGAAAAAGGTTTAGGTTTTATGCCAAAGGAAATGCACCAAAAGACTAAAAATGAAGTTGGTGTTATTTCTTTAGATGCAATATTTACACCAATTCGTCGTGTGTCTTATGAGGTAGAAAATATGCGCGTTGGAGATAAAACAAACCATAATCGTCTACGTATGACCATTGAAACAGATGGAACTTTAACACCACGTGAAGCTCTTGAAAAAGCTATCACTGTTATGGTAGAACAGTTACAAGCAATCGTTGGATTTACTGTCTCCCATAGAGTTATTGGTAAAGAAATAGAAAAAGAAGAGAAAAAAGATAAAAAAGAAGAAGTAGAAAAGGAAGAAACTAGTGAATTTACAGATATACTTAAAACCAGAATTGATACCCTTGAATTATCTACTCGAACATTAAATTCTTTAACAGGTGCAAATATTAGAACAATAGGCGGAATTGCACGAAAAAAGAAGGAAGATTTATTAGAAATTGAAGGAATTGGAGATAAAGGTATTCAAGAAATCAAAAAAGTCCTTAGTGTTTATGGAATAACACTTAAATAATTAGTAATTAGTAATAAGTAATAATATATGAGACACGGTAATAATGTACGAAAATTTGGAAGAAACAAGAATCAGCGCCACGCTCTGTTAAAGGGTCTTATGTTAGCGCTTATTGCTCATGGAAAGATACAAACTACAGAGGCTAAGGCTAAAGAGCTTCGTCCTTCTATTGAAAAGATGGTTACAAAGGCCAATATTGGTACATTAGCATCTAGACGTTTAGTTATATCACGTTTGTATAACCTTACAGCTGAAGCAAATAAATTGATTGATGATATCGCACCAAAATACAAAGGCAGAACTGGTGGTTATACTCGCATTACCAAACTTCCACGTCGAGAGGGAGATGCAAGTAAAATGGCAATAATCGAATTTATATAATATTTATGACTACTACACATACAATTGATGCAGAAGGTAAGACATTGGGTTTTGTTGCAAGTGCAACAGCTAAAATTCTTATGGGCAAAAATTCTACGGACTATGTTCCAAACAAAGTTGCAGATGTTCTTGTTATTATCAAAAATGCTAGTAAAACAAAAACAACTGAACGCCGAATGAAAGATACTTTACACGAAACATATTCAGGACAACCAGGTGGTTTCAAAACAAAAACAAACGAAAAGATTTTAGATACAAAAGGATGGAAGGGATTATATGAATTAGCTGTATACGGAATGCTTCCTTCAAACAAATTAAGACCACTAATGATGAAGCGTTTAACAATAAAAGATTAATAAATATCATGGAAAAAAAATCAACAACAAAAGAATACTTTAGAGCCATCGGACGCCGCAAGACTGCTACCGCTGTTGTTCGTCTTTATAAAGCTGCAAAAAATACTTATTCTATAAATGGTAAAGATTTAACTGAATATTTTAAAACTGCTGATTTAAAAAAGATCGTAACTTCTGCTTTTGAGACTGCAACTCCAGCTGAAAAATTTGAAGTTGTTGTAACAACTAAAGGAGGAGGAATTCATTCACAAGCTGAAGCAGTTCGTCATGGTATTTCAAGAGCTTTAGTTCTTCAAGATGGAGAACTACGTGGAGTATTAAAGAAGGCAAAAATGCTTAAACGTGACCCCCGTGTTGTTGAAAGAAAGAAATTCGGACTTAAAAAGGCTCGTAAGTCTCCACAATGGTCAAAACGTTAATATTGATAAAAGCCCCATCTGGGGCTTTTTGATTATTAAATTTTACATTGTATAATACTAGAATGTATAAAAATTTAAATTATTATTAATATAATAAAAAAATATGAATGATGAAGAAATAAAAAATGAAGATATTGATGATGTAACTTTTGTTGAAAGCACAGAAGATGGTGAAGCTTTACCTTCAAAAGATATAGTAAAGAAATTAAGAGATGATTTAAAACTTTGTCGCAAAGAGAAAGAAGATTATTTAGTTGGATGGCAGAGAGCCAAAGCAGATTATATAAATCTTCAAAAAGAACTTGATTTAGCGAGGGTTAATATTTCAATTCTAACTAAACAGAAAATGGTAGAAAAAATACTCCCAGCCTTAGATAGTTTTGAAATGGCATTTTCCAATAAAGAACATTGGGAAAGTTTAGATAAAGACTGGAGATTAGGAATAGAATCTATTTATCAACAATTTGTTTCCGGTTTAAGTATTTCGGGTGTGGAAAAAATTGATGAAATTAATGTAAATTTTGATCCTAATATTCATCAGTCTATAAGTATTATAGAAACAAACGAAGAATCAAAAGACCATACAATAGAGAAAGTTCTTCAAGTTGGATATAAAATAGGTGATAGAGTTATTCGTCCCGCAAAAGTAACTATTTACGAATACAAGAATTAATTTTTAGTTGCTAGTTTATAGTGACTAGAAAAATACACATATCAGCCATGGCTGATATGTGTATTTTAGTTATTTTTCTTAAAACAAAGTGATAAAAATTCTTTTTTAGTTAGTTCATCAATTTTATCTGTAACTATTATCATCATTTCCGTGGTAAGATTTAAATCATTTTTTATATTTGTAAATAAATTTTCATATGGATACATAGAAATCCAAACGGAATTTTTAATACAAATAAACCAAGCTTTTTTTAGTAGATAACGTAATGCTTCACGTTCACTTTTTCTATCTTCAGGAAGATCAAGAATAATGATTCTCCAATATCCATCCCAATCATTAGATATAAGTGTAGTATCATTATCTATTGCATTGTTATTAACTCGCTTTTTACCTTCATTAGACAATCTATAGTAAGGCTGATAATCAGACTGGAAACACTCCACAAGGCCATCAGTGGTTAGATTCTTTATTGAGCGGGATATTGCGTATTCAGGCTTATTTTTGCTTGTATGGAGGTCTTTTATAGTTTTTTCAACCTCTTTTTTGAGAAAATCAAAAGAAACTGCCTTTTTGCCGGTTAAAGTTTTGAATATTGCCCTTTGAATTGAGGTCTTTTGAGCCATGTTGTGTATTATATCACTATTCGTGTATTATACAATAGTTTTGCGGTCACGAAATACTTGTCAAAATAAAAAGGTAGGTGTATACTATATGCGTGTTTTGGATTTTTAAAAATATAAAATAGCTTTTTTCAAAATACGCACATAATTTTCTACTGAAAATTTGTTATGCTCGGGCCGTCGCCCTCCGCAATGTATTTTTCAAAAACTATTTTATTTTTTTTAAAAATTTATAAATTTATTATCAAAACATTATTAATTATCTGGTTTAGTTTTTATTTCTAGTCACTAGAAACTAACTACTAGAACCTAATCAAAAAATATATGAGTAAAATTATAGGTATAGACTTGGGTACAACAAATAGTGCATTCGCAATTATAGAAGGTGGTCAACCAAAAATATTAGAAAATATTGAAGGAGCTCGTACAACACCTTCTGTTGTTACTGTTACAAAAAATGGTGATCGTATGGTTGGTTTACTTGCTAAGCGTCAAGCCATAACGAATCCAGAAAATACTGTTTATGGTATTAAGCGTTTCATTGGTCACTTGTTTGATGACCCTGAAATACAGAAGGATGACAAAATGACTCCTTATAAAATTCAAAAAGGAACTACAGGTGGAGTTGAAGTAAAACTTGGAGAACAATGGTTACGACCAGAAGAAATATCCGCAAAGATTTTAGGAAAACTTAAAGCAGATGCAGAAGCAAAACTAGGAGAAAAAATTACAGAAGCAGTTATTACTGTTCCTGCTTATTTTAACGATGCTCAAAGAAAAGCAACTAAAGATGCAGGTATTATCGCAGGGTTGGATGTTAAACGTATTATAAATGAACCAACTGCAGCAGCTCTTGCTTATGGTTTTAATACAAAGAAAAATGAAAAAATAGTTGTTTATGACTTTGGGGGTGGAACTTTTGATGTCTCTGTTCTTGAAGTTGGAGATGATGTTATTGAAGTTAAATCAACTGACGGTGACTCACACATGGGAGGTGAAGATATAGATCAAAAAATAGTTAAATGGATTGCCGATGAATACAGAAAAGAATCAGGTATTGATGTAACAAAAGATGTTCTTGCCCTTCAGCGTCTTAAAGAAGCAGCTGAAAAAGCTAAGCACGAACTTTCTACAACAATGGAATCAGAAATAAATATTCCGTTTATTACATCTGATGCTTCTGGTCCAAAACATTTACTTTTGAAAATGACACGTGCAACTCTCGAATCATTAACTGAGGAATATGTTACTCGCTCAATTGAAATAACAAAGAGAGCTGTTGAAGCTTCACCATTTAAAATGAATGAAATTAATGAAATCATTTTAGTCGGTGGTCAAACCAGAATGCCAGCCATCGTTGAAGCTGTAAAGAAGTTATTCGGTAAAGAACCAAATCGTTCTATAAATCCCGATGAAGTTGTTGCTCTTGGTGCCGCTGTTCAAGCTGGAGTTTTACAAGGTGATGTTCGTGATGTTTTACTTCTAGATGTTATTCCATTATCACTTGGTATTGAAACACTAGGAGGAGTTTCTACAAAGCTTGTAGAGCGCAATACAACTATTCCTAGTTCAAAATCTCAGACATTTTCTACTGCTGCTGACAATCAGACTGCTGTAGATATTCATATAACTCAAGGAGAAAGACCAATGGCCTCAGATAATAAATCCCTCGGTAAATTTATTTTAGATGGAATTCCACCAGCACCACGAGGTATGCCACAAATTGAAGTTACTTTTGATGTTGATGCAAATGGTATATTGAATGTAAAAGCAAAAGATAAAGCTTCAGGCAAAGAACAATCAATCCGTATTGAAGCAAGTTCAGGACTAACTGAGGCTGATATAAAGAAAATGAGAGAAGAAGCTGAACTTCATGCAGATGAAGATGCAAAGAAAAAAGAATTAGCTGATGAAAAAAATACTGCAGAAATGATGATATTCTCTGCTGAAAAATCATTAAAAGAATATGGTGACAAAGTTGCTCCAGAAATTAAAACTTCAGTTGAAGAAAAATTAGCAGCAGTTAGAACAGCCAAAGAAGGCTCAGATATTTCTGTTATAAAAGCAGCTATCGAAGCACTTTCAACGGAACTTTCAAAAATTGGGGAAGCTATGGCAAAAGAAGCACCTGCTGCTGGTCAAGCAGAAACAACTACTGAACCTCAAAGTGAAGAAATAAAAGATGCAGAAGTAAAAGAAGGAGGAGAACAAAAATAAAACAAGAATAAATATTTATAGACTTCTAAAAATAGCTTCTCTCTTCGGGTACGAAAATTTTTTGCTAAAAATTTTCTGAAATACTCGCGCCGACGCGCTCGCAACTTCTTACAGAAGCAGTATACCTTTCACATTTTGATTACAAAATGTTCAAGGTCTTGCGTTATGGGTCTCTACCCATAACTCACCCGAATAGAGAACTATTTTTATCCGTCTATATATTTATGCTATTATAAAATATGCCTAAAAATTATTACGAAACACTCGGTGTAGAAAAAAATGCCACAAAAGATGAAATAAAAAAAGCATTTCATAAAATGGCACATAAATATCATCCAGACAAAAACAAAGGCGATGATAAAAAATTTAAAGAAGTGAATGAAGCTCATCAGGTTCTTTCTGATGATCAAAAACGTGCTAAATATGATCAATTTGGCTCTGCTGATGGTCCTTCTATGGGTGGTGGTTCTTATGGTAACCAAGGTGATGGATTTGGCGGATTTGATTTCTCTGGTTTTCAAAATGGCCAAGGTTTTGATATGGGTGATTTAGGAGATATTTTTGGGGATATGTTTTCTGGTGGAATGGGCAGAAGTTCAAAGAGTGCTCGTCGTGGAAGGGATATACAAACTGAAATTGATTTATCTTTTGAGGAGTCTATTTTTGGAGTGGTTAAAAATGTAAATATTTCCAAACAATCCACTTGTGAAATATGCAAAGGTACTGGTGGAAAAATAGGATCAAAAATGAATACATGTAATACATGTAAAGGGCAAGGAAAAGTTCGAGAAATTAAACGCTCAATACTTGGTAGTTTTGAAACAGTGAAAGTTTGTGATACTTGTTTAGGAAGTGGAAAAATTCCTTCTGAAAAATGTTCAACTTGTAAGGGTGCTGGAGTTTATAAAAAACAAAAAGAATTAGAATTAAATATTCCTGCTGGTATTAACAATGGAGAAATGCTTAAAATGGCAGGTGCCGGTGAGGATATTCAAGGAGGTCCATCGGGTGATTTATATATAAAAGTTCATGTTAAGCCTCATCATTTATTTAAACGTGATGGCTTAAATTTAACTATGGATTTGTCTATAAAACTTACAGAAGCTCTCCTAGGAACAGTTTACAGTCTGAAGACCTTAGAGGGAAATACTGTGGATATTAAAATACCTGAAGGAATAAATCATAATGAATTACTTCGAGTTAGAGGAAAAGGAGTACCATCAAGTCGTGGTAGAGGAGATATAATACTGAAGATTATAGTTAAAATGCCGTCAAAAATTTCTCATAAATCAAAAGAATTAATTGAGGAGTTGAAAAAAGAAGGTATTTAATTTTATCCACGTTGACTTATTTTTTGTAGATGATATAAAGAAACTATGTATACATTTGTACAAACACATATAGAGAACCGTACAAGATCAATCTTAAAATTTGAGATCGCTTGTGAGTGTTTGTATATTTAATAAATTTTAAAAACCAACTTTCAAAAGCGACCTCAATAAAAAAGGTCGCTTTTGTTCTTTTTGGTTGATATATATCAATTTTGAATCAGATACTAGGTATATGATTCAAAGAGGAGTTTATAAAACTTCTAAAATAAAATTTATAAAAGGTAATGAACTTCCTTTGAATAGTTCTTTAAAAAATAAATATAACTGATATGATTAGATATGAAAGTTTTACCAGTTTTGATTTAAAAAATTCAAAACTGAGAGGGTATTTTAAATGGTGGTCAAATAAAACCTTTAAGGAACCTCGTATGCTTAATAGAACGGTTAAATTCTTCAAGGAAAATTTAATTTTTGCTGTTTTTGCTTTCAGTGATGAAGTTCTTATAGGAGCAGCTGGACTTATTCCTTGTGTAAACAGACATAAAGAAAAAATGTTTCAGGATGAAATGCTTGTTGTTGAATTCGCTTCAAATTTTGTTGATTCCAATTTTAGAGATCAGCATATTGGGACCGAATTAGTAAACATAAGACGTTCATTTTGTATTGAAAGGAAGTTACTCGCCGTTATTGTAACTGGAAGTAGTGAAATTAAAGCCATTTTAGCTCATTATGCTGTTCCAATGAAGGGTATTAAAAAGTATTCTCATATTTACAATGAAGTTCGTATTTGCGAATGCACCGAAGAAGAGAAATTGAATTGTAAAAATTGCCCCTTGAAAGATAAAGCAATTTGGGTGTTTGTTTAAGGATTTTTTAATATACATTGACATTTTATTAAAATGTTGTTATTATTTTTCATAAATAATAACGTATATTTAAATAACTTAAATCAAACTAAATGGAACTTTTAGCAGAATTAATTGAAGAAAAATGCCAATTTTTAAGGAAAAGAATTGATCATTTAGATGGAAATTATTTACTTAGTTCTCAATTTGTTACCTTTGAAAATAATATTAAAATTCAAGGTGAGCAATTGCAAATAGGTAATGTTGTTGCAAGAAGAATTAATTGGAATGAGAGGGTTAAAAATCTTATTAAATCCGGTTTTTCATCTCCCGATATTATTAATGCTCTTACTTCAAATCAGGATAATGTGGCTGAGTCTTTTCTTATCGGAAAAATTTATCTTAATTCAAATACCAACGTAGGTGCTGAAATTGATTTAATTCGCAAGTACGTGAGAGGTATTTTATCAAGAGAATATCTTTTATGCTTCTACACTTTATCTTTTAAAAATGATAAGTATAGATTGATGGAGGAGACTTCAGACTGGGAAAACGGGATCACACTTATTGCAAGAAGTATATATGATTTTGAAAAAAACCCTACAAGTTTTATTAACGATCGTATCAAAAAATGGCAAACTAAAGAAAAAGAACCCTTGTGAAAGCAAGAGGTTCTTTTTAATTATAATTTTCTTTACAAATTCTCTCATTTTGTTATCATATTCTCTATTACTATTATTTATCACAGGCCGAAGGTACTCTGAGTAATCTCAAAGTGCACAAAGGCTTGGAATGAGATGACTAAACGTTCAATCACTTCCAAAAAACTTTGGAAGCTGGGGATCAGTGATTTCAATACCCAATATTTTGATTTTAATAAAGATGGGGATTTAATCGCAAAAGAAGGTAATAATGTTTATAATATCCGATACTTAGCAGAAAAATTTGGAACATCACTTGAAATACTGTTTCCTTATATCGTTGAAGAAAGAGTAGAAGATCTACTTGATCTTTCTTCGTCATTAATTAAAAAATTAAAATATCAAGGTAAGTTTTTTTATCACTATCCCATGAAGAGTAATCAGACCAAAGAAGTAGTCATGGCCATGGTTGGTGAAGGAGCAAACATTGAAACATCTTCATATAATGAACTATATATTATAAAGAAAATGTTAGAGCAACAATCTTTTAATGAAAAAATAAGAATTCTTTGTAACGGGCCAAAAACTGATAAATATATAAATCTAATAGACGAACTTCAGCACCGTGGATTAAAAATTCTACCAATTATAGAAGGACCTGGTGAATTACAAATGTTTCAATTTTCTAAGTATGATGTTGGAATAAGACTAGATATTCCCGTTAAATCAAAGGCAAACTGGAATAAAAAAATAGACAGGTTTGGTTTTAGTAGAATAGAATTATTAAAAATGTCTCCGTTTAAGAATTTGAAAGTTTTGCATTATAGAATAGGTAAGCTTGAAAAACCGTCTGATATTATTGAATCTACAAAATATGCACTAAATGTTTATTTTAAATTAAAGGAAACGAATCCCACTTTGGATACTATCGATATTGGAGGAGGAATGCCTATTCCATTCGAAAGAAATAAAAAATATTCTGTTGAGAAAATATTAGAGAAACTTTTTGAGCTTTTGAAAAGAGAATCTGAAAAGAGAGGAGTACCACATCCAAATCTTATTTGTGAATGGGGACGATATATGACCGCTCCCGCACAAATTACTATTTTTAAAGTAATAGATACTAAAAAGATAGTGAATAAAGGTGTTGAAGCAAAAAAATGGTATGTTATAGATGGTAGTCTTATGAATGATTTGATAGACACATGGTCTATAAATCAAAAGTGGTTTGTATGCCCAATAAATAATAAACTAGATGGTAAGCTTAATGATGTTTGGATTGCGGGTTCTAGTTGTGATTCTGATGATATTTATACTGGAATAGATGAATCCATCCCATTACCAGATTATGATTATGATCAGCATGAACCATTTTATGTAGTATTTTTTGATACGGGGGCTTATCAAGATGCTTTAGCATCACACCATTGTATGCTTTCGTCTCCTATAAAAATAATTGCTGAGAATGGTCATATTGTTGTGGCTCGTAAACGCGAATCTGCTGAAGATGTTGGAAAAGAGTTTGGTTGGTAGTAGAATATAATTATCAATTAATAATAATTTTAATAAAGCTACACAAATTATATTTTAAGAAATCTTTTAGAGGTCCAACCTCTAACTGGCTCCGGAGGTTGTACCTCTAAAAGAGTGATTCAGATTTTTTTCTAAAATAATTTTATATGCTAAAAACATATGCAAAATACAAATTTACCTACTTTAGAATTTATTCTAAAAAATTATAAAAATTTTAACGCTCGTGCCACAAAAGACTCAACATTATCATATTGGCGCCACATAGAAAAAGGTGGAAAAATGTTTTGGGCTATGGGTGGAGCTATGTCTTCCGCTCAGCTTGGTATTACTCTTGCCCCAGCAATCAGAAATGGTTTAATACACGGTATGTCAGTTACGGGTGCTAACCTAGAGGAATCATTGTTCCGTTTAGTTGCTCACAAAAGTTATAAGGATTTTCCCGATTACAGATACTTTACAAAAGAAGATGACACTAAAATATTAAACGACCGTATGCGCCGTGTCACAGATACAAGTATTCCTGAAGATGAAGCTTTTCGTGTTGTTGAAAAGCAGATTGTTCCTACTTGGAAAGAAGCGTCAGAAAAAGGTACAAGAAAGTTCTGGCATGAATACTTTTATGATTTAATTCAATCTATTGATAAAGAAAAACATGAAGGTAATGCGGAGGAATGCTGGCTACTTGCTGCTGCAGAAAATAATATCCCAATAGTAGTTCCAGGTTACGAGGATTCAACTTTTGGAAACATTTTTGCTTCATATGTTAAAACAGGTGAATGTAGTGCAAATATTGCAAAATCTGGTGTTGAATATATGGGTGCTTGGTATGACCAATATCAAGAACTTTCAAAAGGAGAGGGAGTTGGTTTTTACCAAATAGGAGGAGGTATTTCAGGAGATTTCCCAATTTGCGTAGTTCCTTCTTTGAAATATGACATGCAAATTGATAATGTTAAACCATGGTCATATTTCTGCCAGATTTCAGATTCTACAACTTCATATGGTTCTTATTCAGGTGCTACTCCAAATGAAAAAATTACTTGGGATAAACTTACAAAAGAAACACCAATGTTTGTTATTGAATCAGATGCGACTATTGTAGTTCCTTTAGTTATCCAAGCATTACTAGAATGCAAAGCAAATCCAACTGAAGCAAATAAATTAATAGAAAAATATAGTGCATAGTTTGGTAATGAATAATTCTATTGAAAATAAAAAAATATTAGAGGACAAAATTGCAAATTTTGACCCCAATGATAGTGGTGCGCTATACCACGGTATTTTTGGATTGCCTTTTAACGAGCTTGAATCAAAGGTTGTTTTAGTGCCTGTGCCATGGGAAGCTACTGTTTCCTATGGTGAAGGTACCGCTCTGGGCCCTAAAGCAATACTAGACGCCTCACAGCAGATAGATTTGTATGATTTGATTAATCCAAATGGCTGGAAAGAGGGTATTGCAATGCAAGATATTCCTTCAAGTATTTTATATAAGAGTAAACAAGTCAGAGAAAAAACTTTAAAGTACCTAGAAGGTTATAATGAAAAGAAAATCGATACAAATTTGCGAAATGAAATTAATGCTGATTGTTTAGATCTTAAAAATTATGTAAAAGAGACTACAGAAAAATTATTAGAAGAGGGCAAAATTGTAGGAATTGTTGGGGGTGAGCATAGCGTTCCTCTTGGATATTTAGAAGCTCTTTCAAATAAATATGAGGATTTTGGAATACTACATATCGATGCACACTCTGATTTGAGAGATGCATATTTAGGATTGGAATATTCTCATGCCTCAATATTCTTTAATGCTCTAAAGATTAAAAACATTTCAAAGTTAGTTCAAGTTGGAGTTCGTGATTTTTGTGAACAAGAACATGAACTAATAGGAAAAGAAAAAAATCGCATAGCTTTATTTACAGATTATGAGATAAAAAAGGATGTTTATTGTGGTAAAACTTTAAAAGAAAAATTTGGAGAAATAATTAAAGAGCTTCCAGAAAATGTTTATATTTCTTTTGATATAGATGGCTTGATTCCTTATTTAAGTCCCAGCACAGGTACTCCTGTCATTGGTGGTTTTGCTATTGAAGAAATGATTTTCTTATTTGAAGAATTAATTTTGTCTGGTAAAAAAATAATTGGCTTTGATTTATGTGAAGTAGCCCAAGGGGATAATGAATGGGATGGAAATGTGGGTGCTAGAGTTTTATATAAACTTTGTTTACTAACATTAAAGAGTCAAGAAAATAAGTAATATTTAATCTAAAAACACCCAATATTGGGTGTTTTTAGATATTTCATATTACTTAACTATTCAATATTTTTATAAAATCCCTAGTAAACATTTTTTTATTAATTTTAGTAACTAGGTTTATGTTACAATTTTTATCACCATAGGTTCTTTTTTCCATCACAGTCATACCTCTTGTATATTCTCCCTTTGTTTCAATTCTAATATCAGCCTTAATTAAAGAATATGCACTTGGGTTAATCAAGTAGTATCCAGCTAAAGCGTCATAAACTAAAGCGCCTTTTATTTTCTCAAAATTATTTATTCCTTCGATAAATTTTTTCATCATTGATATAATTGGTCTATATAGATTTCCTTTTTTAAGGCATTCAAAATCTTTCATAGTTAAAACTATTTTATTACATACATCGAGAGGAACTAGAATAATTTTTGCACCTGAATTAAAGACAATTTCAGCAGCCTCTGGATCGACAAAAATATTAAATTCAGCAGTTCTATTTTTATTTCCTGGACAATCAATCGCTCCACCCATAATAATAAATTCCTTAACCAGTTTTGGTAAATTAGGTTCTTTTATTATAGCCTTTGCAATATTTGTTTCCGGGCCAATTACAACAATAGAAGTCCGACCCGGATTAGTCTTAATTATCTCGATTATCTTATCGACAGCTAGACCGTTTAGGGGCTCTTCTTTGGCTATTGTGGCCCCATCTAGACCGCTTTCACCGTGAACATTAGCCAATATTAAGTCTCTACTTAAGGGTTTTTCAGACCCAGAATATATAGGTATTCCACCATCAACTAAATCAATTATATATCTTGCATTATCGGTAACATTTTTTAATGTTGAATTTCCGGCCACTGTGGCAATAGCTTTAATATCAACAACGCCAGACTTTTGTAATAGTAGAATAGCCAAGGCATCATCATGACCTGGATCAGTATCTATTATAATTTGTTTTTTTATATATTTTTTCATAAATTTATTTAATATATTAATTTATAATTTTTTCCAAACTTAAACTTTTATATAGTTCCTCGATATTTTTTATTGTTTTATATTCATTATTTTCTAAATCAGTAATATATATAACATTTAACCCCGCTTCAATGGCTGGAAGTATATCTGAACCAAGAGAATCTCCAATCATAACAACTTCATCTGGATTAACTGAATATTTTACACAAATATCCTCATATATTTGTTTACTACCACCTTTAGGCATTTGACCTCCTTTTTCCCAAGCGATGATAAAATCAAAATTATTTTCATCGACATCTATAGCCTTTAAAATTTTTAAAGCTTGGATTGTAGGCCCATCTGTAATAGCACCCACAATAAAGCCTAATTTTTTTAGATTTTTTAATAATTCATTTGAATAAAGAATTACACTTAAATATTCTTCTGGATTAAGTGACAGTATCGCATCATACCAAACCCCAATATCTAATCCCGATAATTCAAAACTATATTCACCACGACCATTATATTTACGACGACAATCATCTGCTATTTTTTTACCTTCTTGTAATGATATATTTAATTCTCTGGCCAAAGTGCTCTCAAGTGTTCTTGAATACTGCGAATAAAATAATTTCGCTTTTTCGCCATATGAAAGGGTATTATCTATATCAAACAATACTATTTTGATTTTATTTTTATTTATCATATATTTTTATAAATTAATTTAATAAAGCAAAAACACACTTCCGGACGGAAGTGTGTTTAAGATGTTTAATAGCGATATTATAACAAATTAACTAGAAACCACTCCACCCGAGGTGATGTAGTGTATGATGCCAATTTGTTTTAATAATCTTCATATTCTCAGTATTAACCTTTCTTTGGTTCTTGTCAACTGCCCATTAAAATTAATTTATTTAACAATCTCTTTAGTAAACGACTTTTCTACATCATTTAAATCTTTTTCATATAATGATTATGTCATTTTATTGTTACTATAATAAAAAAGATTAAATTTCAAATCATAAAAAAGCCGGAAATAATTCCGGCCTTTTATTTGTTTAGATGTTTAGTAGCAGACTCTCATGAGCCCATAAACTTTAGTTCTAATATCATCTCTAATTTCACGCAATCTTTCGATAGATAAATTAAATGGATCTTCGATTTCCCATAGAGTAACAGAAGGGTGTTTAAAGACAAAATCAGGACAATCTTCTTTTTTACACATAACAATTACCTTGTCGGCTGATTTTATCATTTCCTCAGTAATGTATTTAGCGCTTTTAGAAGAAAGATCAATCCTTTCTTCTCTCATGACTTGTATTACATTAGGGTGTAATCTTTTCCATAATGCGGGAGTAGAAGGATCAATACCGGCACTTGAGGCATCATTTGAATCTGTCATTTGGTTATAAAAACCTTCTGCCATTTGACTCCTACCTACATTGCCATGACAAATGAATAATAATTTTGGATCTGTATTCATGAGATTAAATATTAGATTGTTTTAAGAATTTATTTATATTTATGGTACCATACCTTTAAAATAATACAAATTTGAATAGTTGGTGCACTTTTAAAAAGTTGCAAGTTTTATACTAGTATGCTAGTATATGCGTAAGTACTAATGCACATTAAATTCAAAAATATAAATACAAAAACCAAATATTATGGACGTAAAAAGCTTACTTAAAGAAAAAGCATACCAAAACATTCCATTAAGTTTTGAAGAAGCTTATGAACTAGCAGCTTATACAATTGAGGGATGCAATGGTAATGACCTTGCACAAATTCAATCAGTTGCTGTACTCTGTGCGTTGCATAATAAAGCAACATATCTTCACAAAGATGCATATCTTCAGATTGCTGGCATTTCTGCCGGAATCATTGATTTTGATATTAAAAAATCAATAAACGGATTTGCAAAACCAAAAGTTCCATATGTTGTTGATAACTGTGGAATGGGAGGAGATCACTTTGTAACTGCTAATGTTTCTACTTTAGCTGGATTAACTGCTGCATCTCTTGGTGTATACGTGTGTAAACATGGATCACCCGCAAATGCAGATAAGGGCAGACAAGGAAGTTCAGATTTCATAAATTTTTGTGGAATACCAAACATCTTGCCTAAAAATGATATTGAAAGGATGATTGAATCTCATAGATTTGGTTATATTGAGGCTTTGGATACTAATTTTAAAGTTGTTCATCAGCAGACGCATAATTTTGCTCATCTGCCACATATGAATGACCTTATTGGCCCATTAACTCATCCTATTGATCCTGTGCTTCTAAAGTATAAAATCATAGGGATTAATCATCTTGTACCAGTTGAAGTTGTAGTCAAGGCATTAAAAGTATTAAACGAAAAAGGATATACTTTTTTTGAAAAAGCTATGGCCGTTAGAGGAAGTGTTGGGTCTACAAATCAAGATGGAATTGATGAATTATCAATTACAAAATGGGGAACAACAGTTTCTGAATTATCTGAAAATGGTATTAGATCTTATTCTATCAATTCTGATGATTTCGGTATTAATCCAGTAGATAAATCATTTTTGACTCCGCCAAATGGTATGAGTAAGGCTGATTTTTCGTTAAGTATTCTCAACAACGAGTCACCAAAAGAAAGTATTTATATGATTGCAGCAAGCAGTGCACTTATATTACAAATGGTTGGTGAAGTTAAAACTTTGAAAGAAGGATTTAATGTATCTTACGAACAGATTCGTTCTGGAAAAGTTGTTTCGTATTTATCAGATTTGAAAAATAGTATTGTTATTTAAATTAACAATTTAGGGATAATTATTTTTTATAAATAATTATCCCTTTTGTTTTGTAATTATTATATTGTATAATCAATCATTATGCCTACTAAATTTAATTTTAATAAAAAAAATAATATCTTAATAGGGGCAGTGCACTTGCCTCCACTTCTTGGGTATCCAGATTTTCCTGGTTTTGAAATAGCACTTAGAAATGCAAAAACCGATTTAGAAACATTTCAAAAAGCTGGATTTGATGCAGTTATTATCGAAAACAATTATGATATTCCTCATTTTGAAAATGTTAACCCATCTATAGGAATTTCTATGAGTATTTTGTGTTATCAATTAAAACAAATAGCAACAATACCCATAGGAATAAGTGTATTGTGGAATGATTATAAAACCGCACTTTCTATTGCAAAAACTATAGGGGCGGATTTTATTAGAATTCCTGTTTTTGTAGATACCGTTGAAACAAGTTACGGTGTTATTAAAGGTAACTCAAAAGAGGTTATTGATTTTAGAAAAAGTATAGACGCAGAAAATATTTTAATTTATACTGATATACACGTAAAACACGCGAAATTACTTTCTTCCTATTCTTTAATTGAATCAGCGACAAAGGCTATATCTGAGGGTAGTGATGGTCTAATAATAACCGGTAAATGGACAGGTGAACAACCTTCAATGGAAGACCTAAGGTCGGTTCGTGAATCTGTTGGCGATTTTCCAATTATTGCTGGAAGCGGTGTTGATAATAAAAATATTAAAGAAATATTTTCTTATGCGAACAGTTGCATTGTAAGTACTTCAGTAAAAGAAGGCATAAATAACAATAAAGAAATAAATATAAAAAACTATTCACAAAGAATTAACTTAGAAGAATGTATAAAATTAGTAAAAACAGTCAACAATTAAATATAAAAATAATATGAAAAAAATTAAAACGAATGATTTAATTGATATAATAAATTCTATAAATAATGATAAAAATCTTTTAAATTCTTTTTTGACAGATTTATTGACACCAGCAGAATATACGGAAATAAAAAAACGTTGGGAAATTGTAAAAATGCTGAATGAGGGTATAAATCAACATCAAATATCAAAAAGTCTTCACGTTGGAATAGCTACAGTAACGCGAGGTTCTAGAGCCATAAAAGATTCAAAAGGTGGTTTTAAGAAAGTTTTAAATCAAAAAGACCATCTCAACTAATTAGCAGAGATGGTCTATGATGGTTTAATTTTCAAATACACACTTTTCATGAAGTAATAATATCAGAGATTAATAAGTCGATTATTTTCTTATTTACATGTTGCATTACAACAATATGAGCTCTATCATTTTTTGTAGCAAGTTGCCACTTATTAATGATATTTTTTGATGGCTTATCAAAAGTTACAATATTTGAATTAATATTTAACTTAGGATTATAATGTATATCCATAAGCATCTTTTCCAAATATTTTGCATTTTCAATACATTCGATAGCTTCTTTTTTGAATCCGATAATTCCCTTATTGTTTATTAATGCCCACAAAAATACTGCGAGCTGGCCATTTCTGGAGCCTGAGATAGTTGTATCGTCTGAGTCTATATATTCTATACAGTCGACAAAACTACCATGCGGTTTTTCTTTTGAAAGAAAAACACCAGAAGGAAAGGGGATACCAAAAAATTTATGAGCTGAGAGAGAAATACTATTAATAGGTTTATTAAAATTTAATTCATGTTCAATGCCTAAAAAGGGAAGAAACCCTCCAAATAAGGCTGCATCACAGTGAATATAAAAATTTTCATGTGATGTTTCTTTGAGTATGGATAAAACTTTATCAACATCATCAATAGCTCCATCAAAAGTAGTTCCTATAGTTAAATTAAGAATAGGAATTTTTCTTTCCTTGGATAAGAGATCATAAAGGTTTTCATAATTCATTTCACCATTTGATGATTCAACTTCCGCATATGGAACATTAAGAATAACTGAATTTTTCTTAATTGAATAATGCCCATCTGCTGAGTAAATTACTCCATCTGGATACTTGTTTCTTCCAAGAAGAAGCCCCATCAAATTACTTTCTGTTCCACCATTCGTAAGGTATCCCCACGAATTTTGGTCAAGGTTATAAATTCCTTTAAAGAATTCGAGCACTTTTTGCTCATATTCTTTTGAGTGCATTCTGTACGAACCATCCGTACAGCTTGGATCACCTACATTGTTAATAACAAAATCAAAGAATTTATAAAATTCTGAAAAATCATTATTAAGATTACCAGGAAAACCTAGCATAAATGGAGCACTAGATTGCAGTCGCCAGTAAAACTGGCGCATTTCATCAGTCAACGTTATTAAAGCTTTCATATTGCTTATATTTAATTTTTAGGGCAAAATTGCCAACTATCCTTACTTAAAATGATACTACGCTAAATTACATTAGTCAATATGGCTGAATAATGTCTAAATGCATTTAGCACTTTTGTATATTTTGTATGCTATCGCACATATACTGTTTTTTTGCGAGTGGAGAAAAAATAAATAAAATTATATGATATAATACGACCTATATGACATGGTTTATTATTGTAGTTGGAGCTTCATTTTTATGGGTATTGGTAAATATTGCCAATCAATACCTTGTTTCTAAATTTTCTCAAAAGGAAAAGAGTTCCGGTGGTCTTGTTTTATTTTCTAGTCTCAGAAGTATGTTTATTAGTATTTTTAATGTTTCTAGTTTATATACATTAATTTAATTAATCTCATGAGGTTTATTTATTCTTAGGGTTATTTTATAAATTTAAAATATTTTTAATAAATTATGGAAATCAATATTACTTTATCGGATGAGGAATTAAAAGAAATAGCTTTAAAGCAGAATAAATCGATTGAGGAGGTTGCGAATGATTATAAGCACATGATAAAAGATTTAGGTTATTCAAATAAAAAACTTAACGAAATAATCGAGAACTCCGCCTATATCAGGTTTCCTAATAATTTTTTACTACACGGATACGGTAAAAACAACGAGCTTAACTCAAAATACTTATGCTATGATAATTTAGATATTTTTAATGAAATTCCAAAAACCGAGTTAGCTATAGTTACAGGATTCGGTCCTACTAATTCTCCAACCGCTGGTACGCTGTGTTCAATTTTTAGAGTACTTGAACTTCAAAAACTAACTGGAATTTATACTCATATAATTATTTCAGAATTAAGTGCATTAAATTCAAGACAAAAGCCATTAAATGAACTAATAAAAAATTCTCATCAGTTTATATCATTTATTAAAAAATTAGGCTTTGATGAGAAAAATGGTGAGATTAGAACACACAACCACCATGATCATTCTCGGGTATTTTCACTTGTTTCTAGTGTTTTAAGTATTAGTGATTTGCTCGAAAAAATAGAAGTCACCAATGATACGTATAAAAGACTGCAATTACTTGGAAACGATTTCTCAAAAATGGTGAGCAGAACATATACAATGACAGACATTATATTACCAATAGTACGTGATAAAAAACGAGGAGTAATAGTTCCATTAGGATTGGAAGAACACCACCATCCTCATTTAGCGAGAATAGCACTAAATAGAATGAAACTAAAAATAGGAGGTCTGGATAGTTTAGTTAAACACGACGCTGAAATTGGAGCATTACACGGGAAGCTTATTAGCGGTTTCTTTCCTTATGTTAAAATGTCAAAAAGTATTCCTGATTCTTCAATAAATCTAGGAGATAGTGAAGAAGAATTACATAAAAAAATAATAGAATGCGGGATAAGAAATGAAGAGGTTATTTTACAAATGATGATACTTGCTTCCAATTGGAGTCCTGATAGATTAAATGAGGCAAAAAGTGCCTTTGAAAATTTAACAATAGATTACAAGCGATGGGAAAAGATAAAATATGACTATTTAAAGTTTTTTACTGAAATTAAAACTCTTTGGGAGGAGTCAAAATATGATAAAGAAATTAATACACACGAAGAGCTATTTTCAAATATAGGGGACACGGAAAAATAAAAAAACACTACAATATAAGATTATTGTAGTGTTTCTAGATTTCAGTTTGTTGAGAAAAAAAATTAATTTTCTTCAAAACCCATGGCTTTTTCAACTCTTTGGATAACCTCATTGGCATTTGCGCGAGCAATAGAGATGCCTTTTTTCAAAACTTCAGCCACTTGTTCATCTGAAATTTGTGTGCGTCTCTTTTGAAAAGAAGTAGTGAACTCAATGATAATATCAGCAACAAGTGTTTTGAATTTACCCATCACTTTCTCACCATTGAGATGTTGTTCAATAAGCGCATTAACTTCGCCTAATCTTTCTGGAGCGATAGCTTTTACAATAGCAACAAGATTGTCGAGCTTTTCACTTGTTTGCCCTTCGATGGCAGTCTCAGCTCTTTTCATTTTCTTTCTGATGTCTTCTGGACTATCATTAAGAAAAATTGCTCCTTCTGGTTTACTCTTGCTCATTTTTCCATCCCCAGTTAGTGACAAAATGTTTACTGGTTCGTCGATGTTCATGGTTTCTGGACGGACAACAATTTTTCCGCCATTGCCATACTTGTTATTAAAAGCGTCAGCAAGTTCGCGAGCAACTTCCATATGAGAAAATTGATCTTTTCCTACTGGAACCAACTGAGCATCCTGCAAGAGAATATCAGCTGCCATCATAATTGGATATGCCATAAGGAGGACGGTTGCTTGTTCTGGATTTTGTCCATCTTTTAATTTTTCCTTCAAAGTTGGCACGCGAGTCGCACGAGAAACAGTAATATGACGCTCGAGATAAAGTTTGAGCAAGGCAACCTCTTTGCGGAGACCACGTTGGTCAAAGATAACTATTTTCGATGGGTCTAATCCCAAAGCAATATAGTCCTTCACGATATCGCCTACTTTTAACTGTTCGGGTTCATGATCTGTTAGACCATGTAGAGTTGCAACGAAAACTAAAATTTCGCTTGATTCATTCAGCTTCTGCAATTCCAACAAAGGAAATGTAGCACCAATCAAATTAGCGATAGTCAGGGTTGCAGTAGGTCTGATTCCTGTCAAAATTCTTTTCTTTGATTCTATTTTTTCCATGGTTATATTTTTTAATGAATTTATAGTGAATTATATCATTTTATGAGAAAATGTCAATGCTATAAATCTGATTAATTCTAATAATATCAGTATAGTTTTTTACTTTAAAATAAGCAAACTCAAATGTATCGTTATAATACAATTTATTGACACTTAATCTATTCATTGATATAATATTGTTTACTAAATTAAATATTATGTATAATACTTTTTTAAGTGATAAAAATATTAGAGAACCGTACGAAACATTTTACAAACTGAATATTGGTTTATCGATTGATGAGTTTGAAGCACAAAACGCTATGCTGGAAATCTTTAATGAAAAAGACTTACAGAAAAAAACATATCTATTGACAATGTTACTAAATGGAATAATGATTAAGGGTCCTTCTGTGTCTGAGGTAAAAGGTTTAATTAATGCTTCTTTATCCTTAGATGGTATACAAAAAAAACAAAAAATTACATTACCAAATAATGAATTGTTGGTTGGCGTAGCTGGTAGTGGAAAAAAGGGTTTTAAAACTATAAACATAACTACACCTGCTAGTTTTGTTGCTGCTGCCTGTGGTGCATATGTTGCAAAAGCGTGTTCTCATTCGACGTCGTCAAAAACAGGTTCCTCCGATTTTTTAGAATTAGTAGGTATTAATATAGATATTCCTTTTGTGGAAAAAGTAGAAATTTTGAAAAAGAAGAAAATTTCTTTTTTTTCAATTGAGGATACTACTCCAAAATTTGCGGATGTTTATGGGGGTATATTTCATGCACCGCATGCAATGAGTTTTGCTTTGGCTGGGCTTAGCTTTCCGATACAAATTGATACTCTTGTGTATGGTTTATCACATCCTAATATTAAATTGTCTTTAGAGGTATATAAAGAATATGGTTTTAAAAATGTTTTAGTCTACTCATCTAGTGAGGATGGGGTACATTTTTTAGACGAACTCTCCATATCCGGGCGTGTAAATATCATTGGTATGAAAAATTATAAAGTTGGACAAACAGTATCAGCTAACATAATAGATGAGTTTCCTTTTTTCTCAAATAGTAATTTAAAAGAATTAGCAGAAAAGGAATATCCAATTGATAACGTGAAATGTTCTCTAAAGGTACTTAATGGTACAGGTCTAAAAAGTCATATTGAAACTATATGTCTTAATGCGGCACCAATTATTCTTGCGGCTGGAAAAGTCAATTCATTAAAAGAGGGATATTTGTTGGCAAAGAAAAATATTGAAAATGGAGAAGTATTTAAATTATTTTTAGAAGTTGTTGAATTGTATGGAGGAGATAGAAATAAAATATATAATATAATTGACTGAGAAAAATAGACAAGTTATGAATACAATACACAATAACAATCGTCATCCAGAAATTTTTCTGGGAACTTGGCGTATGGGAGGGGATGTTGAGGTAAATCCAAACAATGACGATGGAAGAGATGTTGACGCTATAAAATATGCAATTACTAGGGGTATTTCTCATATTGATACCTCAGAAAGTTATGCAAATGGCAAAACCGAGTTACTCATCAGTGATGCAATAAGACAATTTTCTAGAGATAGGTATTTTATAGCAACCAAAGTTCGTGAATACAATCTCTCTTATGATAATATCATTCGCTCTTGTATGAAATCTCTAGAAAGGCTAAATGTGTCATATATTGATTTATATTATATTCACAAACAAAATCCTCTTGTTGCAATAGAAGATATCGCGAGAGCATTAAATAAACTGATGGAAATGGGTCTAATTAAAAATGTGGGGTTAAGTAATGTTGGAATTAATACAATAAAAAAATATTCCCAACTACTAAATAAACCAGTGTATGCGGTTCAAAATCAATATAATCTAGTCTGTCGTGAATCGCAAAGAAAGGGTATTATAGATTATTGTAAAAAAAATGGCATTAAGTTCATTGCGTGGAGACCTGTTCTACTTTCGTATCCCGGAGTCATAGACCCTTATTATCGTACTGGCACATATCAACTTCTAGATGAAATGGCTCAAAAGTACAATAAATCAAATACTCAAATTGTAGCTAAATGGCTTTTACAGCAAGATGGTGTTTCAATTGTTTTTAAAAGTTCAAATAAAAAACATATTGATGAGATTTTAGATGTAGACAATTTTAATCTTTCTGAAGCTGATTGGAATATCTTAGATAAAAATTTTCCAGTACAAAAAGATGTCGGATGTACTGCTGATGCATACTTTGAGGTGTCATAATAAAATAAAAATATAAAACTATATGAAAAAAGAACATAGTACCGTACTAGAATTAGTAAAATATGGTAACAAAAAAATAGATAAGTTATTGGAGATACTTGACGATAAAACCATAAATTGGATCGAGGTCTTGGGATACCTGTGTTATCATCGTGTTAGTGGGCTTGCCTATGAGATTATGAACTCAATTGAGGTAAGGAAGCTCGATTTTCCTGTATTTTTTACAATATATATGATTCATGAGTCTCAAGGAATAAGAACAAATTTGCAAAAAGAATATATAAAAATAATTTCTTCTAAATTATGCGAAGCTAATATAAAGCATGTTTTCTTAAAGGGGTCTGTTTTATCAAGTACTATTTATCCGATAGGCGCTAGGGCCTCTAATGATATTGATATATTGGTATCAAAAAAATCAATTTTAGAAGCTAAAAATGTATTGAATGATTTAGGGTTTTTGCAGGGTAAATATGATTACAAAAAAGATGCCATCGATGAGGCTGACCAAGATGCACTTACAAAAAGTCTGAACACTAGAGGCGAAATGTTTCCATTTATTAAAATAATTAACGAGAGAACCGCTAAAACTATAGATGTTGATGTTAATTTCTCACTAGATTGGACACCAAATTCTTCGGATAGCGCAGTTGATTATTTTTTAGAAGAACGAACTCTTCTTCCTGTTGATGGAGATTTTTCAATTTATTCTTTAACAGAAGAACATTTATTTATCCATTTGTGTAGCCACCTATACAAAGATGCGGCTTTATTAGACATTGTGAAAAAAAGAAAAGTACTAGACCTGTATAAATTTGTTGATATATATACATTTATTCAAAAGTATTTCGAGCGGATTAATATTGAAAAGATATATAAAGATTCTGTAAAATATGGTTTTGATAAAAATGTTTTCTTCACACTAAATTACACCTCTATAATTTTTCCAGAGATATTGGAAATACCTAATGTTGTTTTACTTCATAAAAAATTTAATTATATAAACGATAATGTTATGGAAGAAATTTTTGACCAGGATAATCCTGAAAACAAAATGATAGATAGAGGTGGTTTAATTGATAGATTATTTTCGTATGATATCATAAATAAATATAACTAATAATTGAAATTCCTATGAATAATTTAACCTTAAG
This sequence comes from Minisyncoccia bacterium, assembly GCA_038249055.1. Lineage (GTDB taxonomy): Bacteria > Patescibacteriota > Minisyncoccia > Phycocordibacterales > UBA9973 > UBA8515. The sequence continues at coordinate 54,005 of JBBRWS010000004.1, forward strand.
CACAGAATTATCTGAAATATTTAGTTGTAGTATTAAAACTATAAAAAATGATTTAAACCATACATTTCATACGATGATGAGTGATAGTCTGACGACAACTATTACATGTAACTATGCCTTATGTTCTGATCATTTGAAGGAATTCAGTAGTACTTTTAATGCTCTGATGAAACCTTCGCAGAATAATAGTCGTACTATCATTAGTGCTTTTGTTTTAGAAAATGAAGATATTTTCCAAAAAATAGAATCTGTGTTTCTATATGAAGGTTGGTCAAAGAACAGTGATATAAATAAATTTAATTTAGCAACTCATGATACATCCAGAGCTAAATGCACAGCTGAAAATAAGTTTTACATAATTAAATGCTATGATCATTTTTATTATATTTATAACACAGAATCTAATGAGTGCCTGCTTGTAGTAAAGGACGAAAAAAAAGCTTTGACTATGATTAATATTTTATTACTATCGCCATATTTATCATATGGTGATTTATATGCTATCCATGGTGGATTGGTAAGTAATGGAAATAATAATATCCTTCTTACTAATTTATCTTTGGGTGGAAAAACCACATTTGCTTTGCTTTTTTTAGAAAATGGATGGAAAATTGTGACAGAGGAAACTACATATATTACAAAACATGGACAGATACTAAATTATAATATAAGAAATTATTTCAATATCAGAGTTGGTACATATTTGGAATTTAAAGATTTTTTTATGAAAGCTGGTATTGTTAATGACTTCTTTTTAAGTATGGCAAACATGGATAAAAATGAATTATTTAAACTTGGGAAGAAAGAACAAATGCTAATATATTTTGATATTTTATCTAAGGATAAAGCTAATTTACCAAATGATCAGATAACCCATACATTAAGAGTTTCTCTTGATAAAAACAAATCCGGTATTACGATTGAGAGTAGTAGTGGTCATGAAGAGATTGTCGACGGGTTCCTAGAAATAAGTTTTGCACCAACTGTTACACTTTTTAAAGGTCTGTTAAAGATAACTAATGTAGTTAAAGAAAAAAGTAAAAATGGGTTAATGCAAATATTCAAAACTGTAAAAAGTTACTCGTTAATATCTGGTCTTGATTACAGAAAAAATTTTGATTTTCTAATACAAGAAATAAAGTAAATAAAACTCCTTTATAAAGATTTTAGTAAAGTTTTAGAAGAAGCATGTCTGTATATTAAAACAATATAAAGATTTTATGTTACAATATAATACATGACATGGTTTTTTATTGCACTTGGAGCTCCATTTTTATGGGCAATTGTAAATATTGCGGATCAGTTTCTAGTTTCTAAATATTCAGAAAAAGAAAAGGAGAGGAGCTCTGGGGGGCTTGTTTTATTTTCTAGTCTCATAGGTATTTTTATTGCTATTTTTATTGCTATCTTTACAACTGGTATTTTAGATGTAAGTAATTTAGATATTATTTTATTGCTTTTAGCTGGAGGATTATCTATTGTTTGGATTATTTTATATTTATACGCTATTGAAATTGAAGATATTTCAGTTATTGTACCTTGGTTTTTAACTGTCCCTATTTTTGGATTTATTCTAGGTTATATTTTTCTAGGAGAAACATTATCTACCTCGCAAATTTTTGGTTCCATTGTTGTATTTTTTGGGTTGATTTTACTTTCTATTGATTTTTTCGAGAGAAAGATTACTGCAAAAAAGAAAACAATTATATACATGCTTATTGCGTCTTTAATAATTGCTTGCTCTGGTGTTTTATTTAAATTTGTAACGATTGAGGGTAATTTTTGGGTATCTTCATTCTGGGAATATTCTGGATTAGGAATAACAGGCTTATTTTTATATATCTTTATTCCTAAATATCGTAATGAATTTTTGTATATGCACAGAATGGGAGGAAGAAAGATTCTTATGGTTAATATAACAAGTGAATTAATGACTATTTCAGGTAATTTAATGACAAATTTTGCCTTATTGTTGGCTCCAGTAAGTATGGTTTATCTTGTGGGAAGTTTTCATCCGGCGATTGTTTTAATTTTAACTATTATCGGTTCAAAATTTTTCCCTCATATTATAAAAGAAAATATTTCAAAAAAAGCTCTACTTCAAAAATTTATCGCAATTTTTATTATGATTATAGGCAGTGTATTTTTATTTAAATAATTACTATAAATTAGGATTTTTAGGACTTATATAATTAATTAATAAAAAATTACGGCGGGGTTTACAAAATAAATTTTAAATTGTAGTATCTAGGTGAATCTTTAAATCATAAACAATGAAGAAAATCGTTTTTTTAATGGCGATGATTGCTGTAGTTTTTACAGTTTCCGCCCAGGAAAAAACAGGGATAAAAGTTATCCCTGAAGTTAGGCTCGAGCCAGTCGTCTGGTTTGGTGGAGATAAAATGGTCTTTGAACCCACTGTGTCTATGGGTGCAAGGTTTGAACTCGGAAACTTTTCGGTTTTTCCGGCCTACAATGTTGGCTATTCTGACGAAGTTTGTCACAGCATGATCCTTTCTATCGATTATGTCCCTAAAAAATTTGGGGGATATTTGTATCTTAGTAAAGACCTTGGTTCGGAATATTTATATTCCGAAATAGGAGTGCAGTACATCTTTGCTTTTGGAAAGAAAGAAAGATTCAAAATCAATCCATTTGCCGGAGTCGGTCGTGATATGATCATTTACCCAGGTGATCCATTAGAATTTTACGCTACATTAGGTGTAAACTTTATTTATTCTTTTAAATAGGATATTCTCCTATAGAAAAAATCACCTAAAAAAACAAAAAAGAACCAAGAAAATTTATTTGACTTGGTTCTTTTTAATCTAAAAGTTCGCCTGATACTTACGTAGGGTTTATTTGGTCCATATTTACTTTTTGATAATGATTGTGGGTAGTGTATTCTTATTTGTATAAAATAATCTATACATGGATTATTTTTGGAATTAATGGTATAATTAAATATTAAATAGAACGAGGTATCTAATACCCCATATGGACAAACCTTTAGACTATAATAAAATAATGTCAGATAAAAATCTTTTTAACGAGACTATTTATACTACACTTTCTGATGCAATAAAAATTCTTGAAGAAAGACAAAAGGACCCAAAAATTATAAAAAAAATTGAGGAGCTTTTAAAAGGTGATATACCTGAACCTCTAAATAAGATTGGGAAATATGGTATAAACGAAAAACAAGTAGCAACTCCAAGTTATGATACAAAATGGTTTATTGATTTAACTCAAAATAATGGATTATTACCAGTTTTTTTTGAATACCATAGTGATAAATTTACTTCAAATAATCATTTTAAACATTCTTTGGGTCAGTTGCGTATACACGATAACCATAATGATAAAAAAGGGGATAATATTGAAGAAAAAATAACTATTGTAGATTTTAATAAATACAATGGAAAGCCTTTGTGTGAAGTTAATACACTTTGGGGTGAACCATTAATATTATTTCACAAGAGATTGTTTGAAGCATGTGATTATAAGATTAATGATATAATATTCTCAGACTTTTCCGGGTGGCTAAAAAGAAATGGAGGTAGTGCCGAAAAATATTATGAAAAAGATTTGTTGTTATATATATGCCACGGTATTCTTTTTGAAAATTTTTTAATGACTGACGATACCGAGGGAAATTTTACAAGAAATATATTTTTACCCGCTTTTGAAAAAGTTATAAAATTAACTGGATTAAAACCTTTAATAGTTCCAATTCCACCAATGGACAATGAAGAAGACTCCCACTGGATTTCATATAATAAAATAATTAAAACACAAATTAATTTAATTAATTCATAATATATTATAATTTAATTTTAAAAAATGGATAAAAAAAATAAAATTTTATACACAACAGCATCAATACTTATTTTATTAGTAGTTGTAATAACAGCTTATAAAATTTTTATATTGCATGACTACATGATTTCTTATGAAGTTGCTTGTGACCCAAAAATAGACACGTGCTATGTTTATAGTTGTGTTGAAACTACCGGTGATGAAAATTGTATAGATTCAGAAGTTGAATATTATAAAATAATAGAAAGAAAAGCATCTCAGTCCTTAATGTGTGAATATAATAATCTTGATTGTTCTGTTTGCTTGGAAAATGAAATTAATTGTCAAATTATAACTTGTGATTCTTCTTTAGAAGAAAATACTTGTAGTATTTTATGATACATAAGATAGTCTTTTTGGGGTTAAATAATGATACTTTAATTTTACTCAATAAAAATAAGTCGTTTAATGTTATAGGTGTAAATTATTATGAATATTTTGATATTTGTACTCTTAACCCATTTGATTATATATTTTGTTTAGCTTATAAATTACATTATAAAAAAAAATCAAATGTAATATCTAAATTAATTTTTAAAATTTGGTGCATGTTGTCGGTTTTTTCAAGTAAAATATATAAAGAAAATAAAGAATATTTAAACTGTATATTAATGCATAAAATAGAAATCATAGACACTGAAGATGTTCATTATTTTTCTTCATTTATAACCTCAAATGCAATAGATTTGCTAGTTATTAATTCATGGGGAATTATTCCAAATATAATTTTGACTTTACCAAAATTTAAAACTTTAAACATTCATCCATCATTGTTACCTAAATATAGAGGTGCATTGCCAACGCTGTGGTCTTTAAAAAATAAAGATACAGCTACTGCTCTTACTTATATTGTATTAAATGACTCAATAGATGATGGCTTAATTGTGGCGCAACATGTTTTTAGTATAAATGAATTAGACGATTGGAAGAGTTTGGAGATAAAAATTTCTAAACTATTAAATGTGACTTTGTGTAATGATATTTTAAATTATTTAAATAATACTTTTGTTCCAATTAAAACGACCTGTGATCCGTCATATACTGATTATTATAATAAATACAGAAGAATAGATTTATTAAATGAATATTCAAGAGATATTTATAATAAGGTAGGACTATATCCTTACATAGAGCCATTTTTTTATTGTTACATAAAAATTTTAGATAGAAAAATATTCTTAAAAAAGATTTATTATTATAAAAAGATAAATATAATCTTAGTCCCTGGTGGTATATATTTGGGATTAGGTTTTATTCTTTTTTTCTCAAAAGATGGTATACTCAAATCATATCTTTTTAAAGATATGCAATTTAGAGATAGTATTTTTATTATTTTTAAAAAAATAACATCAAAAATATGATTTGTCCAAGTTACCCAACTCCATTTTTATATATTTTTTCTGAACAAGTTCCACAACTTTTGTATTATTCACACTTACCCCTTATTTTTATTTCCATTTTTATAGGTTTTTTTGTTTTGATTAAAGATAAAAAATCAAAATTAAGCATAGCATTGTCAACACCCCTATTCATTTTTTCTATTTGGTTGATATTTGATTTAATTACATGGACAAGTAATTCAAGTGACAACATAATGTTTGTCTGGTCTTTTTTTGGTATACTTTTTATTTCTTTAATTTATTTCTTTTTACGTTTTTTGTATATATTTTTTGAGGATAAAGAAATCCCATTCTATTTATCATCGATAATATTTATTTTATATTTACCAGTTTTATTTTTAACTTTTACATCTTTAAATTTGTCCATTTTTGATTTAGTGCAATGTAGCTCTATAGAAAATAATTATTTCGTCGCCTATTATTATTCCATTGGAGTATTAATATTTATTTATCTTTGTTACTTTGTTGCAAAGCACTATATTAGGTCCGACTCTTTTTCAAAATCTAAGATCTTACTAACTGGAGTTGGCACTATATTATTTTTGATTTTCTTTTTTTTAACTGGAATCATGGTTACTATATTAAAATATTTTAATATAGTAAAGGATTTTCAGATTGAACAATATGGCTTTTTCCCGATTATTATTTTTATAATATTACTCGCTCTGACTGTTATAAAATATAAAGTATTTAACATTAAGCTTTTAGCAGTTCGTTCTTTAGTGTTTGCGCTAGCTTTTTTAATCGGTTCTCAATTTTTCTTTATAAAAGTAACAACAAATTTTATTTTAAATGGTATCACTTTTGTCGGGGTTATCATTTTTGGTCAATCTCTTATAAAATCAGTCAAAAAAGAAATCGAGCAAAAGGAATATCTTGAAAAACTTTCAGAAATGTTGAAACATTCAAGAACTCGTCTTGAAGAAGCAAATGTAAAATTACAAAGCTTGGATAAACTTAAAACTGAATTCGTTTCTTTGGCCTCACATCAACTACGTAGCCCCCTTACAGCTATTAAAGGTTATACTTCAATGCTTCTTGAGGGAGACTATGGAGAAATAAACCCACAGGCAAGAGAAATCGTTGAGAGAGTAGCAGAATCAAGCAAAAACCTAACATTGGTAGTTGAAGACCTTCTAAATGTTGCCAAAATTGAACAAGGAGGAATGAAATACGAAATAGATAAAGTTGATTTTAGTGAACTAGTTGAAAATACAGCGAGGGATTTATCTATTACTGCAGAAAAGAAAGGCTTGAAATTAATTGATAGTATTCCAAAAGATCAAAAATTCTTTGTTAGTGGAGATAAGGAAAAACTTAGACAGGTTTTGATTAATTTGATTGATAACTCAATGAAATATACTCCCTCTGGTCAAATAGAAGTAAACATGAATTTCAAAGATGGAAAAATTCTTTTATCTATTAAAGATACAGGAGTGGGAATATCAAAAGAAGTAATAGGAACTTTGTTTGCAAAGTTTTCTCGCGGAGATGGTGCCAAATTAAATAGTACTGGTACAGGTCTTGGACTATACTTGGTAAAAGAAATTGTAGAAGCTCACCATGGCCGAGTCTGGGTAGAATCAGAGGGCACTGGTCACGGCTCAACATTCTTTGTGGAAATTGAAGGGGTGGAGTAATTACGAATTAATAATTAAGAATTAAAAAAAATAGAGGTTGTACGTCTAAGGAAGACGTCCAACCTCTATTTTTTTTATCTATTTATATTTTAGAAATTACTGAACCAGCATCAGTATCTTTTATTTCATATCCCAAAGAATTTATTTTTTTTCTTAGCTCGTCACTTTTTGCCCAATCTTTTTCTATGCGAACTTTTTCACGCTCTGTAACTAATTCCTTTATATCATCGGGAATTATGATTTCTGTTTCTTTTTTTATTTTATCTAAACCAAACCCAAAAACTTTATCAAAATCTAAAATGGTTGCTTTTTTATCTATATCAGAAAGGGAAGTGTCTTTCAATAATTCCCAGACAAGAGCCAAGGCTTTAGGACTTTCAAGGTTATTGTCTAAATACTCCACAAAACGTGATTTATAAGTAGTATTTATCGTTCCAGTATCACTTCCAAGGGCTAAAAATGCCTCTCTGAGCCTTTCTAATGCAGTTTGAGCCCCACTTACTGCTTCTAAAGTAAAGTTTGTTCTAGTGGTATAGCTTGAAGTGTATAGCCAATATCTAAAAGCAATAGGATCAATATTTTTATTTATTAAATCTTGTAATGTATAAAAATTACCAAGCGACTTACTCATTTTTTGTCCGTCTACAAGCAAATGCTCGTTGTGCATAAAATATTTTGCAAAGCTTCTACCAGTAGCACATTCTGACTGTGCTATTTCATTTTCATGGTGAGGAAAAATATTATCTACTCCTCCAGTGTGAATATCAAAACTTTCACCAAGTTCACTCATACTCATAGCAGAACATTCTATATGCCAACCTGGGCGTCCTTTGCCTAAATCGGTTTCCCAAAATACTTCGCCATCAGTTTCATCCCATGCTTTCCAAAGAGCAAAATCTTGAGCGTTTTCTTTTTCATATTCATCTTTTTTGAGTCGGTTGTCAGCATTTTCTTTTAAATCCGAAAGATTGAAGTGAGATAGTTTACCGTACTCTTTATCCTTATGAATATCAAAGTATACAGAGCCATCACTTGTTTTATATGCAAAACCTTTTTTCTCTAATTCCTGAATAAGAGTGACCATTTGATGTATATAATCAGTTGCTTTGGTATAGATATCTGCTGGAACAATATTTAAAGCATCTCTATCTTTAAAGAATTCTTCTGTGTAAAATTCAGTAAGCTCCTTTAGGGATTTATTCTGAGCTTGGACTTCACGGATTATTTTATCTTCAACATCAGTTATATTCATGACGTGTTTAACGCTATAACCACTATATTTTAAGTATCTTTTAAGTAAATCAGCAAAAATATATGCACGCCAATTACCTATATGAAGATGATTGTAAACAGTTGGACCACATGTATACAAACCAACACTACCATAAAGGTTTGGTTCAAAAGCTTCTTTTTTTCTACTAAGTGTATTAAATATGATTAAAGACATATAAATATATTGATATAATAACGACTAAAGATGTTACAACTAATGCAATTAATAATTTTATCTTTCTATTGTTCTGCTTTATTAAAATTAAATTATTAAGATTATATAAATTAATTAAACTTTTATTTTGTGAAGCGATTATAAGTTTTACTTTGATAAACTCTTCTGTAATAATGGATGAATAGTTTTCAAACTTATCTCCAAAAATCTGAATTAAATATTTTGACATAGTATCGAGGACTTTATCGTGTGACCCAATAATTTCTTCCATTTTTATTAAAATTTGATTCTTCTTAAAAATTAACCATGGAGTATTTTTAGTTTTTGATTTATTTATTTTATTTTCTATTTCTTTTATATAATTTTCATTTTGACTAAGTTGCTCTTTTAGATTTAAATATAAACTTTTAATTAAATAGAATGATAGTAAATCAGTATGCTTAATCTGTAGTTGTTCAGGAAGGGTAGTATCAATTTCTAAATTCTTTATAAATTCACTAAAAGCTTCAACTGGTTTATCGTGAATTGTTAAAACAAAATTATTATTGATAATAAAATCTATTTTATTTTTTTGAACAATATTTTCTTTGCTCAAAATTTGTGGAAAATATAAAGAACTAAAAATATAACCGGAATTTAGTTTGGTCTTGGATTCTTCATTTTTTATCCTCATTTCTTCTTCTATAGACAAAGGGATAGAATATTGTTCTATTACATAAAGAATTTCTTCCTCACTAGGTGTCTCTAAATCTACCCAAGTTAGCTCTTTATGACTATATTTTGATATCATGCTGTTTATTATACAATTTTGCTTGCTTTTTTCAAAACTTTTGTGTATTATAGTTGTTATCCGGAGATTCCATATATTAAAGGGATTATAAGGGTAAAATCAATTATGCCTAAAACAATAAAGACAGCAGAAAAGACGAAGAAAGCAGCTCCCGAAATAAAGGAGTTTGCAGTTATTTTAACAGGTGGCAAACAGTACAAAGTGGCTGTTGGTGATGTGTTAAAAGTAGAAAAGATTGATGGAGAATTCAATATTGGAGATAAGGTAATTTTTGATAAAGTTTTACTTGTAGACAATGGAACAGATACAACAATCGGAGCTCCATATATAGAAAAAGCTACAGTTGAATCATTGTTCCAAAGATTTGGTAAAGCTAAGACAGTAAATGTAGTTAAATATAAACAAAAAAGTAGATACCTTAAAAAGAACGGACACAGACAACCTTTTATAGAAGTAAAAATCTCAGCAATTAAATAAAAATCAGCCCCGAAAGGGGTTGTTTTTTATTTGACTAATTATTTTGTAAGTTGTAATCTGAAGGAAAAGACAATGTTTTCTCACTCTTTAAAATTCTAAACTATGAAAAAATTTTATGATTTGAGGATTTTTCACCCCATGGTAATGGGTGGTGAATACGAAAAAGTAAGAAGGGCAATTCAGGTGATGATTTGCAATATACTTTTAGAAAAACTGAACCAATCAGAAAAGGATATTTTTCTGATTAAAAACTACTTTATTTGGGATCCAAATTATCCAGAACAAGGTGAGACACAAGACTTGTTGGAACATCTTGTTTTTGATGCAATAAGTCACGCTGGTACTCTAAACTGTTCCGACAATTTTATTTCAAAAATGTATCTTTATGATCTTGAAAAATTTACCGGTATTTCAGACCCTTCAACTTTCATGGCTCTTGTTGAAAAGATAAATGAAAAATGGGAAAGATTGGCCGTAATTACAGTCTTTAGTGTTAATGGTAATAATCCAGAAATAACATTCAGGTTATTAACAAAACTTGAACTGGATTAAAATATTTAAATTAAAGATATATAAAAACCATCCTTGTAATAGGGATGGTTTTTTGTATTAAAAGTTATTAAAATATTTTAAATATAATTTCCATCGCTTTACTCTATAGCGTAAAGTGATGGAAGTGTGCTTATAACTTTTTCTGCTTATTATTTTTTTATTTAAATATTATGCTCTATAATATTAAGCGCGATTTTTAAGAGCATTTTTTATCGTTTCTCCATCAGAATACTCAAGTTCTGTTCCAGTAGAAAGGCCACGACCAAGTGATACAATTTTAAAATTATATTTATTTTGCAATCCTGATAATTGCTCTCTTAAATACATATCAGTATGTTCTCCTTGTGGATTTAAAGAAAGGGCAATAATAACTTCCTTTAAACTATCCCCGCCTGAATGACTATCAAGTCGGGCAGGTTTTTTGGCCCTATTTTCAACTGTATTTAATAATTCTTTTAAACGTAAAAAACTAGGTGTTTCTTTCGTAACGATAGGTGCTAACCCTCCAAGAATAAAATACATTCCAGAATAATTTTTACTTCTTTTTATATTTTCATAATCAGCATCTTTTTCAATAATTAAAAGGGAAGTCTTATCTGTTTTTGTATTCTTGCAAACATCACACAATTGATTACTTTCACCCTTAAAAAATAAAAAACAAGAAGGACATTGATGAATTAAATTTTTCAATCCAAGGATACTATCCCCAAGTTCTTTTGAATAAGTAGGATTTTTATGAAGCAGAAAATAAACAAAGCGCTTTGCTTGTCGTTCTCCTATTCCAGGAAATTCTTTAAAGTATTCTGTTAGTTTTTCTATTGGATCCATAGTGTGCATTTTAAAGCGGAGTCATAATAATATTATGATGAAGCTTAACTAAATTTAAAATTGGTCCATTCCGCTAGTTTGAGGTGAACTATAATTATTATTTGATTTATCTATAGACATAAATGTTGTTGATTTTTCATCAAAGTAAAGATCGACTTTACCAACAGGTCCATTTCGATGTTTTTCAATTAATATTTCAGCAATATTTGTTTTTTCACTTTCGTCTTTTCCTTTATCTTCACGATGGATAAACATTACAATATCAGCATCTTGTTCAATAGAACCAGAATCACGAAGGTCGGATAAACGAGGGCGACCACCACGAGATTCAACTGCACGAGAAAGTTGGGAAAGTGCAATAACCGGAACATCAAACTCTTTTGCAAGTGCTTTAAGAGAACGGGAAATTTCAGTGACTTGGTTTACCATATTGTCATAGTTCTTTGATGTAGACATTAACTGTAAATAGTCAACAATAATTAAACCAATACCATGCTCTGCTCTAATACGGCGACAAACCGAACGCATTCTTATAATAGAGTTGCCAGCAAGGTCATCCACAAAAATAGGAGCTTTTGCTAATGCATCAAGAGAATCACGAATTTTTGAAAATTCTCCATCAGATGATAGATTTCCAGTTCTTAAATTCCATGCGTTAACTTTTGATTGTGCGGCTAGAAGTCTATCAACCAATTGTTGAGTGCTCATTTCGAGAGAAAAGATAACAGTAGGAGTGCCATGATTTAGCGCTGCTTGACGAGCAATATCGAGAGCAAGAGTTGTTTTACCCATAGAAGGTCGTGCAGCAAGAATAATCAAATCTGATTTTTGAAGACCGGAAAGATATTGATCTAAATCATGAAATCCCGTGGGTACGCCTCGTAGCTCACCTTTATTTTCATGAAGTTTTTCCAAACGTTCCCAAGCTTCTGGTAAACTATCTTTTAGAGATTGAAATGCATGACTACTAGTATTATTATTAATACCCATCATTTTTTTCTCAGCCTGATCGAGAATTTCAAAAACATCTTCTACATCATCTCTAAAACCAAGCTCTGAAATATGATCTCCTGCTTCAATAATTTTTCTTAAAATATTTTTTTTAGTTACTATATCAGAATAATATTTTATATTTGTAGAGGCAGGAACAGAATTAGTTAATTCACTTAAATAACTACTTCCTCCGATTTGGTCAAGTAATCCTTTTTCTTCAAGTTTGTGAGACATTGATAATATATCAATTGGTTCACCCTTACTTGAAAGTTCAAGCATTATTTTATAAATTTGTGCATGCTTTGTAGCATAAAATGATTCTGTACTTATAATGTCATTAATTTCATGGATTGCACCAGGTCGGAGCATTATAGAACCTAATATAGCTTTTTCTGCATCAATACTTTGCGGTGGTACTCTTAGTTTTGTTTTTTTGTCTGTCATCCCGTTAGAAGTAGATAATCTTTAGATTATCGTACATAAAATTAAATAATAATGAGGAAATTTACCAAAATTTAACAACATCCTCATTTAGAAAATTACATGCATAACTTCTAACGGGATCATGAGAGTTATTGTATCATCAATTTAGTTTACCCGAAACTTGATTATTCTAATAAATATGTGCGTAAAATGTGCAAAACTATTTGTTATTTGGTATTATATAGGTCATGAATAAAAGATTATTATCGGGAATAAAACCATCCGGAGCAAAAAAAGCTAAAATTATTGCAGTGGATAAAATAAAAATTATTAGAAATAATATCAGAATAAATATTTAAATTTATGAAATATATTTTCGCTCTTATTCTCTTAATACTTAATCTTGTCGCTGTACCTTTGAATATTCTTTATATGAAAGTTCAAAAATGGTATTTACCAATGTGGAAAAAAGATAAAGTTATTTATTTTGCTTTCGCACCCTTTTATTGGATACTTGTTGGATTAACCTTTGCTTTTGGATACCCATGTGACATATTAGCAAGGCTTGTTCATTAAAATTTTACTTGTAAATTTATCTGTGATATTATAAGAAAGTAGCCATTGATCCAGATGACACTGGGGAGGCGAGAGAAGAAAGCCTTTTGGTAAGTAGAACTCTCCGTTAATCTGCGTAAAAGATTACGAATTAAGTTATAAAGTAGGGTGGCACCGCGAACCAAAAATCGCCCCTGCAAATTTATCAATTAGATAAGTTTGAAGAGGCGATTTTTTGTACCAATAATGATATAATAAATTATTGAAACATTTAAACACAACTTCAACATTTTTTTATGAAAGACAGAATTTATATAAAAGAATTAAGTAAACACACTGGCGAAGAAGTTACAATTGCTGGATGGGTGGATGTTCGTCGTGACCAGGGAAAAATGATTTTCTTAGATTTTCGTGACATGACAGGAAAAGTACAAGGTGTTATTTTGCCTAACTATATTGAAACTTTAGAAGTAGGAAAAACTTTACGTAATGAATTTGTTGTTAAAATAAAAGGTAAAGTAAACGAAAGACCCGAAAGAAACAAAAAAGCCGGTATTCTTAATGGGGATATCGAACTTGAAATATTGGAAATAATAGTTTTGGCTGAAGCTGCGCCACTTCCTTTTGATATGTCAGTGGATGGATACAACCTAGAACTAAGTACGGAATTAGATAACAGAGCATTAGTTTTAAGACAACCAAAAGTACAAGCAATATTTAAAGTTAGCGAAACTATAATAGATTCATTTAGAGATTTTATGAAAAGTAATATGTTTTTTGAATTTCAAGCACCTTCAATGGTTCCAGCAACTGCTGAAGGAGGAGCGGAGGTTTTTCAAATAGATTATTTTGGGAAAAAAGCGTTTCTATCTCAATCACCACAACTTTATAAACAAATTGTAATGTCTGCATTTGAAAGATGTTTTTCTGTAAATAAAGTTTTTCGTGCTGAACCATCTTCCACAACAAGACATATCACTGAAATAGTTTGTTTAGATGCTGAAATGGGTTTTATAGATTCCTGGACTGATATACGCGATATGGCAGAAGAAACAGTAAGACATATTTTGAAACAAGTGGAAACAAAAAATGCAGATCATCTCAAAATGTTAAATGTTGAAATGCCAGTTATGATAGACAAAACTCCTACCTATTCACTTCGAGAAGTTCAACAAAAGATTTTCGAATACAATGGACGGGACAACAGAGGAGACAAAGACACAAATCCACAAGATGAAAGAGAAATATGTGAAATTGTAAAAAAGGAAACTGGTTCAGATTTCGTATTTATTTACGGATACCCAACTCGTAAAAAACCTTTTTATGTTTATCCAAATCCAAACGAACCAGAATACAATGAAGGAGTAGACCTTATTTGTCGTGGAGTAGAATGGCTCTCAGGAGGAAGAAGAATAAATAATTATGACCAACTTATGGAGCATGTAAAGATTTGGGGTATGGATCCTGATAAAATTAAAATGTTTTTGGAAGCATTTAAATACGGTGTTCCACCTGAAGGAGGATTTGCTTTTGGAGCAGAGCGTATTACTATGCAATTATTGGGCTTAAAAAACATTCGTGAAGCATGTATGTTTCCAAGAGATATGAATAGAATTGATGAAAGATTAAGTGAAGAAGGTTATTAATTAATATAAACTTATGGATGATTGTATATTTTGTAAAATATTAAAAGGTGAAATTCACTCATATAAAATATGGGAGGATGAAAAACATTTAGCCTTTTTAACTATATATCCCAACACTACTGGTGCTACAGTTGTCATAACAAAAGAACATCACGAAAGTTATGCTTTTGATGCTTCAGACGAAGTATTGTCTAGTTTAATTTTAGCTTCAAAAAAAGTTGCTCTTCTTCTTGATAAAAAATTTGAAGACGTAGGACGTACAGCTATGGTTTTGGAAGGTTACGGCGTAAATCATTTACATTCAAAACTTTTTCCAATGCATGGAACTACAAAAAATGAATGGAGTCATATAGCTTCAAATGTTGACAAATTTTTTGATAAATATGAAGGTTATATTTCATCACATAATTATAAAAGAGCAGATGATGAGTGGCTAGTGGAAATAGCGAGGAAAATTAAAGAATAATAATGCAAGAGACATATTCACCATATCAAATACGACAGGGGACATTTGAGGGGCCTTTAGAATTACTTCTTTCTCTTATAGAACAAAGAAAGCTTTTTGTTAATGAAATTTCTTTAGCTGAAGTAACCAATGACTATATTTCTTACATAAAATCTTTATCTGACGTACCAACAGATAAACATATCGCTGATGTTTCTTATTTTATTTTAATAGCAGCGACCCTAATATTAATTAAATCTAAATCTCTTTTACCCAATTTATCTCTTACCGACGATGAAACGGAAAAAATTGTTGATCTTGAAGCACGTTTAAAATTATTTAAAGTTATAAAGGAAGCTAGCATTGAAATAGGAAATAATTTTGGTATTAAAATAATTTTTATGCCAAATGAACGTATTTGGAGTGAACCACTTTTCTCTCCTGATGCATTAATTACACAAGATAGCATGTTTGTATCAATATCTGAGGTTCTCACTCATATTCCAAAGAGAACTGAAAAACTACCAGAAATAGAGATAAAAAAGATAATAAACATAGATGAAATAATAAATAATTTAACAGAAAGAATTCAAGGAGCAATTAATTTATCTTTTAAAAAATTTACCGAGAGTAGCGGAGCTGAAAATCAAGAAGAGGCAAAAGTTCATGTTATTATTTCGTTCCTTGCTATGTTAGAATTGGTCAGAGAGGGAATAATCGATGTTATACAAAATTCCTCTTTTGGAGACATAGAGATTAACAGACAATTAAATGAAGATGTCTCACCAAGCATTTAGTAAAATAATCTACTGAGTATAAAATTAAATTATATGCAAACAAAATTAGAATCAAAAATTGAAGGCTTACTTTTTTATAAAGGCGAAGATGTCCAGATTAAAATTTTGGCTCAACTTTTAAAAGTAAGTGAGGAAGAAATAGAAGAAGCCTTAAAAAAATTGGAATCATCGCTCACAGATCGTGGACTAGTTCTTGTAAGAAAAGATGATTCTGTTGTTCTCGGAATAACAGGTGAACTAAGTCCTCTCATAGAATCTATACGTAAAGATGAAATTACAAAAGAACTGACCAAATCATCTTTGGAAACTTTATCTATTGTTCTATATAAAAATGGTGTGTCTCGTAGTGAAGTAGATTATATTAGAGGAGTAAATTCAAGTTTTATTCTTCGCAACTTGCTTGTACGTGGTTTAATAGAAAAAATAATTGACCCGAAAGATAGCAGGAGAGTACTTTATCGACCAACATTTGATACATTATCATTTATGGGAGTTTCATCTATAGATCAATTACCTAAATATAATGAGGTGAGAAATCAATTACAAGAAGTAATTAATCAAGAAGCAAAAAATGACTAATGCTTTAAAAATTTTTATCCCAGCAACAATAAGTTTTATTATTGGGATACTTCTGACTCCGATCGCAACACACTATTTTTTTAAATATAAAATGTGGAGACGAACTTCAAGGAATGATAATATCGCTTCAGCAAATTTAACTGGATTTGCTAAAATTCACGATGAGCATGCAGAAGTATCAACTCCTCGTACCGGCGGAATGATAATATGGATAGCAGTTATTTTAACCATTGCTATTATATGGTTCATTGATTTAATTTTTCAAAATAGTTTAAGTAATAAATTATATTTTATAAGTCGAAATCAAACATTGCTACCATTTTTTGCTTTAATAATTGCTTCATTGGTTGGTCTTGGAGATGATTTCTTACAAATTTTTGGTCGTGGTAAATGGACTACAGACCCAATAATTTTACGATATATAAAAATAGGAATTATTTTACTATTAGGAACTGTAATTTCTTTTTGGTTTTATTTTAAACTAGGAGTAACTGATATTTATATTCCTTGGTATGGATTTGTCTATTTGGGTTATTTTTTTATTCCGTTCTTTATACTTGTAATGCTTTCACTTTGGTCTTCAAGTGTGATAGACGGTATTGACGGTCTTTCGGGAGGAGTTATGGCTTCTATTTTTATGGCTTATACATTGATTTCTTTTTTTAATAATCAATTAGATATTGCTGCCTTTTGCGCTGTAATAACTGGAGGTATAATGGCATTTTTATGGTTTAATATTCCTCCAGCTCGTTTCTATATGGGTGAAACTGGGATGATAGGTCTTACTGTGACTCTTTCTGTTATCTCTTTTATGACGGATACTGTTCTACTTCTTCCTATTATCGCATTTCCACTTTTCATAACATCTCTGTCTAATATAATACAAATGTTATCTAGAAAATTTAGAAATGGTAAAAAAGTATTTTTATTTGCACCACTTCATCATCATTTTGAAGCATTAGGATGGCCAAAATACAAAGTTACAATGAGATATTGGATCGTAGGTATTATGACATCAATAATTGGAGTAATTATTTCATTAATTAATTAAGATTATTAATACAGTTAGATAGGTGCCTATTATTATTTAAAGACAATTACTAATATCTATGATTCGAAATTTGACTAGATGAAAAAATACAGTATTGATAAAATTTTTTTGGGGATAGTTATAGCTCTTGTAGTTATTGGATTAATTACATTTACTTCCGCTTCATTAGGAATACTTGCAAAAAATGAAACCAAATTCTACGGTGTTATTTTCGGACAATTTGTATTTGGTTTTTTGGGTGGCATAATAGCATTATTTATTGGTCTTAAAATTCCTCTGAAATTATTAAAACAATATTCTTTAATATTATTTATTATATCTATTATATTAACAGGGTTAGTCTTCATCCCTGGAATAGGACAGTCTCACGGAGGAGCTCGTAGATGGGTAGATATTTTAGGTTATTCTTTTCAACCTGTTGAATTTTTAAAAATAGGATTTATTATTTATTTTGCAGCTTGGCTTTCTTGGGTAAAAGGAAAAGTAAAAGATCCACTTTTTAGTATTTTACCTCTTATTATATTTTTAGGAATTATTGCAACTGTTCTACTCAAGCAACCAGATACAAAGAGTTTAATTCTTATTACTATTACAGCTCTAATAATGTTATTTGTTTCTGGAACTCCTATAAAATATATTCTAGGATTTTTTGGAATAGCAATAATAGCATTCGCAATTTTAGTATCATTCCAACCGTATTTAAAAGAAAGAGTTAATACTTTTCTAAATCCTAGTGAAAATAGCCAAGGATCATCGTATCAGCTACAACAATCATTAATAGCTGTTGGGTCAGGTGGAATATTTGGTAGAGGTCTTGGTCAAAGTATTCAAAAATTTAACTACCTTCCTGAACCTCAAGGTGATTCTATCTTTGCTGTTATAGGAGAAGAATTAGGATTTGTAGGGTGCACCGTATTAATTTTATTATATATCTCTTTTGCTATGAGAGGATTTAGAATTGCAATCAGAAATGCACCTGATTCATTCAGTAAACTTGTTGTAATAGGATTTATTACTATTATTACAGCTCAGTCATTCATGAATATAGCTTCTATAATAGGAGTTTTTCCTTTAACTGGAGTTCCTCTTGTATTCATTTCACATGGTGGAACTGCACTATTGTTATCTTTAGGAATGATGGGAATCATTCTAAATATTTCTCGTTTTCAAAGTAAACTAGCAATAGATAAATAAAAACAATCATTAGACTAGTTTTTAAATACCAATATAGAACATTAAATTAGATTGACAATCTATGTATATTGTTGTAATATATAAGAAAATTCTTTAAAAAATTCAACTAAAAAATTATAAAAATGAGAACATTTAACTCTAATTATTTATTTTTACCTTCTTGGTTTCAACACCTAAAAGAAATTGAAGTAATAAATTTAAAGGTGGGCAATCTAATTACTCTTGAAACAGTTGATGCATGCAAGACTTCATTAATAAAAAAAGAAATTCTTTACAAGGTTACTAAAATTGAAGAAGTTTCTGAACATTTAGTAATTTCTTTTAATTTTTATGGAATTTTGGAATGGAAAATGGTTTCAATGTTTATTAAAAAATTATTTTTTGGAACTTTTCCATATTCGTATGGACCAAAAACTGACGTTGTGATTTCATTTTGCCAAGATTCTCCTGACTGGAATTCAAAAACTGTTGAACTTTACAAAAAATCTGACAAGATAAAACAAATTAATAAATTTATGCAAATAAACAACATTCTTTTGATTAGAAAACAAGTTACAAAAGCCAGCAATTAATCATTGTTAGTTATTTAATCAAAAAAAACCTATATGCTCCCATGCATATAGGTTTTTTTACTAGAAATATATGTACAAATACGTTATAATTAACTCATATGAATCCCGTTAGAGATGTGCTTGTTATGGTATACGGGATAGATATAAATATCGATAAGGTTTATATTATTATAATTAATTTATAAGGTACGGAAGTCTAATGACTTCCTATCTCAAACAGGGATGAAAATATTACTTACAGGAGGTGGTACAGGGGGGCATTTTTATCCTCTGATAGCAATAGCTGAAAAACTTGTTGAAGTTGCAGATAAACAAAAGATTATTGATCTTAAACTTTATTACATGTCCGATAAACCATATGATAAACGTATACTTTTTGAAAATAAGATAACATTTGTTCAAATACCTTCAGGTAAGATGCGTACTTATTTTTCTATCCAGAATTTTTTTGATATTTTTAAGACTATTACTGGAGCTTTTTTTGGTCTTCTTAGTATGTATTTTATTTATCCAGATGTTGTTATATCAAAAGGTGGGTATGCAGCATTTCCAGCTGTTTTAGCTGCTAAATTATTAAGAATCCCTGTAATAGTTCATGAATCTGATTCATATCCAGGAAGATTAAATATTTGGACTGCAAAATTTGCATTACATGTTGCAATCTCTTGGCCAGAAGCTTCAGAATATTTACCTGAATCAAAAACTGCTCTAACCGGCCAACCTATTCGTAGGGAAATTTTACATGGTGATCCAAACGGAGCACATGATTTCTTTAAACTTAGCCCTGACCTTCCCACTATACTTATTTTAGGTGGTTCTCAAGGTGCACAAACAATAAATGATATCGTTGTAGATACATTACCCGAACTTCTTTCTAGGTATCAAATTATTCATCAAACGGGGATTAAAAATATTGAAGAAGTTAAATCACGTTCTAATTTACTTTTGGATAAAAATCCCAACATATCAAGATATGTACCAATCCCATATTTAAATAATCTGGCCACAAGAATGGCAGCGGGCTGTTCAAATCTTGTAGTTTCTCGTGCTGGTTCAGCTATTTTTGAAATTGCATCATGGGGTATTCCATCAATAATTATACCTATTACCAATTCTAATGGTGATCACCAAAGAAAAAATGCATATAATTATGCAAGAAGCGGTTCATGTGAAGTGATAGAAGAGGGTAATTTAACTTCACATTTATTTGTTTCAGAAGTAGATAAATTATTTTCATTACCACAAAAACTTACCAAAATGAAAGAAAATGCTTTAGCATTTTCTTCACCACTTGCAGCTGAAAAAATAGCTCAATCTGCAATAAATTTAGCTTTAACACATTACCAACAATAATCCTTGCAATGTATTAAATTAGACAAAAGTATTAATAAATAGTATAGATTAAATATGATAGATAATAGTAAAAATTCTAATAAAAAAGTTGTTACTCGTTTTGCGCCCTCTCCAACAGGATTTGTTCATGTTGGTAACATACGCACGGCACTTTATGCTTGGGCCTTTGCAAAGAAAAATAATGGTACTTTTATTTTAAGAATAGAAGATACAGATAAGTCTAGAGAGGTAGAAGGTTCTATTGGTCATGTTATGGCCTCTTTAAAATGGCTTGGAATAGAATGGAACGAAGGACCAGATATTGGTGGACCAAATGCTCCATATAAACAATCAG
The DNA here is from genome assembly GCA_038249055.1 of Minisyncoccia bacterium. Classification (GTDB taxonomy): domain Bacteria; phylum Patescibacteriota; class Minisyncoccia; order Phycocordibacterales; family UBA9973; genus UBA8515. Next base: position 74,939 of record JBBRWS010000004.1, read on the forward strand.
AAAGATTAGATTCATATAAAAAATATGCAAAAATTTTAGTAGAGAAAGGTCTAGCTTATGCTGATCCGTACACAGAAGAAGAAGTAGAAATATTTAGAAAAAAAGCAGACGAAGAAAAAAGACCATTCTTATATAGAGATCATAGACCTGACAATCCACCAATTTGGGATGGAACTCAACCTCTACGTTTCAAAGTTCCAATAATAAAGAGTTATGAATGGGAAGACTTAGTTAGAGGGCATTTAAAAGCTGGGCCTGAAGCCTTGGATGATTTTATTTTAATTAAAGGTGATGGATATCCAACATACAACTTTGCTCATATTATAGATGACCTAGAAATGGGAGTTACTCATATAATGCGTGGGGATGAATTTATATCATCAACTCCAAAGTTTTTATCAATATATGACGCACTTGAGATAAAAAGACCCGAGTTCGTTATGTTACCTCCAATAATGGGCTCTGAAGGTAAAAAAAAATTAGGCAAAAGAGATGGGGCTAAAGATTTCTTGGAATACGAAAAAGAGGGTTATTTACCAGATGCTATGATAAATTTCTTAGCTTTTATAGGATGGAATCATGGCGATGAAAAAGAAATTCTAACCCCGGATGAATTTATAAATCTATTTGATATAAAACAAATTCATATTAGTGGTGGTCAATTTAATGAAGAAAAATTAGATTGGATAAATCATGAACATCTAAAATTACTAACACTTGAAAAACAAGAAGAATATATATCAAAATATATCCCTGATAATATTAAAAGTCTACCTAATTATTCAAGAGATATTTTACACAACATCACCCCTATAGTTATAGAAAGGATTAAAAATGGAAAAGAAATATTAGAAATGGCAAATAATGGTGACCTAACTTATTTCTTTAGCGAGCCAACTTATTCAAAAGATTCTTTATTTTTTAAATCATCAAAAATACCAGAGGATAATAAATACGAAATACTTTCGTCATATATTACAAACTTCATTTCTTTATTGGATGAAATTTCAGATTCTGATTTTAATAAAGAAAATATTAAAAATAAAATTTGGGCATATGCAGAGGAGGTTGGACGAGGTGATATTCTTTGGCCAATGCGTTTTGCATTATCAGGAGTAGATAAATCACCTGACCCTTTTGTTTTAGCTTCTATTCTTGGTAAAAATGAAACTATCAGTCGCTTAAAAAATGCGATAAAAATACTTAAAATATAGTATAATGTAAAGAGTTAATGAAAAAATTAATACTTTATATACTAATAATAGCTATTTATGCATCGATATTTCCATATCAGGTGCTTGCTTTGACTGCAACTGAAGTACGCAATCAAATAGAAGAAGCTAATAAGCAAATAGAAGCACTTGATAAAGAGATTAAGCAATATCAATCACAAATAACACAAACAAGTTCTCAAAAAAATACTTTGTCTAATTTAATAAAAGAACTTACTTTAACAAGAAGCAAATTAATTAAAGAGAAAGAACAAATACAAAAAAAAATTACAGCTACTGGTTTAATAATTAAAGATATTTCCGGTGATATAACTGAAAAAGAAAAATCTATAAATATATCTAAAGAATCATTGGCTCAAATGATAAATAGTTTAAATCAAAATGATAATGTACCAATAGTAGAAAGATTGCTTTCAGTAAATGATTTTACTGATTTTAGTAGAGAATATAACAATATTATTACTTTAAATGAAAAAATCAGGGAAAATATAGTAAATGTATCTTTAAAAAAGAAAGAGCTTTTAACTTCAAAAGTTCAAAAAGAAGGCGAGCAACAAAATTTAAACTCACTTAAAAGCAATCTACTGCAAAAAGAACAAATAGTAGCAATTGCAAAAAAAGAAAAAGATTCTTTGTTGAGTCAAACAAAGAACAAAGAAGCTGAATACCAGAAACTCCTAGCGGAAAAAATTAAGATTCGAGATGCTTTTGATAAAGCATTAGAAGATTATGAAGCTCAACTGTATTTTATTTTAAACCCAAAACTTATACCAAAAGAAGGTTCGGGTGTATTATCTTGGCCTCTAAAATATATACTGATAACTTCTCAATATGGTGCTAGGTGGGGTAAATTTCATTATGGATTAGATTTTAGAGCAGCAGTCGGAACACAAGTTACCGCTATGGCAACCGGAGTTGTAGAGGGCACAGGAGATACAGACATTGCTTGTAAGGGTGCCTCTTTTGGAAAATGGGTGTTTATAAAATACAATAATGGATTATCAAGTACCTATGGCCATTTATCTGTAATAACAGCTAAGGTTGGACAAAGTGTTAAAGCAGGAGATACAGTTGGGCTTTCTGGAAATACAGGCTCATCAACAGGCCCACACTTACACGTAGCAGTTTACGCTTCAGATGGAGTAAAAGTAGATACAGTTCCAAGTAAAAGTTGTAATGGTAAAATATTTACCCAACCAATAGCAGCACTAAGTGCATATTTAAATCCTGGATCATATTTACCTAAAATAACCCCATTGATGGTTAAAAAATAACATTTTTTATTTTTAGTGTGGTATAATAAAATCACATACATGAACGACGACGAAAGAAAACCTAAAATACACATACATACTGGAGGATTAATTATTTTAATTATAATTCTTATAGTGTTATTTAAAGTTGATATTCTTTCAACTGTAAAATCTCCACAATTTCAAAAAAACATTACATATATAACTGAAAAAACAAAAGACATTTGGGAAAATGGTATTATGGAACCATTTAAAACAAGATTATTTGATCCAATCGTTAATGCAGGAAATGATAACATTGAAAAGCTACAAAATGGTATAAAAAATAATGTCATTAAAGTAACATCTGAAGAAGATGTACAAAAAATTTTAGATTAAAATCACTATTGAATTTAATAGTGATTTTTTGTGCCCGAGGTGGGATATCTTTCTCTATGAGAGCGGGACCGCGAGTACGCTTATCGAATACTACGTAGCCACCCAGTAGGTCATTCTGCTAAATGAGGTATTTCGCTCTGGTTAACACCAGAGAACGAAAAGTCTTTCGATTCCCACACGCAAGCCAAGCAGTTGGCTTGCTCTCGGGCACAATAAAAAAACACGGCTTACACCGTGATTTTTATTGTGCCCGAGGTGGGAATCGAACCCACATCCCTTACGAGACACGATTTTAAGTCGTGCGCGTATACCAGTTCCGCCACTCGGGCAATTCGTTTTAAACACTAAAACACATTCATATAATTACATAATTTTCAAAAAATTACAAATTTTGATATACTCAACATATGTCAAAACAGTATTACACAACAATAGGGCTTGAAGTACACGCAGAATTAAACACTAAATCTAAAATGTTTTGTGGTTGTATAAATAACCCCGATGAAAAAACTCCAAATGTAAATATTTGTCCTATATGTATGGCTCACCCTGGTACATTACCAGTGATTAATAAAAAAGCAGTAGAAAGTGTTGTAAAAGTTGGATTAGCTTTAGGTGCAAATATTGCAGACTTTACAGAATTCGACCGAAAAAATTATTTTTACCCAGACATACCAAAAGCATATCAGATATCCCAATATAAATTTCCTATAGTATCAGGTGGTAAATTAAATGGAATAGATATAACACGAGTTCATTTAGAAGAGGACACTGCTACATCAAAACATGATAAGGGAGATTATTCTCTTGTTGATTTTAATCGTGCCGGTGTACCCTTAATGGAGTTAGTAACAGAACCAGTAATTCACTCATCAAAAGAAGCGGGTGATTTTGGAAGAGAACTTCAGTTGCTTTTAAAATATCTTGGTGTTTCAGAAGCAAATATGGAGAAGGGTCAAATGCGAGTAGAGTTAAATATTTCAATTTCAGAAGATAAAGATAAACTTGGAACCAAATGTGAGGTTAAAAATATAAATTCTTTTAAGGCTGTTGAAAGAGCTGCTGAATATGAAATAAAAAGAATGACTGAACTTCTTGATAGTAACCGCGCTCATGAAATAGTTCAGGAAACTCGTGGATGGGATGAAAACAAACAATCAACTTTTTCTCAACGCTCAAAAGAAAATGCAAATGATTATAGATATTTTCCGGATCCAGATTTACCAAAATTATTTTTAGCTAAAGTATTTAGTAATGAAGAAATTAAAAGTAAATTACCAGAACTCCCTGAGGCAAAAAGAAATAGATACCGAAATGATTACGGAATTAAAGATGAGGATATAGAAAGCTATATAACTGATCAAGAACTAGGTACATGGTTTGAGGAAGTTGCACATATTTTAAATGATAAAAATAAAATAAAAAATTCATCAAATTATATAACTTCAGACTATTTGGGGCTAAAAAAAATAAATAGTAATATTAAATTACCAAACCCAAAGAATTTTTCTGAATTAATTGAAATGGTTAGCGACGGAAGAGTTTCATCTAGAGGGGCTAAAGATATTTTAGCTTTAATTGTATTAAATGATGAATCACCATTAAAAATTGCAGAGGAAAAAGGTTTTATTCAAAATCACGATGAAGGTGCTCTGAAAGAGATTGTTCAAAAAATTATAGATTTAAATCCTGAAGTTGTTGCTACTTATAAAGGAGGCAAAGAAAATGCAATAATGTCACTTGTTGGCCAAGTTATGAAAGAATCACATGGTTCAGCCAATCCAGGATTGGTCCAAAAAATATTAAAAGAATTACTTGCTTAAAATGAAAGAGGAAATAAAACTAGGTAAATATAGACATTATAAGGGACATATTTGCCAAGTTATTGGAGTAGCTCACAATAGTGAAGACCTTAACCAAAAACTCGTAATATATTTTCATCCTGACGAAAATGGAATCAATCAACTCTGGGCCAGACCAATCGAAATGTTTCAAGAAAATATAGATACCGATACTTATAAAGGACCTCGATTTAAATATTTAGACTAAAAAATACCGGAGAAATTTCTCCGGTATTTTATATTTTAAGCTTATTAGATTAAGGACATTAAATATGGTAAATCATCATCTATATCAATCTTTCGAATACAACCATCTATATTTTTTAATTCAAGAGGTAATTCGTTTGTGTAAATATAAATTTTATTTTTTTTATTTACTCTTTTTGTAATTGCTGCCAATTTTTCAAAACCTAATGGTTTATCGAAAATAAATACTACATAATTACCCCCTGGCATATTATGCCTAACCATATCTATAGCATTTTCACAATTTCTATAAAATAAAAAAACTTTTTCATTTTTTAAATATCTTTTACTAATTTTAGGCGATGTTTTAACAAAACCATCTGTAATAACAAAAAGAACTTTTTTATCTACTATCATCTTAAATAATTTAAAGTAAAATTTAATAAAGATTAACATAAAACAATGCATTGTCAAAATTTTTGTTTTAATTACTAAATTGGTATAATGACTTTATATAATTTAACAGATTTATTTATGGATAAAAAATTAAAAGTAGCTATCAATGGTTTTGGAAGAATAGGTCGCGCATTTTTAAAAATTGCATGGGAAAGAAATGATATTGAAATAGTGGCCATAAATGACCTCGGCTCCATTGAAAGTCTTTCTTACTTACTTCGTCATGATACTGTTTATCGTAATTGGGGTCACAAAGTAGAAGTTGTGGGTACCGACTTAGTTATTGATGATAAAGTAGTTAAATTTATTTCAGAAAAAGATACCACAAAACTTCCTTGGAGTGTTTTAGGAATTGATGTAGTTGTTGAATCAACAGGTTTATTTACTTCTTTTGATAAAGCAAAATTCCATATTGAACAGGGCGCTAAAAAAGTTGTTATAAGTGCTCCCTCAAAAGGTTCAGAAAGCGAAACTCATGGAGAAACTATTCTTCTTGGTGTAAATGAAGAAAAATTTGGTACTTGTGATATTACTTCAAATGCATCTTGCACTACAAACGCAGCTAGCCCTATTATTGCAATAATGCATGAATCAATAGGAGTGGAGAAAGCAATATTAAATACAGTACACGGATATACTGCTACTCAATCACTCGTTGATGGTCCAAGTAAGAAAGACCTCAGAGAAGGACGCGCTGCGGCTCAGAACATTATTCCTTCTTCCACTGGTGCAGCAATTGCCGTTACAGAAGCTTTTCCAGTTCTAAAAGGATTATTTGATGGTATATCTATACGAGTACCTGTCCCAGCTGGTTCTATTGTCGATATAACATTTATAGCAAAGAGAGATACCACTAAAGAAGAAATAAATGAAATAATGAAAAAAGCAGCGCTTGACCCTCGATGGGAAAAATTATTTGCAGTTACTGAAGACCATCTTGTTTCTTCAGATATATTAGGTGAAAGTCATGCTTCAATTGCAGATTTAGAATTAACTCGTGTTGTAGGAGGAAATTTAGTAAAAGTCATGGGCTGGTATGATAATGAAATGGGGTATACATATACACTCATTGACCATGTAATTAAAACTGGAAATACAATTAAATAAATTTTAAAAAATACTATCCGGCACAATACCGGATAGTATTTTTTATTTCACAATATTTTTTAAAAAAAATCAAAGTATTAATATTCACGACTAGTAAAGAATTATTTTGTTAAATTTTTGACAAGAAATACTTTTTTATGGTATTGTTCTTAAAAAACAAAAAGTGGAGGAAACTTATGATCACAGATCAAAGAATAGGCGAGATTGCCATGTTGTTAGTTCTTAAAACATTCGAAAATGTTGAAGGAGAAATCATCCCATATGATGAATTTGAAATTCTCATAAATGATGAAGAGGAATTAACAATGGCCCAAGTTATTGGAATTGAAATTTCAGAATATGTTGAATTTCTGAAAGTTTTATATTCTAAAGCAAATGAATTATAAGATCTAACATGGAATTAGGATACCCGCAAATTTGCGGGTATTTTTATATTTCTCCCTTAAATACAAAAGTTGCAGGACCCCGAAGTATTATTTCTCCTTTTTCATTTTCTGATAGATAAAGATTACCACCTGGAAATTCTAATGTTATTTCTTTTTTAAAATTTTCTTTTTTATTCAAAATTGAAAAAACCGCACAAGCTCCAGTTCCACATGCGAGAGTAGCTCCACATCCTCGCTCCCAAACCACTACTTTAAAAGTATCCTCATTTATTTTTTCAACAAATTCAACATTAATTTTATTTGGAAAATGATAGTCATTTTCAATTTCTGGACCAATAGACAATATATCAAAATTATCTAAAGTATCTTTTATCATTACAGCATGAGGATTTCCTATAGAAACACACTCAAAATGAAGTCCCTCAATATTCAACTTTCCACTTGGAAAATCAGAATGTTCAAATACAGGTATTCCCATATTTACAGAATAAGTATCATCACTATTACATATTATTTTTTTTACTCCAGCTCTAGTATCTATATTTAATTCTTTTAAATCTGACTTATTTTGTTCAAGGAAAAATTTAGCAACACATCTTATACCATTACCACACATTTCTGCCAAAGTTCCATCTGAATTATAATAATTCATAAAACAATCTGCTTTTTTACTTTCTTCAACTAATATTACGCCATCTGCCCCAATTCCAAAATGTCTGTCACATATAGTCTTAATATAATCTGATTTAATATTAATATCATTTTTTAGATTATTAATCATAATGAAATCATTACCAGCACCGTGATATTTATAAAAATTTATCATATTTTGCATTATATATTAAATTAATAAAATGTTACATAGTTTACAATATAACAACAGCATTCTGATATTAAGTAAATTAAAGATTACTTTATTTGCTTATGCTCCTCTTTTGCTGTTATAATTCTACTATGATATATACAGGCAGTGACCATGCAGGATATGAATTAAAAGAAAAACTTAAAATTTTTATTAAAGAACTTGGATATGAATTAGAAGACAAGGGTGCTTTTTCATTAAATACAGAAGATGATTTCCCTGATTTTATAATACCAGTTGCAAAGGCAGTATCTACTAATTCAAAAAACATTGGAATTGTATTAGGTGGAAGTGGTCAAGGAGAGGCAATATCTGCCAACAAAATAGATGGAATAAGAGCAATAGAATATTATGGAGGTAATATAGAAATTGTAAAATTAGGAAGAAAACACAATGATGCAAATATTTTATCATTGGGTTCTCGTTTTATCTCAGAAGAAGAAGCAAAGGAAGCAGTTAAAATTTTTATTGAGACACCATTTTCTAATGAAGAAAGACACGTAAGAAGATTGAATGAAATTAAAGTAGAAGAAATTAATAATTAACTGTACTAGTCACTAGCAACTAAAAACTAGAACCTAATCTATATGACAGAAATAACCCCAGCAATTATAGTAAATGATTTTAATGAATTAAATGAGAAATTAGCCAAGTTTGTAAATATAACAAATATGGTACAAATTGATATTTGCGATGGTAAATTTGTATCTTCAATATCTTGGCCAATGAATCAAGGAGATAAATCTAGTATAGAAAGAGTTTTGGACGAGGAAGAAGGTTTGCCATTTTGGGAAAGTTTAGATTTTGAGTTTGATCTTATGGTTTTAAATGCTCATAAACAATTCGATTTCTTTGCAAGGCTAGGAGCAAAAAGAATTGTTTTCCACTTAGAAGCTGAAACAGAAAAAGATTTTAAAGAATTTTTAGAATCAATAGACCCATATTTTAAAGATAATATAAGTATCGGGATAGCAATAAATACTACAACAAATATAGATAAATTAGACCCATTTATTAATCATGTTGATTTCATACAATGTATGGGAATAGAACATATTGGATTTCAAGGTGAACCTTTTGATGAAAGAGTATTAAGCCAAATAAAAAAATTAAAAATTAAATACCCCGAAGTAAAAATTAGCGTAGACGGAAGTGTAAATGAAAACACTGCACCACTTTTAATAGAGGCAGGGGTGGATAGATTAGTAATAGGCTCTGCACTTCTTCAAAGTTTTGACATTAGAGAATCTTTTAATAATTTTCAAAAACTATAAACTAGCTATTTATTAAAATTTCAACTAGCACAAAGAGTGTCCATAGAAAAAACAAATAATAACTTTCTCTTTTTGAAATATTTCTTCCTGAGCGCATAAAATAAAAAAGAACAAAAGAAGATAAAACCATAAATACACCTGCGGAATAAATTATCCTTTGGGGAAAATAAAAAGGACTAATCAAAGATAATAAACCAACTACAATCGTAGCATCAGCTAAAACTGTCCCCAATATATCTCCAATAGCAAGAGAATCGTGATTCTTTTTAATTGCAGACAAGCAGAAAAATAATTCTGGCATAGTAGTTCCTACTCCGACTATTATCATGCCAATTACTACAGATTCTACTCCTAGATAATGAGCAATATCAATAGTTGAAGTAACAACAAAATGTGAACCTAATAAAAGGATAGCCATACTAAGCAACAAATATACAGTATTCTTTCCTCTATTTTTATTTTTTATTTCTTCAGTATCAGGAACAATCTGTTTTTCTTTATTATTTCTTAACGCCAAATAATAAAAAATAAAACCAGTTATAATCAATCCGAGCCCCTCCCATCGTGAATAATATCCATCAAATCCAAGAACTATTGGAACAAGCAGAATAAAAGGGTAAACAATGTTTTCTTTTAAAATTTTACTATCAATTTGAATACTTCTTCCTGCAAAAAATATTACTATGGCAAAAACAAGAGTCATATCTGCAATATTTCCTCCAAATAAAGTACCTAAGCCCAAAGAAGGAACACCTTCTATTGCCGAATTTATAGAAATAAAAATTTCTGGCATTATTGAAATAACAGCAATAACAATAAAACCAACTAGATATTTGGATAATTTAAAACTTTCAGCAAGCTGAAAAGCATATTTTGTAGCTAATGTAGCTCCTTTAATAATTAAAAAGATAGACGAAACAAAAATAAATATATTTTCTACCATATAATTATTATATAACATAATTAAATTAATATAAAATTGATAGTTATTTTAAAAAAATTTTGCTAAAATAGTAGTTATAATGGAAAACTTAAATGATGAAAAAATTAAAGGATTAAAAATAACAGCAAATAATATTCGCAAAAGTATTATCGAGATGCTTTTAGCTGCGGGTTCAGGTCACACAGCAGGATCTCTTGGTATGGCTGATATTTTTACCGTACTTTATTTCCATATATTAAAACATGACCCTAAAAATCCAACGTGGATTAATCGAGATAGATTAGTATTATCAAATGGACATATTTGTCCTGTTTTATATGCAACAATGGCGCATGCGGATTATTTCCCAATAGAAGAGCTCTCTACTTTAAGAAAATTTAATACAAGACTTCAAGGGCACCCTCATCGTGAATATATGTCTTGGCTTGAAACTTCTTCAGGTCCTCTTGGATTAGGCCTTTCACAAGCTTGCGGTATGGCAATAGTGGATAAAATATATGGTGGAGATAAGACTATTTATGCATTACTTTCTGATGGTGAACACGACGAGGGTAATACATGGGAGGCTATAATGCTAGCATCAAAAGAAAAGCTTGCAAATTTGATAGCGATCGTTGATAGGAATAATATTCAAATTAGTGGAAACACAGAGAGAGTAATGCCATTGGGTGATTTAAAAGAAAAATATAAATCTTTTGGTTGGTTTACGCAAGAAATAGATGGAAATGATATTTGGGAAATAAACAATGCAATAAATAAAGCTAAAAAAAATAAAGGAATGCCATCTGTAATAATAGCGAACACAATTCCAGGAAAAGGAATTAAAGAATGGGAGCGGGATTATAAATGGCACGGAAAAGCTCCAAATAAAAAAGAAGCTGAAATGGCATTAGAGGAATTAGGTTCTAGTAGTTAGTTTCTAGTGATTAGTAAATTAATTTAATTTTGTTTTTATGACTAGAACCTAGTCACTAGAAACTAAAAACTGTTCAAATGCTTAATCAAATATTAAAATTAAATACAAAAATTTTTAACGAAGACGTAGAAAAAATTTCTACCAGACAAGGTTTTGGAGAGGGTCTTTTAAAGGCTGGAACTGAAAATGAAAATATAGTTGCATTATCTGCTGACTTAACAGAATCAACAAAAGCAGATTTATTTGCAGAAAGATTTCCTGAAAGATTTATTCAAGTAGGAGTAGCTGAACAGAATCTTGCAACTGTAGCTAGTGGAATGGCAGCGATGGGTAAAATTCCTTTTATTACTTCTTATGCGATATTTAGTCCAGGACGTAATTGGGAACAAATTCGTACGACTATTTGTTATAACAATCAACCTGTAAAAATTATAGGTTCACATGCAGGAATATCAGTAGGGCCTGACGGAGGAAGCCATCAAGCATTAGAGGATATGGCCATAACAAGAGTAATTCCTAATATGGTTGTTATATCACCTTGTGATTCTATTGAGGCAAAGAAAGCGACTATCGCTTGTGCAAAAACTAACAATCCAACATATATGCGTTTAGCTCGAAATAATACATCTATAATCACCACGGAGGATACTCCTTTTGAAATAGGAAAAGCTCAAGTATTTTTTACTCCAGATATTGGATTAGCCCAGGTTGGTATTATTGCTACAGGTCCTATTTTATTTAAAGCTTTAATAGCGGCACGTTCATTAGAGCAAAAAGGAATCAAAGTAAAAGTATTAAATTTATCTACAATCAAACCGCTTGATAGTGATGCAATAATAGCACTCGCAAAAGAGACAAAAGCAATCGTTACTGCAGAGGACCATCAAATAGCAGGTGGCATGGGAAGCGCAGTAACAGAATGTCTTGCCCAGAATTTTATAGTCCCAATTGAATTTGTTGGAGTAAAAAATAAATTTGGTCAATCAGGAACACCAGAAGAACTTGAAAAATACTACGAAATAGATACTCAAAATATTATTGAGAGCGCTGAAAAAGTTTTAAAGAGAAAAAATTAATTTAACTTAACAGGTTTATATTCTTCAGGAGCATTCTTTATATAGTCTTCTATTTGTTCTCTTGTTAAAAGTCCTTTATGTGGTCCTACATAGGAAACTACAGATTTAGCATTTGCTGCTCCCCATATTAAAGCTTCAGATATTTGTTTACCTAATGATAAGGCTACAGAAAAAGCGCAAGAAAAAGCATCTCCAGCTCCTGTACTTTCTACAAATGAATTATCTGGAAAGGCTTTCATAAATAATAAATCTACACCATCATAAGAATATGACCCATTGATACCATTAGTAATAACTACTATTTTGGGCCCTAAACTGTATATCATTTTTACTAATTGAGAAATATCTTTTTCTTCTGTCACTAATATTTTTTTTGCTTCTTCTACATTGCAAAGAAATACTTTTGTATTTTCATATATATCTTTCAATGCATCTATCCCGAGTTTTATTTGAAAAGTACCTGGCTGAAAAACAAATGATACGCTTGGATGACTTTTAATGTATTCACTTATCTCTTCGTGGTACGAAATAGAATTAGCAGCAAGAGAAGAAAAATAAATCCATTTAGGTTCTAAAATATTTTTAGGGAAAGAGTAGGGGAATTCGATATGTTTTACTAAAATTGTTCGTTCAGTACCGTACCAAAGAACATAATGATAATTTGATTCAAATCCGGCTACGGCAGTGACATAATCAGTATTAACATTCTCTTGTTGTAATTTTTCTATATTTTCTTTACCGGTAATATCGTTTCCAATATATGACATTAAACCAGAATTTAAACCCAGCTTACTTGCTCCTATTGCAACATTTGGACTATTGCCAACTGCATGACAAATTTCGGCTGACTCATATGGAATTTTTCCACCATAGTTTAGACATAATTTACAACTTCCTCCGGAACTGTCGCAACTTGCTTCTGCATCTGATTCTTTAATTTTTATAAATGGTTCTGTCGCAATATCACCAATTGCCAAAAAATCTATATTGTTCATATTTAGATTATAACAACAAGTGAGGAGCGGACGCAAATAAATACCAATGTATTTTCGTTACGTCCGAATGCCGTTGTTATATAGTAATCTATATAACAACAAGTGAGGAGCGGACGCAAATAAATACCAATGTATTTTCGTTACGTCCG